>DAOUGB010000068.1:0-101147 GCA_034429595.1 Dehalococcoidales bacterium
GTTTCGTCCTTCTTATCTCCACCCCATCTTTATACCACTATCCATAGTTAGTCGCAAAGCCTTCGCCTTTCGGCGAACCCGCTTTCCTCCCGCCAGCAAGCTGACGGGTATCCAGCGGGCTTTTAATGACACTCATACATTTAGCTCAACTCTTCCACTCTCTTATCCACCCGCGCCACCAGGAAAGTCAGCCAGCGGCTGGGCTCCCCCACTTTGCCGAAATCGAATTCCGCGTAGGCCGGGCTGGCATTTTCCACGTAATACCGGCCTTCAACGGCTTTTTTGTGTACAAAGTCCAGCATACTCTTAAAGGAGCGGCTTTTTACCGCGTAAGGATAGAGCGAAAGGACATCCAGCACACGCAGGATGCCGTATTTTACCGCGGGGTATTCCAGGGCGCGGAAGCGCTTCCCCACCCCGAACCCGTACAGGTGCGAACCGTCCTGCCAGTGCTCCAGCAGCAAATCGATGGCGCCGGAGAGAACGGGGCCGTGCTGGTACTGCACGTACTGGCCCAGCAGCATCAGCAGATTGAGGTCGTCCATGGGGCAGGAACCCTCAGAATTAAAGCTGTCCCCGTAGCAGTCCCAGCCGCCGCCGGGCATCTGCTCGTTCATGGCGGCCTGAATATACTTTTTTATCCGGGGGTCGTCCCCGTAACCCATTTTCGCCAGGGAGGCAACGAGGATGGCGGACATACAGAAATAATTTTCGCGGACATTGGGGGGCATCGCAAACGAGCCTTCACGCGTCTGGTAGCGGAAAATTTCTTCCGCCTCCCCATCCAGCCCCAAATCTTTAGTTTTCAGCCCGATGTCCGCCAGCAGGAAAAGGTCCCAGTAGGCTTTACCGGCCTCGGTATAGTGGACGCGGCCGGACTTGATGGCGGGGACACCGGCGGTATCGCCCTTGAGTCTGACCGTCAGTTTCCGGATGGAGTCATCCTGCAGCACCGGCGCAACGTCCGGACGTGCATCCAATAGCTGCAGCTCTACGGCGTATTTAAGCCACGCCGGGCCGGACAACAACCAATCGAGGACTCTTTTTTCCAAGATACGCGCCTGTAATACTCTGATTTCCGGCTTTAGTGAGGATTTTCTGACACCTATATTTTACCGTTTTTTCGGGGCGAGGTAAAGGGGATACATCCTTAATCCGGGGGTTATCGGACTTAAGTCATAGCCATACCTGACTAAAAAGCTAGAAAAAACCGGGGCAAAAATCTGCTTTCTCTCCGGTAGATAAAGGGGGGGCAGGTCACGTCCTGCCCCCCCCTCTTGGCTTTTTAGCTAAAGACTATTTTTCCGCGGTGGCTTTGGCGCGTTCTTCCGCGGATAGCTCCGCCATGCGTTTGACTTCTTTGACGTCCAGCTTCAGCCCTTGAGCCACGCGCGTGCCGTATTCGGGGTCGGCTTTATAGAAGACGGCGCTCTGCCGCAGCTGGATGCGTTTACGGGCGTTGCCGAGATGCGTGGTGATATTGCCGATGAGGTGGTCACGGTCTTCGTCCGTCATCACGCGGCGGTAAAGCTCGCCGGACTGGAAGAAGTCATCGTTGGGGTGGCTGTAGGGCTGGCGTTTTGCCTCGCCGGAAACCTTGAACGGTGGTTCGCCGGTGCCGGCGTCCGGTTCCGGCCCGCCAAAGCTGTTGGGATAGTAGTTGGGGCCGTTCCCGCCGTTATCCCCCACCGCCATATAGCCGTCGCGCTGGTAGTAGTTGACGGCGTTCCTGGGGCGGTTGATGGGCAACAACTGATAGTTGGGCCCGAGGCGGTGGAGGTGAGTATCATGATAGGAGAACAGCCGACCCTGGAGCAGCTTGTCCGGCGAAGCGGCGATGCCGGGCACGAAGTTGGCCGGAGAAAAAGCCGCCTGCTCCACTTCCGCGAAGTAGTTTTCCGGGTTCTTGTTCAGCACCAGCCGCCCGATGGTGATGGGCTTGACGTCAGCGTGGAACCAGACCTTGGTCACATCGAAGGAATCGAAGCGGTACTTTTCCGCCTGTTCTGGGGTCATGATTTGCATTTCCAGCCGCCAGGAGGGAAAGTCGCCTTTCTCGATGGCCTGGAAGAGGTCGCGGGTGGCGTGGTCGGGGTCTTTCCCCTTCATCTCGGTCGCCTCGTCGCGGGTCAGGTTTTTAATCCCCTGCTCCGTCTTGAAGTGGTACTTCACCCAAAAATATTCGCCTTTGGCGTTATACCATTTGAAGGTATGGCTGCTGTAGCCGTTCATGTGCCGGAAGTTGTAAGGCGTGCCGCGGTCGGAAAAGAGGATGGTGACCTGGTGGATGGACTCCGGCGTCAGTGAAAGGAAATCCCAGAACATGTCCGCGTCCTTGAGGTTGCTGCCCGGATGGCGCTTTTGGGTATGGATGAAGTCCGGGAACTTTAAGGGATCGCGGATGAAGAAGACCGGAGTGTTGTTGCCGGTCATGTCGTAATTGCCCTCTTCCGTGTAGAACTTGAGGGCAAAGCCGCGGGGGTCTCTTTCCGCATCGGCGGAACCCCTCTCGCCGCCGACCGTGGAAAAGCGGGCGAAAACCTCCGTCCGCTTGCCGATTTCCGAAAGGAATTTGGCTTTGGTGTACCTGGTAACATCGGCGGTTACCTCAAAGTAGCCATGCGCCCCCGCACCTTTAGCGTGGACGACCCGCTCCGGGATACGCTCCCGGTCGAAGTGCCCCAGCTTTTCCAGCAGGTGTGTGTCCTGCATTAAAACGGGGCCGGGACTGCCGGCGGTCTTAGAATTCTGGTCGTTATCAACGGGCCCGCCGAAACCGGTGGTGTAGGTCTTTTTGTTTTTAGCCATTGCTTGCCTCCCTTATGAGAATATTTCAAGAATATTTTCATTAATCAAGGAAGGAAAAAATATGAAGAAAGCCGTATACTTTTTCCCCGCCCTGCCGTATCCGTGACTTTAATAGTTTTCCGCCAACAATTCATAGTAAGCCTGGGCGTGCTTGCAGGCCGGGCATACCTTGGGCGCTTCCGGCCCTTCATGAATGTAGCCGCAGTTGGTGCAGTGCCACCTGACGGTAGTTTTCTTTTTGAATACCTCGCCGGACGCCACGTTCTTGGCCAGTTTGCGGTAGCGTCTCTCGTGGAATTCCTCAACCTCGGCAATTTCTTTGAAAGAGGTCGCGATGTCATCAAAGCCTTCCTGCCTGGCCATTTTCTCAAAACTGGCGTAAATTTCGCTCCACTCCTGTTTTTCCCCGTTAGCGGCCGCTTCCAGGTTTTGCAGCGTGCTGCCGATGACTCCCGCCGGGTACATCGCGGTGATTTCCACATCGCCGCCTTTAAGGTATTTAAAGAAGACTTCAGCGTGTTCCTTTTCGTTGCCGGCGGTCTCGGTAAAGACATTGGTTATCTGCTCGTAGCCCTCCTTGCGCGCCGCGGCGGCAAAAAAGGTGTAGCGGTTCCTTGCCTGCGATTCCCCGGCAAACGCGGTTAACAAGTTCTTTTCCGTTTGTGTGCCTTTAATCGATTTTGTCAAAATTCTTTCCTCCTCATAATTTCTTTTCGACGATAGTATATTATTGCACCGTCAACATCACAAGACTGTGACTTTTCTCCTATTCTTCAAGGGAAAACTATTGCAAGATTGTTAGTGTAGTGCTTCAATATATATTCGTGGGGATGGAGTAAAGCATTACATTCAATCAGGAAGAAGGAGGATGAATAAATGACGAAACTGCCGGGTAACGCCAAACCCAGGGAGATTAAAAAGGATATTTATTGCGTCGGGGCGGTGGACTGGGACAGAAGGCTTTTCGATTCCCTGATTCCCCTGCCGGACGGCACGAGCTATAACGCTTATTTGATCAAAGGCCGTGAAAAGACCGCGCTGATAGATACCGTCAACCCGCCGATGAAAGATGTACTGCTGGATAACCTCGACCAGCTAGGCGTCAAGCGTATCGATTATGTAATCTTCAACCATGCCGAGCCGGACCATTCCGGCAGTATCCGCGAGGTGCTGGCCAAATACCCGGAGGCCATCGCCGTCTGCACCGATAAATGCAAAACGATGCTCATGGACCGGTTCATGGTTCCGGAAAACAAGTTCAAGACCGTGGCGGATAAAGAGACCCTTTCCCTCGGCGGCAGGACGCTGGAATTCATTCACGCGCCCTGGGTGCACTGGCCGGAAACGATGCTGACCTATCTCCGGGAAGAAAAAATCCTCTTCCCGTGCGATTTCTTCGGGTCGCACCTGGCCACCACGGACATGTACGTGCGGGACGCCGGGCAGGAATACGAAGCCGCCAAGCGTTACTGGGCGGAAATCATGATGCCCTTCCGACTCCAGATACAGAAGAACCTGGAAAAAATCAAAGACTATCAAATAGATATCATTGCGCCGAGCCACGGCCCGATGCATGATAAGCCGGAATATATTATTAAAGCCTATAATAGCTGGGCCTATGACGAGCCGGGCAACATTGTCGTCGTACCTTACATTTCCATGCACGGCAGCACGCGCCGCATGGTGGAATATCTGGTGCAGGCCCTGACCAGAAAAGGCGTAACCGTCAAGCAGTTCGACCTCGCGGATAGCGATATCGGCAAGCTGGCCATGTCGCTCGTGGACGCCGCCACCATCGTTATCGGCACGCCTACCGTCCTCACCGGCCCGCATCCCAACATAGCTTACGCGGCTGTCCTGGCCAATGCTCTCAAGCCCAAGACCAAATTCGTTTCGATTATCGGTTCGTACGGCTGGGGAACTAAAGCCGTGGAAACCCTGGCCGGGATGATACCCAATCTCAAAGTGGAGATAATCCCCCCGGTCATCATCAAGGGCTATCCCAAAGACGCTGATTATGAGGCTTTGGATAAACTGGCGGATGCTATTGCCGGCAAGCATCAAGCGGCCGGACTGGTTTCATAAAAAGGAGGAGGAAAAATGTTAAACGCCACCAAGGAATCCAAGCTCAAACCGGAAGAAGTCATCAAGCGCGCCGTCAACTTTTTTGGTTCCAAAGGTCTGGGATTAATCATTAAAGAAGAGGATAAATGCTCGGTCTATCTGGAGGGGGGCGGCGGCGGCGTGAGAGTGAACACTACGGCGAGCAAAAAGGGCAGCACCGTGGATGTGGAAACCAGGGAATGGGAAACGCAGGTTAAAGATTTCCTCGCGTTACTAAAATAACGTTTTAGTTTGAATAATGAGGGGGCAAGAACATGGCTTATATGTCAAAGGACTATAGCAAACTCATCGGCATGGAAGGTTTCAGCCAGACCCTGCTGAACAACCACTTTACGCTCTACCAGGGTTACGTGACCAACACCAATAAACTGTCAGACATCCTGGCGGGGATGCTCAAAGAGGACAAAACGGCCGCGCCGGAATATGCGGAGCTCAAGAGAAGGTTCGGGTGGGAATTCGACGGGATGCGCCTCCACGAGTATTACTTCGAGAACCTGGGGGGGAAAGACCCCCTCGATAAGTCCGGCGCGCTGGCCAAGAAACTGGTTGAATCTTTCGGCAGCTACGAGGCCTGGGAAAAGGACTTCCGGGCAACCGGAGCGATGCGGGGTATCGGCTGGGTAGCGCTTTACCAGGATAACGTATCCGGCAATCTGTTCAACGTTTGGATTAACGAACATGATACCGGTCACCTGGCAGGCTGCCGCCCGGTTCTGATTATGGATGTCTTCGAGCACGCTTATATGGTCGATTACGGCCTGAAGAAAGCCGATTATATTGCGGCATTTTTCAAGAACATCAACTGGAAAGTGGTAGCAAGCCGCTTGGCCTAAAAGTCCGCTTTATCCGGGATTTGGGGCGAGGGGATTAAAAAAAGCGGAATAATGATAATGAAAAAGATAGCAGCGTTATTTTAAGTAGCGCTGCTATCTATGGTAGTTATTCCTGGTATCCGTGGCAGTCCATGCTGTCTTGGGTATTATCTACATCGGCTGGCCGTCTTAAACCGGACATTATTGTTATTTCTTCCAGGGTTTTAAGCCAGATATTGTCTCCTGCAGCTGACTGATGCTGTAAGGCTTAGCGATAACGGCGCTAAAGCCGTACTTCTTGTACTCGGACATAATGGGGTCGGTAGCGTACCCGCTGGAGACGATGACCGCCGCCGCAGGGTCGATTTCCAGCAGATTTTTAATGGCTTCTTTACCGCCCATACCGCCGGGGATAGTCAGGTCCATAATCACCGCGGTAAACGGGTCATTAGCCTCTATAGCCTGCTTGTATTTTCCCAGTGCCTCAACACCATCCGCGGTAAGTTCTACCTCATAACCCGCCAGGTTTAACATGTTTTTCAGCATTTTCCTGATGGTTTCATCATCATCCATCACCAAGACTTTACCACCGGCTTGAGTAGATTTTGTAGCAGCCACTTTTTTCTCTCCTTTCGTCGTTTTTTTAGACGCGGGCAAATAGATGTGAAAGATAGAGCCTTGATTGAGAACCGACTCGGCGAGAAGCAAGCCACCGTGATTTTTCACAATAGAATACGCACTGGTGAGTCCCAGCCCGCTGCCCTGGTGCTTGGTAGTAAAATACGGCTCGAAAATTCTTTGCAGGTGTTCCGGAGAAATACCTATGCCGGAATCAGCCACATCTATCTGAATGTATTTTCCGCCGGCCAAAGGCAGCGCGACGGTTCGTTTGACGCTCAAATTGCTGGCTTGAATTTTAATAATACCGCCGGCAGGCATGGCTTCATCGGCGTTAATCACCAGATTATGAATCACCTGGCTGATTTGCCCCTCATCAGCCTCGGCTAACCAGAGATTGTCAGGAACGGATAATTCCAGGCGGACCTTGGAGCCCCGGACCGCAAATGCGGCCGCTTCCCTGATAACCCGGGCGATGTTTATCACTTTTTTAATCGGCTTGCCTCCCCGGGCAAAGGTTAAAAGCTGTTGGGTGAGGTCCCGGGAACGGGCAGCCGCCTTTTCCGCCTCATCGAGCATTTCAAAAACTTCGGCGGAGGGAGGAAGATATGATTTTGCCAGGCCGATATTGCCCATGATGCCGGTAAGGAGATTATTAAAATCATGCGCAATGCCCCCGGCGAGTGTTCCGATAGATTCCAGCTTGGCGGCGCGGAGCCTCTCCTGCTGGAGAAGCTCGTTGGTTGCTCCCAGTTCAATGTCACGGAGGGCAAAAGCGATATCCGTGGCAACCTCGACAAATAAAGATACTTCATCTTCGTTGATTAACAGATTACGCGGCATCGAGGCGCAGAGAATACCATAGATATTCCCTTCAATTTCCAGCCGGATTGTCATATTGCCGACATCATTATTTTCACCTTTAATCGGGCATTCGGCGCACTCGGCGCACTCGGTTTGCGGGTCGTTAGTTATCACCACGGATTTATGCTTCAGCGCTTTCTGGGCGCAATGCGGTAACTCTCTCTTTCGGAATAATTCTACCAGGGCCGGGAAGCTGCTGTCCTTATTAGCTTGAGCCCACATTACCGGCTGGCGGGAATCATCCAGCAGGACTATCCAGGCGCTATTGAAACTCCGGCTGCCCACCAGATTATCGCAAATGCCCTGAATCAGGCGCTGGCGGTCTTTTTCACGGGTAATCAACTGGTTTACGTTGCGTATCGACCGCAGCGCAAGGTTAAGGTGATTGATTCTTTCTTCCGCCTGTTTGCGGGGGGTAATATTCTGTACCATGGAGAGGAAACCCTGCGGGTTACCCGCGTTATCGCGGATCATGGTGACAATCAGACTGCCCCAGAATACATCCCCGTCTTTCTTGATATACCGCTTTTCCGTAGTGTAATTAGTTAACTCGCCTTTTGCCAGTTTTTGCAGGTTGGGAATATTTTCCGCGATATCCTCCGGGAAAGAAATATCTTTAAACGTCATCGTGAGGAGTTCTTTTTCGGAATATCCATACATTTCACAAAAACGGGCATTCATCATGGTAAATTGATAATCGAGATTGGATAATACGATACCCAGGGGCCCCGCCTGGAAAATACGGCGGAAACGTTCCTCACTCTCATGGATGGCCATTTCCGCCCGCCGGTGTTCGGTGATATCAAGAGAAAGGATAAAGATGCCTTCCGGCACGGGGTGAATACTTAGATCGAACCAGCCCCGGCTGCCATTGGCAAATGTAAATTCGTTTTCCAGGCGGTGGGACGTACGGTTTGCCATGCAGTCTTTCAGTACGGCAAACATCTCTGTTTTTTCAATACCGGGATAGACTTCCATCATCGTACGGCCAATCAAATCTTCTTTTCTCTGACGGCTCTGCATAGCAATAGCATCGTTAACATAAACATAACGCCAGTCACGGTCGACAATCTGGCAGCCCTCCATCATATTATCCAGCGAGCTCCGGTAGCGTTCCTCGCTTTCTCTTAATGCCCTTTCCGCGTTTTTACGCTCGGTGATATCGCGGATTATCATCGATGATCTCTGGTTGCCGTCTTTATCACGGAATATCTTTGAGGCTATATCACCGGGGAACCTGGTGCCGTCCGCCCGGAGGAAAGTAAGCTCCCCGATGAACTCGCTGGTAGCCTCGCGCTGCTTCAGGGCTTTTTCCAGGCGTGGGTCGGAGGCATCGATCAGGCCGTTCCTGCCGATACGGCAAATATCCTCCTCGCTCCTGCCGAACATCCGGCAGGCGGCAGGATTGGCCGCCAGAATCGTACCATCAGGAATTGCCAGCAGAATAGCGTCCTGACTGTTATCAAAAATCAAATGATATTTTGCTTCGCTTTCCTTTAAGGCCGCCTCTACTTTGATGCGCTCGGTAACATCCTGGCCGACTGCCAGCAGCCCTATTACATTGCCGTTAATATCTTTTAAAGTCTTGTCATACCACTCGATTTCACGTTCCCGGCCGTCTTTGGTGACGATGGCATTGATGTTACCTTTTGTCTGGATATTATCTATCGCCTTGCTGAAAAGCTTTTTTATCCTAGCCCGTTCACGTTCCGGTATAAAAATATCAAACCAGCATTTGTTATATACCTCTTCCAGCTTGTAGCCGGTTATATCTTCCAGATACGGATTAAAGACATTTATGCGCCCGTCAGGCTCGAGGACCAGCATGATAACCTGGGCGGTATCAAACATACTCTGGCTGAAGTCCCTTTGCACTATCAGTTCTTCCTGCGCCTTTTTACGGTCCGTGATATCTTCGGCGATGGTGATAAGACACGGCTCGTTTTTCAGGGTAATGTTGGCCACAGACATATTTATCGTCTTGAGTTCCCCGTTCTTGACCCGCAGTTCAACCTCAACACCGGAGGCTATCCCTTTTTCTTTCAATACATCGAGAATAGGCTTTCTCTGCCCGCGGTTGCTCCACAATTTCATTTCCGTGGTCGTGCGGCCCAGTAATTCTTCACGGCTGTAGCCGGTGGTGCTGCAAAAAACATCGTTTACCTCAACAATGCGCCCTTCTTTTTGAGATGTAATCAGCATCAATACGGGAGAGTTATGAAATGCTTTGGAGAACATTTCCTGGTTCTCTTTCAAAGCCTCTTCCGTTTTTACACGGTCGGTAACATCTCTTTCCTGGCAAATAACATGGGTAATCCGGCCCCGTGCATTCTTTACCGCAGATATCACTACGTCCAGCACAAGATTTATCGTTTGGGTCAGATTGACCTGTACCTCCCGTGAGGTAGCATAATTCAAGGTAAAGCTGACTGTCCTGCCCTCCTCATAGACGCTTTTTACCAGCGGCAGGTAGCCCTGCTCGATGACCTGGGTATCTTTAAGCACATTATATTTGCCGATTATTTCTTCGTCCTTTATTTTCAAGAGGTCTCTAAGGGACTGGTTCATCCTGATAACCGTGCCTTTTTCATCGGAGACCCACAGCGGACTGGGGGTACTTTCGATAACATGGTTGAGGAATGCTTCCCTGCTTCTAAGAGCCTCTTCCGCCTGAAGGCGGGCGGTGATGTCCTCATACATCGCCATGAACTGCCGCTGACCGCCCCAGGTTATCTCTTTCCGCAGCACCCGCAAAGTCCTCACCGTCCCGTCCGGCCGCCTGATGCCTATTTCATAGTCGGATGGCACGTATTCGCCCCGCCGGCGCTTTTCTTTTCTCGACAGGTGGGCGGCATAGCTTTCCGGGGTATAGAGCTGCGCCCTGGGCACGGCCTTTAATTCCTCTACCGTGCTATAGCCGCAAATATCCAGGATAGCCTGATTGGCATAAAAAAGGTCGCCATCAGCCGTAATCACGCGGATACCAAGGGGGCAAGCGTCCATGGAGTTACGGAAGTTTTGCTCCGATTCTAAATAAGCTTCTTTAAGGTCTCTGGCGCCAGCTAAAGCCGTATTCCGTTCATCTCTGGCGATATCGCGCTCGCTTAACGCATTATTGAGTCTATGCCCATTTAATGCCGAGATGAGTTCTTCTGCTTTCGCAAGTCTTTTCACCAGTTCATTATATGTAGGTTTGCCTTGACTCATAGTTAGCTCCGGACTATGACAAGACCCGCCGGAAGGAATCGTCTTGCCGCAACGGATTTTTCCCGTATTAACAAAGAACGCCGGTTTATGCCCTTCGCATAATTTTATGCTGGAGCAATACCGGCACCCTTTCAATCATACTGAAATCCTTTTAATGTCGGATGGATTCAGGCGATGCTATGTTTTAATGTTCCCTTAGTCTACATTCAGCCTGCAAATATTGTCAAGTGACAAAGATAATACCATTACATAGCCAGGTGACTCACAAAAATATCACAAATTGAAACGCCGGTTAGTGCCTGGAGGCAACGCCGGGGCTTACTCCAAGATTTCCATGATATGGCGGACGCTCTGGGGCATCTTGCGACGGGTGGTGGTATCGATAAGCTGTATCTGGCAGCCGGGACAATCCGTGACGACGATATCCGCGCCGGTGGACGCAATGCTCTCGGCTTTTTTATCCGCGATTTTTTTGGACAGTTCATAAAAATAGACGCTGAAAGTCCCCGCCATGCCGCAGCAACGGTCGGCTTCCGGCATTTCCACGTATTTAATTTCCGGGATAGCTTTCAGGATGTAGCGCGGCGGCTCTTTCACCCCCAGGTACCGCCCGAGGTGGCACGGCTCGTGGAAGGTCACGGTCTTGCCTCTGAATTCCGGCGCGGCGTGGTAGGCGGAGGGCGGCAGTTTTAAAACATCCACCAGAAATTCGGTAATGTCTTTTATCTTAGCGGCAAATGCCGTGTAGGACTGTTTCCGCTCGTCCGTATCCGCCAGGAATTTGGCGTAGTCCTGCATGGCGGAAGCGCAGGTAGCGCAATCGGTAATAATAAAATCGAGGCTTTTAAACGCCGCCACGTTGGCATCGGCCATTTTGCGGCCGGTGGCAAAATCTCCCGCGCCGAGGAATACCGGCGCGCCGCAGCAGCCCTGCCCGCGCGGCACGATGACCTCCACCCCGTTCTTCGTCAAAAAATTCACAATCTTAATGCCCAGCTCCGGGAAAACAAAATCCGTCATACAGCCGGTGAAATACCCCACCGTATACTTGGCCTCCACGCCGGCGGGGGGTTTATTGACTTCCGGGATAGACTCGCGGAGGAACCTGGGCGCTATCGCGGGGATATGCCGCCCCTTGCCAAGGGCGGAGAGGAAAAAGGCAAGATGGCGGGTGGTGCCCTGCGTTTTGGGGAGAAAGATGCCCTGGAACCACGAGACAAACCGCACCGCGTTACCGAAGAGGCGGCGGCGGGGCAAAAGCCAGCGGTAGATAAAACCGTACGGGAAAGGCACGCCGCGCTTTTTTACCTTATCCGCCCGGGCCGCCGTAATGACCGAGGGCACATGCGTTCCGGCGGGGCAGTTCTGCGCGCAAGTCATGCATAAAGTGCAGCGGTTAAGCATCTCTTCCATTTCTTTGGAGGCGGTCAGACCGCCGGAAAGGAGATTCCGCACCATCACGATTTTTCCGCGCGCCACCGAGGACTCCACTTTCTCCTCGCGGTAGACGGGGCAGGCGGACATGCAGAAGCCGCACCGGGTGCATTTATCCAGGTCGGCTTTGAATTTTTCTATATTAGAGTATTCTGGAGCGTTCTTCATTTAATACTCCTGTCATTGCGAGCCATTGATGGCGAAGCCGTCAAGGCGTGACAATCTCTATGATAAGGCTAAAACAATGATAGAGATTCTCACGGCCGCTTCGCTCCCTCAGAATGACAAGTCCTTCCTACTCTTCCCATATCTTCCCCGGATTGAGAATGCCTTGGGGGTCGAGCAGGGCTTTGGTCTTTTTCATAATTTCTATCGCCGCGGGATCCATGGCTTTTTTCAGGAAGCGCTGTTTTTCCAGCCCGATGCCGTGCTCGCCGGAAAGGACGCCGCCCAGCTTTAAGGCAATCTCGATGATTTCATCCACGCACTGCAAAGCGCGCGCGTAATGCTCTTTATTTCTGTTATCCGTCAGCACCGCCGGGTGGAAATTGCCGTCGCCCACGTGCCCGGCAAAGCTGATGGGCACGTCATAGCGTTGGGCGCTTTCCCGCCCCAGCCGGATGAACTCGGCAATCTTATCGCGCGGCACGCAGATGTCCTCGTTGACGATGGTGTGCGCCCGACTCGATATATCCGAGTAGTGGGCGCGCCGCGCCGCCCAGTATTTATCCGCTTCCGCGGCATCGGCGGCCACGCGC
This sequence comes from Dehalococcoidales bacterium, assembly GCA_034429595.1. Taxonomy (GTDB): domain Bacteria; phylum Chloroflexota; class Dehalococcoidia; order Dehalococcoidales; family RBG-16-60-22; genus RBG-13-51-18. The sequence goes on from DAOUGB010000068.1 coordinate 12,626, forward strand.
ACTTCCCGGGCCGTCTTTTTACAGATTTCCGCCACCTGCTCCGCTTCCGCCGCCACCGTCTGTGGCAGGCCGTCCACCTGTATCAGTAAAATGACCTGCGCGGTATCCAGCACTTTATCCGGGATAACCCCGCGGAACTTTTCGAACGTCCAGTTGTCCATGAACTCTACTTTGGAAGGCAGAACGCTGCTGGCGATGATGGCCGTGACCGTTTCCCCGGCGATGGCCGCGTCATCAAAAACAGCCAGGACGGTCTGATTGGCCTTGGGCGCGGGCATCAGGCGCACCGAGATTTTGGTGATGACCCCCAGCGTCCCCTCCGAGCCGGTGAAAAGCATCATCAGCTCGTAGCCGGTGCGGTTCTTGGGCGTCAGGCCGCCCAGCTTCATGATGGTGCCGTCCGCCAGGACGACCTCGATGCCGAGCACGTACTGCTTGGCGACCCCGTATTTCAGGCAGGAAGGGCCGCCGGAGTTTTCCGCCACCACCCCGCCCATCGTGCACCCGGCGAAGCTCTGGGGGTCGGGCGGAAAGAAAAGCCCCTCTTTAGCTAAAGCCGTTTGGAAATCCTGCAAAACCACACCCGGCTCCATCGTCGCGTTGAGGTTGGTCTTGTTGATTTCGATGATGCGGTCCATTCTCACCATGCAGAGGACGATGCCACCCTTGATGGCAATGGAACCGCCGGAAACATTGGTGCCGCCGCCCCGCGGCGTGACCGGTATGCTATGCTCGCCAGCGTACTTGAGCACGTCTGAAACCTGCCGGGCATTGAGCGGAAACACCACGACATCCGGCAGGTGCGACCATGTATTGGTGCCGTCGTAGGAATAGGCGGTCATCTGCTCGATGGAGTCCAGCACGTTCGTCCGGCCGACGATGCGGCGGAGGGCATCGATGTGTTCTTTGTTAATCATACAGGCTCCCGTTTGTCACAGGTTCTAATACTATGTTAGCGCGTCAGGTGTGAGGGTTCAAGGACGGGAATCATCAGGCACTTTCCCGCCGGACAAGAATACCTGATTGATAGTACCGGTTGTGGAATGCCTCGATAATGCTTATCTCTTCTTCCGTGCAGCCGATGATGAGCTTGATTTCCGAGTCTTTTTTCTTGGTATCTATCGTGCAGGCAATGGCCGTAAGGTTGCGGTGGGGAGCGGTGCCCAGCCACAGGTCAATGCCGCCGCCGTCCATGGAGGAAGTGCCTTCCAGATAGCCGTAATCCAGGGGGAAAATCATTTCCGGATATTTGGGATGCGGCTTGCCTTTCGGCCTGTCGATAACGATTTTTTGTGTTTTTATCAAGTCATCCAGCCGATTCCAGAAAAGCGTTTTCATGTCCCCTCCCGGAAAAACCTTGCACCATTATAGCACAAGATGCAGCCGGCCAATGACGGGTATTTGTTTTATGCGTTTTTTTTAATATTTTTTTAAGTGTCTTAGCTTTGGGGTGAAGCTGATTTGTTTTTATAATTGATTTAATTGATTTATGTTAAGTTACTTATAAGTTTACAGTTAATAGTAGACAGTATAAGAGAATACGGGATGATTGTAAATGAGTTTTTGTCCATTTTAAAATCCCCCTTAGAAGGGGGAAGCGAGAAAGGGCGTTGATGATTATACAGGACTATAAGTGAAAGTGAAAATGGATTGGTGTCCATTCCGACCTCGCCTCTTCTTGTCTCCGCACTACGCTAAAACTACGGGTGACAGGCCCCTCTCCGTACACAGAGAGGGGCAGGATAGATTATGCTGGATTCCAGATTCCCGACTAAAGTACGGGACAGGCAGGGTCGGGAATGACGGGGTACGGATTCTTCGTTTTACTCAGAATGACAGGAAACGAAAAGGGCGGGTTTGAAATCCACTTCTGCTAACAACTGACAACTTATATCTGAAAGCTTACTTCCCGTTGTGGTTCGGGAGGCTGCACACCAGGCCGGTGGGGCAGGCATCGCACTCCATCTGGAGGGTGGTGTGGGTGATATTAAAATCGTGCTCCAGAACCTCATTAACTTTGGTCACGACGTCACAGCTCTCGCTCACCATCTGGTCGGCTATTTTCAGGTGGGCGCTCAAAGCGTAGATGCCGGAAGTCAGCGTCCAGATATGGATTTCGTGCATGTCCTCCACGCCGGAAATCCGCTTTACCGCCTCCGCCACTTTACCGATTTCCAGGTTCGCGGGTACGGATTCCAGCAGGATGTCCACCGCCTCTTTCACGATGCGCAGCGCCCCCCACAGGATAACCAGGCCGATGACCACCGCCAGAATGGGGTCGGCGATATACCAGCCGGTAAAGTAAATGATAACGCCGGCGATGATGACGCCGACCGAAGATAAAGTATCGCCGATGATGTGCCAGAACGCCGCCCGGATATTGATGCTCCTGCCGCTGCCTCTCCGCAATAAAAATAGCCCGATGATGTTGGCGGCCAGACCGATGCCCGCCACGATCAGCATCAGCGGGCTTTTGACCTCCGGCGTATCCCAAAACCGCTGCGAGGCCTCATAGAAAATGTAGATGGAAAGCAGGATAAGGATAACGCCGTTAGCCAGCGCGGCCATAATCTCGGCGCGGTGGTAGCCGTAAGTCCTTTTGGCCGTGGCCGGCCGGCGCGCGAGGTTCATCGCGAAGAGGCTTAGCCCTATCGCCAAGGCGTCCGTCAGCATGTGCCCGGCGTCGCTCAAGAGGGCCAGGCTATTGCTAAGAAAACCGCCGATGATTTCCGCGGCCATGATGACCAGTACCAGAACGAGGGTAATTTTTAAAGGACGCCCGTTTCCGGCATCATCATGAACACCATGATTATGGGTATGTGCCATTCTATTCACTATGTTATCGCTTCCGGGAAAGGGAAGCAAGGGGACTATCGTCATTCCGAGAGAGTCTCGATGGGATTGGGACGACCGTGAGCATCCCGATCTATTGATTAAGCCAATGACAGAAATTGCCGCGCCCTTCGACCGGTGGTCTCAATGGCTCGCAATGACAATCGACAGGCAAGACTAGTCTTCCACCGGCCAGGGCAGACTTACGCTGATTTCCGTACCCTCACCGGGGGCGGACTTGATGCGGAGGATGCCGTTGAGGAGCTTGGACCGCTCGTGCATGCCCATGAGGCCCAGACGGCCGGCGCTGACCATCCCCTCGATTTTATCCGGGGCTTTAAATCCCTGGCCGTTATCGGTCACCGTCATCTTTATCGTGTCGCCCCGACCCTCCAGCCGGATAACGACTTTTGACGCCCGCGCGTGCTTTCTGATGTTATTGAGCGCTTCCTGGGCAATCCTGAAGAGAAGTATCTGCGTCTCCGATGACATCTTCCGGTCGACGCCCTTAACCTCTACCTTAATCTGGATTTTCTGGTCTCTTTCCATCTCTTCCGCAATCCACTCCAGAGCAGCTACCAGGCCGAGGTCATCGATAATGCGCGGCCTTAACCCCTGCGCGGTGGCGCGCAGTCCTTCCAGCGCCTTGACCGCCTGTTCGCGCACTTCCGCCAGATTATGCCGCACGGTAGCCATTTTGGGCCGCTGGGCGGAAGTGATTTTGTCCAGTTTCTGAATGAGGACGATGATATCCGGGGATACATCGTCATGCAAATCCCGGGCGATGCGCTTTCTTTCTTCTTCCTGCACGCGGGTAATCTGCTGGATATAAGCGCGCACGTTCGCCTGCTGCTGTCTTTCCTGGGTAACATCCCGCGCAATATGCTCGAAGCCGGTTATCTTACCATCGGACATCAGCGCGCTGGTAGACATCATGACCGTCTTTTCAGAACCGTCTTTGACATATACCTGCTGCTCGTAAGGCTGCTCGAAGGGCTGTCCGGCAACCAGTTTGGCGCGGACTTCCCTGGCCAGGGCCAGCGCTTTTTTACCCAGGTATTTGGATACATGGACGCCTTTTATTTCGTCCACGGTAAAGCCGGTCAGTTTCTGCCAGCCGCGGTTGCCGTCCACGAAAAAGCCATTGACATCCTGCACCCAGATAGCGTCTGATGCGGCTTCAAAAAGGTGGCGGTATTTCTGTTCGGATACATCCATAGGCGGACTACTCTTAACGGAGAAGGCGATTATTGTATATCGTCGAGATCGATATATCCCTGTTTGAGCCCCTTGATGATGGCATCGGTACGGCTGCTGCAACCGAGTTTATTGAAGATATTGGTCATGTGCGCCTTAACGGTACGCAGGCTGATAAAAAGCTTCTCCGACATCTCTTTATTGCTTAAACCGCGGGAGGCCCATTTTAAAATTTCCATTTCCCGGGAGGTAAGCTGACCGCCGGTTTCGCGCTCGTCCTGGTTTTTAGACATATTGGCCAGTCTTTGCACTAGCTTGCGCGTTACCTCGGGGTCCAGCACAGACTCGCCGGAACGCACGGCGCGGATGGCTTTCACCACGTCTTTGCCGGGGGAGTTTTTCAGCAGGTAGCCGCAGGCCCCGGCTTCCAGCAGTCCGATGATATAGCGGATATCGCTGTAGGCCGTCAATATCAACAGGGCGGTGGAGGGGTTACTCTGTTTGATTTGCTTGGTGGCTTCAACGCCGTTAAGCTTGGGCATGACGATGTCCATGATAATAATATCCGGCTTGACTTCTTTAGCCAGCCTGACGGCTTCCTCGCCATCCGTGGCCTCCCCCACCAGTTCAAAATCTCTTTCCTGCTCCAGGAGATTGCGCATGCCTTCTCTAAGCATAGCATGGTCATCAGCAATTAAAATCCTGGTTTTCATGGCACTCCCCCATACACCTGATTTACAATAATATTGTAAAGCGTTCAGAAAAAAAGCGCAATTTGGGTGAATGGAACCATGGATATAGCACTAAAGTACAGGCATATATAAGACTTCCGGACACCTAAGATAATACCGCAGGGCGTTTTAGTTCATTTTTTTTAGAATTAGTATTATAATAGGTCTATAGGTAAAAGGTTCTGTGATTGGCGTGGCTCGAAAAAGAGAAACCCAAAAACTCACTAATGAAGAAAGACAGGAAAAACGGAAGGCAATCCTGGCCGCCTTGGCTAAAGCCTCCGAAGATAGTGAGTTATTTAAAAACAATGCCGGTCTATCTGCCGGCGAACCCCAGGAATATTACACCCTTTCCCGCGATGAAATAGAAGCTCTTGTAAGCGGTGATATGGAAAAAATCGAGGCCTGGGTCAGCAACATGGATAGCGACCACGCCGCCCGGCTCTTACGCTGGCTGATTAAAGAGAGGTGGTAGTTTTAGTATATAATTAAATGATTGCCCGGCATGGCAATCATTGTACAGCGGACCAAAAAGAGAAAAGGAGTTAGATACAAAGTGAGCAAAGACAAGGAAACGCAGAAGCCTAAGGAAGAAATCCTCGGGCAAATCTCAGACCAGGCAATCTCTTCTATGATGGAAGAAAACCGGGTGTTCCCCCCACCCAAGGAATTCTCCAAGAACGCCGCCGTCAAAAGCATGGACGAGTACAAGGCGCTCTATAACGACTCCATAAAAAATCCCGATAAGTTCTGGGGCAAAATGGCCGAACAGCTTGATTGGTTCAAGAAATGGGATAAATACGAAGTTTACGATTTTAAAGATAAGCCCGAAGTCAGGCACTTTATCGGCGGAAAAATTAACGTAGCTTACAACTGCCTTGACCGCCATTTAAAGACGGCGCGCAAGAATAAAGCCGCTCTTATCTGGCAGGGCGAACCGGAAAACGATGTCAAGACTTATACTTACCAGCAGCTGCATTATGAAGTCTGCAAATTCGCCAATGTGCTCAAGAAGATGGGCATTAAGAAGGGCGATACCGTATCCATCTACCTGCCGATGATTCCGGAACTGGCTATCGCCATGCTGGCCTGTGTCCGCATCGGCGCCATCCACAGCGTGGTTTTCGGCGGGTTTAGCGCCGAGGCTTTGCGCGATAGAATCCTCGACTGCAAATCCTCACTGCTCATCACCGCTGACGGCTACTGGCGCAGCGGCAAGCAGATACAGAGCAAAGCCGGCGCGGATACCGCCGTGGCCGCCTGCCCCAGCATCAAAAACGTCATCTGCGTCAAGAGACTGGGCATTGAAGTTAAAATGCAGGAAGGTAAAGAGTTCTGGTGGCATGAGTTGATGGCCGCCCCTGATATTACCGCCAAATGCGAACCGGAACAGATGGAAGCGGATGAACCGCTGTTCGTACTGTACACCAGCGGCAGCACCGGCAAGCCCAAGGGCGTTCTGCATACCCAGGCCGGCTATCTTCTCCACTGCATGTTGAGCATGAAATGGCTTTTCGATATCAAAGACGAAGATGTCTATATGTGCACCGCGGATGTAGGCTGGATTACCGGACACAGCTATATCGTCTACGGGCCGCTCTCGGCTGGCGCCACCTCCCTGATGTATGAAAGCGTACCCACCTATCCCGCAGCGGACAGGTTCTGGCAGATAGTCGAAAAATACAGGGTCAACGTCTTCTACACCGCTCCTACGGTCATCCGCTCCCTGATGAGAGAGGGCGAAGAACTCCCCAATAAACGCGATCTTTCCAGCCTCCGCCTGCTCGGCTCCGTGGGCGAGCCTATCAACCCCGAGGCCTGGATGTGGTACTACCGCGTCATCGGCAAAGAGAAATGCCCCATCGTGGACACCTGGTGGCAGACGGAAACCGGCGGTATCTTAATCAGCCCCATGCCCGGCGCCATGGCCATCAAACCCGGCTCCGCCACCCTCCCCTTCCCCGGTGTCGAGCCCGTTATTTTGGACGAGAACGGCAAAGAGGTTGGGCAAAATGAGGGCGGCTGGCTTTGCATCAAGAAACCGTGGCCCGGCATGATGCGCACCATCTGGGGCGACGCCGCCCGGTTCAAGGAAACCTACTTCAGCAAGTTCCCCGGCTATTACTGCACCGGTGACGGCGCCCGCCAGGACAAAGACGGATACTACTGGCTCATGGGCCGTATCGATGACGTTATCAAAGTCTCCGGCCACCGCATCGGCACGGCCGAAGTGGAAAGCAGCCTGGTATCCCACGCTAAAGTGGCCGAGGCCGCAGTCGTACCGATGCCCCACTCCCTGAAAGGCGAAGGCATTTATGCCTATGTCATTCTTAAATCCGGTGAAAAGCCAAGCCCTGAACTGGAAACCGAACTGAAGACCCACGTCCGCAAGGTGATCGGCCCCATTGCCACGCCTGATGTCATCCAGTTCGCTGACGGTCTACCCAAGACCCGCAGCGGCAAGATTATGCGCCGTATCCTCGTGAAGATAGCCGCTGGCAATACGGATAACCTGGGCGATACTTCCACTCTCGCCGACCCCTCGGTGGTACAAACCCTGGTAGCCGGCAAAAAATAGCAGAGCCTGTAAAAAGGGATGGAGCGGCGTATAACCGCTCCATCCGGGTTAAACAAATACTAAAACAGGAGGTGATTATGGCATAAAGGCTATCATGTGTTCTTTCCCGGTTGAAAGATAATATTATTATTTTTATCTATGGGCTTCCGGGAAATTAATACATACTCTTTTGTTTGTTATGGGACTTAAAATTTAATATTGCTTGTCAGAAGGAGACGGTTTGTTATGGGACATGGACCTTCCACAGAATGGCAGGCAGAGAAATCCCAAGCTTATAAATCAAAGCTGGGGATTATCATGTTTGCCATCTATACGCCTGTATACCTCGCTTTTATCCTCATCAGTGTCATCAGCCCTTCGTTTATGGCCAAAGATATCGGAAGCCTTAATGTAGCTATCGTTTACGGCTTCGGGATTATCGTTCTGGCCATTATCCAGGCAATCATCTACAACAATATCTGTTCCGCGAAGGAGCGGCATGACCATATAACAGATGAGAAGAAGGAGGACAGCAAGTAATGAATTATCATGCTGAACCCCTTGCCATCGTTATTTTTGTAGTATTCGTACTCGCTGTCCTCGGTATTTCCTACTGGTTTGCCAGAAAAGCAAAATCCGCCGCCGGATATTATGCTGCCGGCGGTAATATCCACTGGAGTGTCAACGGCATCGCCTTTGCCGGTGATTATCTTTCCGCCGCATCATTCCTCGGCATCGCCGGCATGATTGCCATCTACGGTTATGACGGCTTCCTTTACTCCATCGGCTATCTGGCCGGGTGGATGGTCGCCCTTTTCGTTGTCGCCGAGCCTTTAAAGCGGCTGGGCAAATACACTTTTGCGGACGCTATCGACGCCAAGTTCAAGGACCGCGGCGTGATTTTTGCCGCGGCGATTAGTACACTCGTTGTATCCCTTTTCTACCTGATTCCCCAGATGGTAGGTGCGGGCACACTGATTACGCCGCTGCTGGGCCTGCCATTCGAGGCTGGCGTTATCATCGTAGGTTGTGTGGTTATTCTCATCGTGGCTACCGCCGGTATGGCTTCTACTACATGGGTGCAGTTCATCAAAGGCGGTTTGCTGGTTATCTTTTCCCTGGTGCTGGTAATCCTGCTCCTCGCCAAGGGTTTTTCTACCAAGCCCGAGCAGGTTGATGCGCCTTTCCACGAACTGACGACGATCGAACTGACTTCTGCCGTTCCCGGCAGTTTGGCACTGGCAGATAATGATTACACATTAATCGAAGAATTCACCGTTAACAACAAAACATTTGCTAAAGTGGAGAACGAAGGCTTAGTAAATTACTGGAAACTGGATGCAGAAGCGGGCGTTCTCACCGAGGCACAATCCATCGTCAAACAGCCCGGCGGGCCGGATCTTTACAATGGCGCTCCCAAAGCAGACGGACGGTTCTACCCGGTGGGTAATCTAAGCGAGATTAAAGGAGAGACGGATGTGGAGACCGGCGGAGTCGACCCGCTCTCTTTCTTCGGAACAATCAAAGATAGTACGGTAATCCGCTGGGGCACACAGAAGCTGACCGATGGCGACGCCCAGGTTACCGTTTACTACCAGATTCCTACCAAAGGGTCGGACGTGCTGATTCCCGGCAATAAATTCAAGATAGACCCCGCCAAGGGAGCATCTACGGCAGACCGGATAAACTTCATATCACTCATGTTGTCATTATTCCTGGGCACCGCGGCCTTGCCGCATATCCTCATCCGTTATTACACCGTACCCAGCCCGTCTTTTGCCCGCAAGTCTACAATCGTGGCGGTGGGTGCTATCGGCCTTTTCTATATACTTACCCTGTACATGGGACTCGGCGCGATGACACACGGGGTGATTGATATCACCAACGATAATATGTCAGCGCCACTCCTGGCGCGTTCATTCGGCCTGGGCGTGTTCGCGATAATTTGCGCGATCGCGTTCGCGACGATTCTCGGCACGGTCAGCGGCCTGATTGTGGCCGCATCCGGCGCTGTCGCCAACGACCTGGTCAGCAAAGTCATGAGAATCAAATTGAGTGAAAATAAAATGGTATTGGTTGGAAGGATTACGGCCATTATCGTCGGCATCATTGCCATGGGACTTGGTATCGCCTTCAAGCACATGAACGTGTCTTACCTAGTTGGCTGGGCGTTTACCATCGCCGCTTCGGCTAACCTGCCCGCCATTATCATGATTCTTTTCTGGAAAAAGACCACCGGTAAAGGTGTCATTGCTTCAATCGCAGTCGGTCTGGTGGCATCGCTGGTGATGATTATCCTATCGCCGGATACCTACAGCCAGGTATTCAACCAACCGGCGGCTAATGCTCCGATGCCCATCAGCCAGCCGGCGATCATCTCGGTACCCTTGAGCTTTATAACGCTCGTTGTTGTTTCTCTCCTGACCAAAAAGAGCGGCTTGGCGAATTCTAAAGTATAAGGAGCAGATAATGTACGAAAAGATACTGGTGCCGCTAGACGGTTCTAAAACAGCGGAAGCCGCTTTGCCCAACGTTGAAGACCTGGTCATCAGGATGGCGCCCAATACTAAAATAGAGGTCACACTTTTACAGGTTATATCCAACCTGACGTATAACGTGATGACCCCGGAAGAACAAGCCCAAATACCCTACAGCGAAAAAGAGTTGAGCCAGATAAAACAGGCTGCTCTGGATTACCTGGAAAAGGTAGCTGCCAAGCTGCGGGCCAAGGGTATCGACGTCAAGACGATGGTCATGGTGGGTCACGCCGCGGAAGAAATCATCGAGGCCGCCAAGCAGACCGGAGCCAACGTCATCGCGATGTCAACCCACGGTTATTCCGGAATCAAGCGCTGGGCACTGGGCAGTGTGGCCGATAAGGTACTGCGCATCAGCGAGATTCCGGTCTTCGTCATCAGGGCAAAATAGCCTGATGTAAGATACGGCTCTTTAGGGAAAGATAGAAAAAGCGGTCGGGAAAGCGTAAAATGCTCCCGACCGCTTTTTATTTTACCGCTAAAATCATCTACTTGCTATCATCATCTGCAGGCTGTATGATGATTACTGGAGTCTTTATTATCATGCAAAACGACCTAGTTCCCCCCGGCCTTACTTACCTGGCAGATAATATTCTTACCCGCCAGAATATTCTTGGCGTTACCAAGGAGCAGGGCGCGCGCTGGGCGCAAAAACTCGCCTTGCCCAAAACCGCCGGTACGGTATTTTTTGCCGGCTGCGGCTACCAGTATTCCGCCCAGCTGGAAGTGCTGATGTCCATGGCCAGGGCTACGGATAAAAGTGTTATCGGGTCAGAGTTCACGATGCGTTTTGCCCGCTTCCAGAAGAAACTCGGCCTCAATCTGCCCGGTATTTACAGTAACGTGCTGGCCCGCGGCGGCGAGGATGAGGTCAAGCCGCTGGAAGCCGCGGTAAAAGTGCTGCGCAAGATAGGCCTGCAGCCCGGCTACCTGGCGGAAAACGAGCCCTGCTGCGGTGCGGCGCTTAACCATGCCGGTTTCCGGGATAAGTTCGCGGAGAACGCCCGGCGGGCCTACGGTACGTTAAAATCCGCCGGGGTCAAGCAGGTAATAGGCATCGTCCCCTACTGCACCCACGCGCTGAAAAAACTCTTCCCGCTTTATGTTGATGGCTACGATATCGAGGTAAACCATTTTATCGAAATCGTGGCCGGTAAGATTTCCCTGTTCAAAATGAAGTACCCGGAGAAGGTACGCGTGACCTATCACGACCCCTGCCAGCTGGTACGTTTTATGAACCTGATTGAAGAACCCCGCCGCATCCTGAAGGCTATCGAAAATATCGAGCTGGTGGAAACGGCCTGGACGCACGGCGAATTTTCTACCTGCTGCGGGGGCGGCGGCGGCTTTGAAAGCGTTTTCCCGGAACTTAGCGAGGTGCTGGCGGTCAACCGCGCTGCCGAACTGATGGAAACGAAGCCGGATATCATCGTGACGCACTGCCCCGGCTGCATCATGCAGCTTAAAGAAGGGCTGAAGAAACTGAAAATCGAAGGCGTACAGGTGCTGGACCTGGCGCAGGTCGTGGCGGCGGCCATAGAATAAACACCCCCTCCTCTTCCCCTCTCCCTCGATGGGAGAGAAAGTGAAATACAAAATATATAAAGTCGAGGCTAAGACCTCTAATTGGAACTGGCTAAATGGCAAAAAAAGAATCCGATTTTAAAGAATACAAAAAAGAAATCATGGACGCGGCGCATAACGACCGCCTGCGGCTGGCGCTGACCCGCGCGGTAAAGAGCTTCCGCGGCAACGTGAAAAACGCTTTAGAGCGCTTCCCCCATACCATCCCCATGGCGGACGAGGTGCGGAAAATTAAGGAAAAAGCTATCCCGGATATGGAAAAGCTGGCGCACCAGGCCATCGCCGCTATTGAGGAGAACAAGGGGAAAGGCTATATCGCTAAAACATCGGAAGAAGCACTGGAGATAATCTCCGGCCTCGTCGGCACCAAGAAGCTCATCGTTAAAGGCAAGTCCATGACCACCGAGGAAATCGGGCTGCGGGAGCATCTGGAGGCAAAAGGCAACGAGGTCTACGAGACCGACCTGGGTGAGTTTATCGTGCAGATGCGCGGCGAGCGGCCGATGCATATTCTTTCCCCCGCCATCCATGTCCCCCGCGAGGACGTGGCCCGGCTTTTCACCAAGATAATGGGGCAGGAAATAGCGCCGGACGCGGAAATCGCGGATATGGTGGCGGCGGCGCGGAACTTCTTAAGGGACAAATTCTTCCGGGCGGATATCGGCATCAGCGGCGCCAACGTGGTAGCCGCGGAGACCGGCACGCTTTTTATTATCGAAAACGAAGGCAACATCCGCCTTTCCACCGGCGCGCCGCCGGTGCATATCGCGCTCATCGGCATGGAAAAGCTGGTACCTACATTGAACGACGCCTATAAGGTCAGCGAGGTTACCTGGCGCTACGCCAACTATACCGTCCCCTCCTACGTCAGCCTGATATCCGGCCCCAGCAAGACCGGCGATATCGAAAAAGTCATCACTTACGGTGCACACGGCCCCAAGGAGATGCACGTTATCTTCCTGGATGGCGGCCGCACCCGCCTGGCCAAGTACCCCAAGTTGAGCCAGGCGCTCTACTGCCTGCGCTGCGGCGGCTGCCTCTACGAATGCCCGGTCTTCGCCGTGACGGCGGGGCATTTCGGGGATAAATATTTCACCAGTAACGGCGCGGTCTGGGCCGCTATCATCGATAAAGATATGGAAAAAGCCGCCTCACTGGCTTATACCTGCCTTACCTGCGGGCGCTGCCGGCAGCGGTGCCCCATGAAGATAGACGCGCCGGAAATGATACTCGAACTCCGGAAGATGCTGGCGGAAGGCGACAAGACGTAATGCGCTTAGTAACGGCCCAGGAAATTACCGAAGCTGTTGCCAACCTCTTCCAACAGGCCAACTATGAGCTCGGCGAGGACGTTATCGCGGCGCTGAAGAAAGCGCGTCAAGACGAGGATTCCCCCGCCGGCCGCGATGCCCTGGACGCCATTTTGGAAAACGCGCGCATCGCGTCTGAAGATAAAATCCCCCTCTGCCAGGACTGCGGCACTGCCGTCGTTTTTCTGGAAATCGGGCGGGACGTCCTTATCGTTAAAGGCGAACTGGACGACGCCGTTAACGAGGGCGTGCGCCGCGCGTATCAAGAAGGCTATTTACGCAAGTCAATCGTGGACCACCCCTTTTCCACCCGTAAAAATACGGGGGACAACACACCCGCGGTCATCCATACGGATATCGTGTCCGGCAATCAGGTAAAGATAACCGTCCTGCCCAAGGGCGGCGGGGCGGAAAACATGGCCAAGCTGGGGATGCTGTTGCCGTCCGCCGGCAAAAAAGGCGTTATCGACTTTGTGGCGAGTGCCGTTAACGAGGCGTGGAGCAACCCGTGCCCGCCCGTCATTGTGGGGGTGGGAATCGGGGGCACGGCGGACAAAGCGATGCTGATGGCCAAACACGCCCTCATTAGAAAAGTAGGCCAGGCCAGCCCCGACAAAGAAACCGCCGCTTTAGAACGGGAGATTCTGGAAAAGGTTAACAAGCTGGGTATCGGGCCGATGGGTTACGGCGGGCGGGTCACCGCTTTAGCCGTGCACGTGGAAAGCTTCCCGTCCCATATCACCGCCCTGCCCGTGGCCGTTAACCTACAATGCCACTCCGCCAGGCACCGGGAAGTAATAATATGATTCCATATAACAAGAATTTGAAAGAGCCTTCTAGAAACCTGCGCATCAACGGAACAGAAGCTGAACAATGCTTATGGGAAAGACTAAGATTGAACCATACTGGTTATAGATTTTACCGTCAAAAGCCAATGGGAATGGTAATGACAGGACTAGAGACGCATATATAAAAAGTCTTGGCTTGACTATGTTGAGATTCTCTAATTCAAAGGTAATGAAAAATACCGATGAAGTGATGAAAATAATACATGGTAAAATCCGCCTCCATCCTCCTTTCGTAAAGGAGGACGAACCAGAGGGTTGCAGTGAATGATTAAATGTGTAAATTCCATCGTCTCCCTTTGATAAAGGGAGACGGAGTAGGATTAGAATTCTTGAAAAAGAAAATTACTTTACCATTAACGGGAAAAACGATAGCCAGACTTAAAGCAGGCGATAACCTGCTATTGACCGGCACGCTTTACGTGGCCCGGGACGCCGCCCACAAAAAAATGATAGAAGCTCTGGACAAGGGAGAGTCTTTACCTTTCGATATCAAAGGGCAGACCGTTTATTACATGGGGCCGTCCCCGGCACCGCCGGGAAGGGTTATCGGGGCGGCGGGGCCGACCACCGCCACCCGCATGGACGCTTATGCCCCCCGCCTTATTGCCGCCGGGCTGAAGGGGATGATCGGGAAAGGCGTGCGCTCCCAAATAGTAAAAGACGCCATGAAAAAGCATCAAGCGGTCTACCTGGCGGCCATCGGCGGGGCGGGCGCACTTATCTCCAAGAGCATCATCAAAAACGAGGTTGTTGCTTACCCGGAACTCGGCCCGGAAGCGGTACTCAAGCTGGAAGTTAAAGATTTCCCCGCTACCGTCATTAATGATATCTACGGAACGGATTTGTACATCGAAGGAAAAAAGCAGTATAGTGTAGCCTAGCAAAGATACCGTTTACAGGAGGCGCTATGGCTAAGAAATACGAATACTTTGACGTTACCCTCCCCCTCGGTAAAGACCTCCCCTGCCTGCCCATCGGCACACCGGATAACCCGGCCGTCCCTATCCCGGTCATCGAGCGTTTCCTGGACGTGGAAAAGGGCGATAAAGTCACCCAGTCGCGCATCGCCATGATTTCCCATGACGGCACACATATCGATGCCCCGCTCCACTTTATCCCCGGCGGGATGACCATCGATAACATGCCGTTCGAAACGACGCTCGGGCCCTGCCGGGTGCTGCAAATCAACGATGAGAAGTTCGTGAAGGTTGAGGAACTAGAGAAATACAACATCAAAGCCGGCGAGCGCATCCTCTTCAAGACGGTAAACTCTAACCCGCCGGGGGTATACAAAGACTGGTGGTATACCGGACCTTTCGTCACAATTTCCCCGGAAGCCGCCAAATACCTGGCGGACAAGAAAATCCGGCTGGTGGGCATCGACTACCTGACCGTAGCCAGCAACGACCCGCCGGAGAATATCGGGACGGTGCATGAAGCCTTCTTGAGAAACGGCATTTTTATCATCGAGGGGCTGAACCTGGCCGGTATCGAGCCGGGCAAATACGAGCTTATCTGCCTCCCCGTCCGCCTGCTCAAAGGCGATGCCGGGCCATGCAGAGTTATTTTAAGAAGATAGTGCTAAACTACATTTTCGTTTAAAATATTAAAGTTTCAGGAGGCGGTTATTTTGGCTAAACATCAATACTACGACGTTTCTTTACCCCTGAACAAGGAAATACCCGTATTAGGCCCGGCGGCATCGCCTCCCGGCACTGAAAACAAGATCCCTGTGTCAACGGTCTCCCGGTTTTATGACGTGGAAAAGGGCGATAAAGTGACCATGTCCCGTATTGAAATGATATCTCACGACGGCACGCATCTGGATGCCCCGCTCCACTTCATCCCCGGCGGTAATACCATCGACAAAATGCCGATAGAAACGACGGTGGGCCCCTGCCGCGTTATCGAGATTAAAGACGAAAAAGAAATCACGGTCAAGGAGCTGGAGCCATATAAAATCAAAGCCGGTGAACGCATTCTTTTTAAGACCAAAAACTCCCCCGGCGTCTACGCCGTCCGCCAGTACGCCGGCCAATACGTCGCCGTGTCCCTGGCAGCGGCTGAATATCTGGTGGCTAAAAAAATCAGGCTGGTGGGGCTGGACTATCTTACCATCGCTAACATGGACCCGCCGGAGAATATCAACGATGTCCACAAGGCTTTTCTCACCAACGGCATCTATATCCTGGAAGCCATCAACATGGACGGCATCAAGCCCGGCAAATATGAGCTGTTGTGTCTGCCCATCCGCATCGAAAAAGGCGACGCCGGCCCGTGCCGGGTGATTTTGAAGAAATAAAAACTCATGCTTAACAAAAAGGGGGAGCAAATTGCTCCCCCTTTCGTTTTTCTATAAATAGTTCAGCTTATTTTTTCTGTCCCGGGGGCGGTGTGCTCATCATGCCCATCTGCGGGTTGAAATGGTCGAGCGGTTTACCGCCGCTGACATTAAGCATCTGCCCTGTGACGAAGGATGACATTTCCGAGCAGAAGAACAGGTTGGCGTAAGCGATATCCTCCGGAAGCCCTACTCTACCTATTGGAGAGGATTGTCCCAGCATATCCAGCATCTTGTCTTTGTCAGCATCCGGCACATTCGCCAGCATCGGGTCCCAGAAAGGTGTTTTGACGGGACCGGGGAGGATGCCGTTAACGTTGATGCCGCTGGGGCCCAGTTCGTAAGCCAGGTTGATTACCAGACCAATGATGGCTGCCTTGGCGCCGTGGTACTCTACGGACGGTCCCGGGGGAATATAAACACCCATGGAAGAAACGAGGACAATCCTGCCCCATTTCTCCTTTTTCATGTAGGGCACGGTTTCTTTGCAGAACATTACATGGCCTTTGTAGTTCAGATTCGTCATCAGGTCAAAGTAATCTTCGTCCGTGTACTCGATGCCCATTTTGGGCGGCCCGCCACCCGCCGGAGGCTTGATGACTTTAGTCCGCGGCACGCTGCCACCCGCACAGCCGACGAGGATATTTATTTTCCCGAATTTTTTAACGGCCTGGTCCACGCAGGCTTTAATCGCTTTAGGGTCGGTAATGTCACAGTTGATATAGATGGCTTCCTTACCTTTTTTAGAGGCGTCTGCGGCGGTTTTCTTCCCCTCATCATCCTTAACATCGGCGATGACACAATTGCAGCCTTCTTCAGAAAACAAGAGTGCCGTCGCCCGGCCCATGCCGGTGGCTCCGCCGTTAATAATGGCAACCCGGTTCTCCAGCAAATTCTTCATATGTTTCCTCCTTTTATGTAATGGTTTTTCAGGATATATCGCAGTACGATAGCATTTATTGGAATATAATATAATCCAATTAAAAGAAAACATCAATGTTTTTCCGATACTTGAACTAAAATGTCTTACAGAGTAGTATTGAATTGTGAATCCTGTTAATGATTCTATCTTTAAATCCTCGAATTTCAACCTCCGGGCAAGTAATTCATGTATGATGTAATCATCGTCGGCGGGGGGCCGTCAGGGAGTTATACCGCCCGCCGGCTGGCGGAAAAAGGTCACAGGGCACTGGTACTGGAAGCGAACCCGCAGGCGGGGGGGAAAACCAGCTGCACGGGCATTGTGGGACTGGAATGTATCACCACTTTCAATATCCCCCAAAAAGTAGTGCTGCGGCAAGCCAACAGCGCTATGGTATTTTCACCATCGGGCAATACGCTACATCTTTACCGCGGGGAGCCGCAGGCATGTATTCTGGACCGGGAGGCTTTCGATATTTTTCTGGCGGAACATGCCCAGCAAAGTGGGGCGGAATATGAATTCAATTGCCGGGCGACCGGTGTCACCGCAGAAAAAAACCATGCAGATATCCTAGTATCCTGCAGCGGCCGCGATAGTAAACTCTCCGCGAAAGCGGTGGTTATCGCCAGCGGCTTTAGTCCGGGGTTCAACGAGCGGGTGGGGCTGGGCGGCTTTAAAGACTGCGTTCATGGTGCGCAGGCGGAAGTAGCAGCTCCGGGGCTGGAAGAAGTAGAAGTATACTTCGGGGATATGGCGCCGGGGTTCTTCGCCTGGCTGGCGCCTACCGTTCCCGGTAAGGCAAAAGCCGGGCTGCTGGCGCGGCAGGACCCGGGAGTCCTGTTGAAGCAATGGTTTAACCGCCTGCAGGAAACCGGGAAAATAACAGCGAAAGACTCAAAGATACATTACGGCAGCATACCGCTTAAACCGCCCCCGCGTACTTACGGCTATCGCCTGATAGCGGTGGGAGATGCTGCCGGCCACACCAAACCTACCAGCGGCGGTGGTATTTACTACGGCTTAATCGGGGCGGAGATAGCGGCAGAGGTTTTACACCAAGCGCTGCAGGAAGGCGACCTTTCCGCAGCAAGATTGGCGCGGTACGAGAGGGCATGGCGAAAAAAGCTGGGAAAAGAAATCCGGATGGGTTACTGGGCACGACGATTTTACGAGCGGTTGAGCAATGAGCAAATCGACCTTATCTTTAAGATAATGAAATCCGGCGGCATTGACGAAGCATTGCTCAAGGCGGAAGACCTTTCTTTCGATTGGCACAGTCGTACTATTATGAAGCTTTTAAGATACCAGGTGGTTGCCGGAACGTTGAAGATAGTCAGGCTGCCGTTTCAGCGCGACCGTATTGACCACTAATACCGGAAATGATTAGAATAAAATAGAATTTACATGGAGAGGTAAATGACAAACAGCGCAGACCACATACCCAGTCTGGGCGAGGCGGTAACGCTTTACCTGGGCAAGCTAACGGTAAAAAACCGCGAAGAAAGCCAGCCGGAGGTCTATAAATTTGCGCGGTGGTGCGGATGGGAGGGGTCTTTCTCAAAGCTGGCCGGTCCTGCCGTAGCAGGATACGCCGAGACGATTAATATTTCCGATATCGACTACGAAAAAAAGTTCAGTATTCTGCGGGCTTTTCTCGCCCACGCTAAGAAAGCCGGGTGGAGCCAGACCAATCTGGCAACCCACCTGAAATCCAAGAAGGGCAAAGCCGGGCCAGTGATGAAAGCCACGGCTAAAAATACCCAGCCGGAAACCATTGCTCTAACGCAGCAGCGCTATAATGAAATGCAGGCAGAACTGGTAACCCTTAAAAAGAGAAGCACCGAGCTGGTTGGTGAAATCCAGCGTGCCGCTGCGGATAAAGACTTCCGGGAGAATGCGCCGCTAGCCGCGGCCAGGGAGGAACGGGGGCATGTTGAGGGAAGGATTAAAGAGCTGGAACAGGCCTTGAAATCCGCCACTATTATCCAGGAAAACAAAGGTCCTGCCCGCAAATCAACCATCGGGAACTGCATATTGGTCTGCGATCTGGCTTCCAACGAGGAATGCCGTTATACACTCGTCGACCGCCGTGAAGTAAATGTTGCCAAGGGCAAGATATCCATAGAATCGCCGCTTGGTAAAGCACTCCTGGGGAGGAACGACGGAGACACGGTAGAAATTAACGTGCCGGCGGGCAAGTTGCGTTATCAGATAAAAAAAATCGAACGCTAGCCCGGATGTGTTATAATAGTTTTGTCACCAAGGGGATATAGCTCAGCCGGGAGAGCGCTGCGTTCGCATCGCAGAGGTCGGGGGTTCGAATCCCCCTATCTCCACCAGTTAACTGGTAAAACCCGGGTAAAACCAGCTGCTTCCATTTACCAATGACCGAGTTATCTCATAAATGAGTATTGGCTATTATTGTTAAAGAACCCGTTACGAGATAACGAACTCAAGACCCTTTGTTGCTTGGACGGCTGTACAGGATTAGGATTTGCCACCAGGTATAAGTCATTGGGCGGATTCCACCAAGTTCTTGGTTGACTTGAATCATTCATGTGAAGACGCCGCCATACACTCAACATTTCAGGGAGGGGAAGAGAGTTGTCCTTTATCACGTCAGGGAGATCATGACAACAGAAAGTGGAAGTCGGCCAGCCCCTAGACGTGAGTCGGTGTTGTAAAGACGCCAAGAGGTCGGCCTTTGCGTCAGGCTCGATTACTAAAATCATCTTGGACTCTTGCTCTTCATAGTCACCAAGCGCAGCCAGTAAAGGACTCCAGTCGTCAAAGCCATATGGGAAGCAAGCAGAAAAGACGACCAAATCATAGGTCGCGAAGCTTATAATGTTCTTTGCCAAGTCTATAATTGAGCCTTGTCTATATGAAGTCGAGACACGGCGCCAACAGTCAGAACATTCGGAGAAAAGGATCATTTCCGGGCTTGGCTCGATTCCCATGAGGCTGACATGTTGAGGGAAATCCAGTAAATCCACTGCGATGGCTGTCGCTCCGGTTCCACTTCCAATATCAAGTACCGACTCCGGATACCAGCCATCAAGCACGGAAAGTAATGATCCGAAAATAGAAACGATGCGCCTTGGCATATACTTGAGAGCGTAAACGAGAGGAAGGCCCGGCATACTATAATCAGGTTCTCTACCTAATCTTAACTCGTCTAGCTCATCACCTAGCTTCTGTGTATTGATAGGTATCCGACGTATGGCAAGTTTGCGCAAGTAGCTAAGCGCCGCTTCTGCAACTGCTTTATCTAGCCTTTCATGGAGTCGCCGCCATTCGTAATTACTAAGGGTATCAAGTGTAAGCATTCGTCTTCACCGCCTTAACTGAATTTTTATCAACAAATAATAGAACATATGTTCTTCCAATTAAGGCTTAGTATAACCTGTTCCACTTCGAAAGTCAACACATTGTTGTCACTATTTTTATTCACACCTTGAACATTATTCGAAAATCACTGCCATACCTGCTTTCCGATATTATTCAAGGCTGGAAGCATCTTACCTAGCTGGTTATCTACCAGATTTGAAACCAGATGTTTAATGGCTTAGTCAACCATAGAGTGTATATTTTGTATCAATTCAAAAGGTGACTTGTAATTTTCAAGTATATAAGGTAGACTAGGTTTCAGAACAATAGTTCTTACTGGAAGAAGCAACGAAATGTCTTACGCTGAACAATTGGACCTACTTGGACAACGAGCGTTCACGCCCTCGTTACCAACAGAATACAAACCCGTTCGCTCTGCCCACTTTCAGCCGTCGCAGATTTGTTTAGCCAAAGGTAGTATGACCACATACGAACGTAGGTCATTTGTCAAACGTATCTGCGATCTCTACCCGGAAGCGCAGGTGAAAGAACGGTTTGACGTGCCTCATAACCAGATAGAATTGGGCGGACAAGAGCCTTTGAGTCTGCATCGCACCGGGAAACAAACGCTTGTGTTCGGTGAGCTTACATCGGCGGTGCGTTTTGCCGAAGAGAGGGGAAATGCCTGCCCCAACTATTGGCATTTTTCTCCTTATGGATTCTGCCCGTATGATTGCAAGTACTGTTACCTGGCCGGGACGCCAGGAGTCAAGTTCTCTCCTTCGGTCAAGATATACGTGAACTTACCTGAAATGCTGCAACGTATCGATGTCATTGCACGGAAACTTGCTACGCCA
This sequence comes from Dehalococcoidales bacterium, assembly GCA_034429595.1. Lineage (GTDB taxonomy): Bacteria > Chloroflexota > Dehalococcoidia > Dehalococcoidales > RBG-16-60-22 > RBG-13-51-18. The sequence continues at coordinate 33,672 of DAOUGB010000068.1, forward strand.
ACGGCATTCTACCTCGGAAAGCTACAAGATTCCCTGGCACTAGACTCTCTCACAGCTTACACAACAATCCTGGTGCCTTTCTTTGCCGAGCATCCCTGGGCACGTCTTACACTTCTAACGAAGAGCGCTTACATTGACCGGCTGTTGGATTTAGACCATCGCGGGCACTCTATCCTTTCATGGAGCGTGAACCCGCCGGAAATATCGGCTTTCTTTGAGGAAAACGTCCCCAGCATCGATGAACGTCTAGAGGCCATGCGCCGTGTTTCTGATCGCGGTTACCCTGTGCGCGCTATCATGATGCCTATTATCCCCATTGACGGCTGGCAAGATAGGTATAGCGCATTCACGACGCACTTGCTTAAGACTGTACCCATTCAGCGTTTAACCCTCGGCGGTATCTGTATTTACCGAAGCGCTCGCGACCTTATGGAGACAAAGATGGGGGTACGGAACGTAGTGTCGGGGCACATCGACCATGTATCTCCCAAAGCAGAAGACGGGAGGGCGCGCTATCCTCGCAGTTTCCGCCACGAAGCCTACTCGCTGATTATCCAGTCCGTGCGAAAACTTCGCCCGGACCTGGGCATTGCTCTTTGTCTGGAGGAACAAGAGCTTTGGGAAAGTACCGGGCTCGCAGGAAACATAGGACGGTGTAATTGCCTCTTGTAAAGAAGAGGATGCATTTGCTAAATGCCAGCTAAGCGCCACAGGAGGAGGATCGAATTCCCCATCCAAGAGAGGTTGTAAGGGATTTACTATCGGATTATCCGGCTCTTTATTACTGAACATTCTGTTAAAAAAGTCAAGTAAACTGCCGGACAATAAAAGTTAAAAATTAATAAGCCAACATGATTGCCCGGGTACGGCCTGTTTTACACTAAAACGGACTTAAGATAGAGTTTGGAAAAGCCCCCAGGGTTAACAGATTTTTAGCAGCTTGACTCTATAGCCCAGGAAGATTAGCACCCTACATGCTAAGGATGAATTCCAGTTTAAAAGTTCTGCCTATTGACACCCCTTCCCCACCAAGTCTGGTAAAACCCTCGGTAAAACTGACCTCAATTAAGCTTTCTTAATGGCTTTCTTTGGCTTTGCCTCGAAGAGTTTTACTACCCGCTCTTTTAAATAGCGCTGAACGTAAGAATTAACCGTTCCATCAGGGTAAATAATACGATTCCCGATAAGCAGTTTCATCTTTTTCGCCAAAACGTAATCAGCGACTGAAATATCTGCTTTTTCCTTTAATTCAACAAGGGAAAATATAGTATTTTCCCAAAGCCATTCCCAAACCTCTCTTTCAGAACAAGCGGTAAGTTCGGTTGGTTTTTCTGCCTGTTTTATATCAAGTAAAGTCCATGTGATAATTATCTTAATAAGTTCAGGGCTATCCGCTATCAAGAGGACTACTTCAGGCTTTTCATCCTGTTTGAAATAATTTAGTTTTTCAGCAAATATAGCTTCAGACATATCTAGTCCTCACAAAACGCAGTTACAATGCCCTTGATTGGTTTCAATTCCGCTATTTCTCCACAAAGCTTCTTCTTCAAGACATAAAGCAATTTTAAGGTTAGGCCGGTGTTTTTTAGCGACTGCAATGATATGACGATACATCTTGGTTCTAAGCGAGGCAGAGTAGCGGTTTCTGCCATCTGGCGATCCAATCTTTCCATGTTTATTGATATCGAATTATGGGAACCCATCTTTACTTCCATTAATGCCCGCGCAACTTTGTAGCTACATATACCGCCAAGAGTAAGCCGTTGTAAAGGTATGGCCTCAACCAAGTGCCTTGTGAACGAGGAGTAAATATTTCGCCATCCGGCAACAGGAATAATAGGCATCATGATTGCACGTATATGATAACCTGCTGAAGCCGCCTTAAGCATCGCTTCCAAACGTTCTTCAATGCCTGGCACATTCTCCTCAAATACACTGCTTATCTCCGGCGGATTTACACTCCACGATAAAATAGAATGTCCTTTATGTTTGAGCCCTAACAACCGGTCGACATTAGTACTTTTTGTGAGTAAGGTTAGACGTGCGTAGGGATGTTCTGCAAAAAATGGAACCATTACGCTGGAGTAAGCCGTTAATGGATCAAGTGCTAAAGAATCCTGGAGTTTCCCTAAATAGAAAGCGGCAGGTTTCTGCAAGCGTTGGGCAATCTGGCCTATCTCCTCCAAAATCTCTGGCAGGTTCACGTATATTTTGACTGTTGGAGAGAACTTTACTCCTTGAGTGCCGGCAAGGAAACAGTATTTACAGCCATACGGACAGAAACCGTAAGGCGAGAAATGCCAATAGTTGGGACAGGTGTTACCTGACTCTTCGCTAAAGCGTACGGCTGTTTTCAACTCACCAAAAACCAAGGTGCTTTTGCCGGCTCGATGTAGCGCAAGCGGTTCTTTATCTGGTAACTCAATGCGATTGTGAGGAGTATCAAGGCGTTCATTAATTTCCACTTCAGGGTAGAGTTTGCAGATACCTTCCACAAATGCCCGGCGTTCCGGTGTAGAGATACTTCCTTTTGCCAGGTAAATACGGGAAACCTGAAAATAATCCGGGCGAACAGGAGTATAGTAGGTAGGAAGAACAACCTTCGAATTTGTAAAAAGGCTAATTTGAGAGTCATTGTTTTTCATGGATTCCTAACCGCCTTATTTCCGGTCAAATTCTCCCAACGTTTTACGATTATATCGCAATAAGCGGGATTCATCTCCATTAAAAATGCTTTTCTTGATGCTTTTTCAGCAGCAATCAATGTCGTACCTGAACCTCCAAAAGGTTCGAAAATTTTATCTCCGCTACCACTATATGCCTGCATTGAGCGATAAGGAATTTCAACAGGGCAAACTGCAGGATGCCCGAATATTTTCATTTGATTGGTCACAGCGGGTATTTCCCAAACATCGGTATGGTATTTTGCCATATAATCTCGACCCTCTCGCGTCATCTTTGGCATATCGCCCGTTTTCTGATAGACTAATAACGCTTCCCATTCGAATGCGGGATAATAACATGAATTACGCTGGATATGAAAGTTCCTTGGGGTCGCGTAATTCGCGGCCGTCTTTTTCCAAATGATATTATCGAGAAACTGGAACCCAATTTCTTCAAAAAGTCTTGAGTGATGACTTACGTGGTTATGATGAGTAGTACATCCATTGCCTATGTTCCACACACAAACGCCCCCATTTTTAAGAGTAGCGTGGCAATTCCGGATAATTTTCTGCATATCTTCAAGATAAGCTGAATAATCTTTCCAATGCGAGTAGATTTTTTGGTTAAAATATGGGGGACTGATCAAGTTCAGGTATTATGTTCTCATCTTCGTTATCATCTATGATAAATCTTCTTATTTCCTCATCGCTGAATCCCATACTTTTAATATCTATATCCTCTGACCGTAATTCTTCTAAAATTTCCCTAAGCTTTGGGAAGTCCCAATCGGCAATTTCAGCGGTTTTATTATCGGCAATAGCAAAGGCTTTCCGCTTGGCATCTGTCATTTCAGTAATGATTACAGGGACTTTCTCCAAGCCAAGCCTCTGCGCGGCTTTCCAGCGCGTATGGCCGGCTATAATAGTCATGTTCTGGTCACAGAGAATAGGAGCATTAAAACCATGCTTTCTGCGACCGCATCCACAGCCTGGTCGTTTATTCTAGGATTTTCCTCCCAGGGATTTAACTTATCTGTTTCTATCTCTCGAATCTGAAGCATCATTATTTCTCTTCTATAATTAATCACCAAACCTAAAGCAAACTTGGCTGGTTGCTATATTCCGGCCACTCTCCTGTAATATTGCATCTACCACCGATATCAGGATTCATACATCCGCAAACGGATAAATTTATGTCATATTTTTCAGCCACATGCCTGAAATGAGCATATATTTCTTCTCTCTTTGATAGTGGTAAAGGAATAATGGAAGAATGTTCAGCATACACTATTAAGCGCCCTTCGCTTTTATAATAAGCTAATAATTCCCCCAACATTTTATTATCAGCTATACGCCGTTTCAAAGAGGCGACAATAGCCGGCCTCAAGAAAAGCGTGCTTATAGCGGCACGTTTTACTCCGGTATTCGCTATCGCTCTTAACAATTTCTCGATTGAGCCAGGTTTATCGGTGATACCGGGGATAATAGGAATAATGCGTGCCTCTGTAACTATCCCGCCTTCAACAAGCCTCGCCATTTGTTCGAGGCGTGCGCTCGTGCTCGCAGCGTTTGGTTCAAATACGCACCGTATGCCTTCATCCACCGTAATTATTCCTATCTGTATCCTTACATAATCAGCATGAGCCAAAAGGAACTTGATAGTCTTTTCGGGAATATAGCCTTTAGTGAGAATTGCGACGCCTACGCCTCTGGATAGTAAATATTCCAATATAGAGAGACTAAGTTCTATCACATCTGAAACGGGTTGGAAAATATCACTTGATGGACTGAAATATACCGCTTGAGGTTTAATTCGTTTACTTGAAAGTTCACCTTTTATTTTATCCAGCGTATTTTCATAAACAACAACTTTGTTTCCTCCGGGGAAAACACTGTACCCGCGTGCATAACAATAGAGGCAATCATGGGCGCATCCTGCGGTAAGATTGACCGCTGGAATATGAGCCAAGCAAGCTAGACTTGACGATGAAAGAACAGTAGATTTACGCTTGGTTTTAATAATACTTACTATGGACATCATATAATCTGGATAAGAACGTTTGTTCGGTTTACATATTATAGCATCCAATTTTGCGGGACGCAAGATATATTGGTCACCAATTATGACAGCCTTAAGGCATAAAGCGGAACAATATAGGATGAGTTTTACAATTTAACCAACATGGTAAAACCGCAGCCAGGTTCCCCGGAGTTATCTTAATCATGTGATTTTTTATAAGTCCACGTATTATTAAAGATATAGCAAACAATAATTCCCCGCATAAGCAATAGAGAGCTATTCAGTTTTGAGGCTAAATTCAAGCTCAAAAATTCTGCCTGTTACCACCCTATCTCCACCAAAGGGTATCAATAGGCAAAAAGCATTTACAAGCAACATTAATATCAAGAGGACGGCCTCTCCTGATTACTTTTGCTGTTCCAATCACCATTCGGTATAAATGAGATTATCCATCCACGGTAGCCTGATAATACTTATTGTCCAATCCAACTTATCGAGCAGAATATCATGTGTCTGGCGTTCCACCTGCACCAGCCAGTCACCATTACGGAGCATTAATACTCCCCGTCGTTGGAGGAAGGCAACCTGGAAACCCTCGATGGAGATATTACCCAACGCCGGCCAGTTCCGGATAACCGACTGTAAGAGGTTTTCTGCCTCCAGCGACTCTGGCTCGGATATTTCAAAATCACGCGCGATGGGTTCCGCAAGTCTCCTGCCGCAGATGACCTTATTAAGCGGCAATTCATGTTCGGGAGTTTCCAGAGAGCCGTCCACCAGATACTGCAATAAGTGGACCGCCCTTTCGCTCGCCACGGAGTTTATAAAAAGCCCTTCCTGCACCAGACTGACACTCTCAAAAAACCGGTTTAAAAAAGGCCAGCATATCACCAGCCCGGCGTTGTGAATATATATCTCATCGGAAGGTTTTATGGTTTCGCTACGGTAGGCAACAAGATGCCGCTTTTCCGCTTTCCGTTCTTGGAAATTGCTGCCATACATGCCACCGCTAGATGCCCCTACTCTGCTCACACCGTGAGATGCGATTTTCAGCATCTCGCCATCAAGGTTCTGTCCTTTTACGAGTACCGGCTTTATTCTCTTATCTGCCGGCCTGCCAGGAATCCCGTTATTTAACGAAGGAACACTAAGAGAATTCGAGGAACGATTGAGCCGATATTGCCACTCCTCAACAGTAGCGACTTCATTCTCTTCATTCTCTTCATTCTCTGCGCTCTCCAGGCTATATTTGGCTGCCTCAGCGCGGCGCGAGTTTAAACCGGCGAGAGTATCAGTAGTCTTTATCCGTGATTCTATCTTCCCTGTCACGGCGCTTTCATCTTCTCCGGTAAATACAGTCTTTTGTCCTGTATCTACCAAGCCAGTATCCGTAAGATTTGCTTGGGCCTTTACCCGCAACTCCGTTTTCCCGGCTACAGCGTTTTTATCCTCGCCGATAAAGACGGCCCTTTGTCCGGCATCCGGCAAACCTTTATCCGTGAGGCTTGAACGAGTTTTCACCGGTGATTCCATCTTCCCGGCCACGACGTTTTTATCTTCTCCGGTAAATGCGACCATTCGGCCAGCATCCGGCAAACCTTTATCCACAAAGTTTTCTTTTAAGAGTCTGGCCCGCTTCGTTAAGTTCTTACTCCCCGGCTGCCCCGTCTCCGGCGTATAATGCGGCGTTATCGCTTCCGGTTCCTGACCTCTTACTTTGCGGGCTTGCTGCCGCTTTATACTGCCATGTGCTGTTCCGAGCGCTACGCTCATTTCATGCTGCAACTTCCGGAGCCGGTCCCTATACTTAAATACTTCTTTATCCGTAAGAGACTGGACCAATCTTGCCGGCCCGTTCAGCGCTTCTTTTTCAGGATATGGTAAGGCTAAAAGCTGTTCCAGCAAGCCCAGAACCTCATCGCAGTCTTTGGCGAGTTCCGCTCTTATCTTATCTTCAGATGATATTTGGGCGCTTGATTCAGTGCCGCTTTTTGGCGATATTTCCTTTTTCCCCTGCTGTACGGGATGATAAGAGCGAATACGCCGCCGGAGTACGGCCATTAGCGACGCTACCTCCCAGAGTAATTTCTCTTTTTCCCGCGTCATGTCCACAATCCCATCCGGCACCGCCTGTAATTCCTCTCTGTATTGATTACCGCCAGAGTATTTCTCGGATTGAGAAAGATTATCTTTACATGACAACGCATTAACCGCTGCTTCCAGATGCCGCAGCAAGGCCACTTTTTCAGCAGATGATATTCCGTACCGTGCCGTGCACAATCTCTCTACTAATGCCACGAACCGGGATTGGCTTTCAGGTGATACGCCGCTACCGGATAATGCTTGCATTATTTTCCCCAGTGCTCCCAGACAACGTTTTACCAAAGGCGAACTTGCCGCCATTGATGCTCCGGAAACGTGACCAGGGGCGAACGGCACCTGATTATCTCCGGTCACGGCAGGTTCAGATTGACACACCGGTGGCTCCGCCGGCGGAGAATTAAATACATCATCTTCGATTAGCTTTAAGAGTGTGCCTATCGCTCTTTTAAGTGCACTAATGTTCCTCTTTGACCTGTTTTCCGGACCGTTCCTTTGCTTGCGCAGTTCGGCGATTATCCGGGTCAACAAAGGCTTCAACTCGCTGGCGGCGTTTCCCGGCTCATATAGCTGCATTGAGGTCTCCGCATCAGACGGAAGACCTTCCGGTAATTGTTCCAGAGTTGATGATGGCTTTATCATCTCCCCCCCAGTCTGCCCCCTAAAAGATATCCCGGATACCAAAGCCGATAACGCCGCTTTGAAATTTAACAAAAACTCAAGTTCGCGGGTTGTTTCTCCTTGTTCATATAGCTGCACCAGGTCTTCAGCCCCAGTTGAAAGTTTTTCCGTCAATTGTTCCAGAGTCGGTGATTGCTGTATTATCTCCTTTGCAGCTGTCCCATCAAAAGACGTCCCGGATGCCGAGGCTGGTAATCCGTCCTTTAAATCCGGTAAAGATTCCAGTTCGCGGTCAGCTTCTCCTTGTTCATATAGCTGTTTCAGGTCTTCAGTCCCAGTTGAAAGTTTTTCCGTCAATTGCCCTAAGGCCGATGATTGCTGTATCCTCTCCTTTGCAGTTTCCCTCTTGGAAGATGCTTCTGCTACCAAAGCTGATAACGCATTTTTTAAATAGAGTCCGTGCTTCCCCAGCCTTTCCGCCGATTTCATGACAGACCGGGCAAGCGCCTGGTACGCTACCCCCAGCCGCCGGGAGAGACGTACGAGCAGTTCACCATTAAAGCGGGACAAATCCGCTTCCCCTGATGCTGCCGTAATGATTAAGGGAAAAACTTCACGCCACAAAGCCAGCTTGATTCCGTTGTTTGAATACTTCATCCGGATATCCGCCAGTAAAAAGGCCCTGATAAAAACCGAAATAAACCGGCGGATAGCAGGATTGGAATGCCGGAGGATGATTGCCGCCACTGACAGGAGAGCACGGTCAGAAAATTGGTAAACCAGCCGTTTCAGCTTTGCCGCATCATCAACAAGCCGGATAATAACGTCCGCCAATTCATCCGGCGCTACGGCTACCAGGCTGTGGAGATTTTCATCGAGCTCTCCTGCGTCCATCTCGTTCGCCCACCAGGGCAGGGTGCCCGTGTTGATGAAATGCTCAAACAACTCCAGTTGCGAGATATACGCGGGCACGGCGGTAATATCTTTCACCGGCTTTCCGGCGGGTGTACCTTTACCTTCCAGGCAGGCTATCTCTATCTTCAATAAATCCCTTAGGCGGGCTGCGGTCCTGGCGGGTAACTCCGTTTCCAGTTCATCAATAGGAATAGCGCCGACATCGATACACAGCGAATCGAAACGATGGATGACGCCGGAAGTTGCGACCTCGTTACAGCACGACTCAATAACCGGGACAACGTTCTCACGGTAGATTCTGCTGACCGTATCCTGTATTCGTTGCGCCGTTGCCGGAGACGGTAAACCCAGTTCTAAAACCTGGCCTTTAATAACATGCCGTGGTGTGGTCACCGCGCTTACCTTTCCGGCAGATGCGAGTTACGGAACATCGGCGCTATCTACCCGCCGCCCTTTTTTCCATGGTGTCATATTGCTGACTCTAGCTCCCGCGGCATCCGCTTCTCTTTCAAGGGCGGGATTATCATTCACCGGCATGCCGGCAATCGTACCGGTGGGATGAACACGCCCCGTCTGCTGCTGAACGACATGCGCCAGCTCATGCCCGATAATCTGCCGCCCCTCACGCGTGCCGGGGTCGAACTGGCCAGGGGCGAAATGGATATGCCACCCCCGGGTAAAAGCCAGCGCGTTTACTTTAGGAGCCTCCGGAGAATTGGCGTGAATCCGGATATCGGATAAATCAGCATGGAAACCCGCTTCCATATTGGCTTTTACCTCATCCTCCAAACCCGTCCGGTTTATTGCACCGGCCGCCGGACTTTTTGGCTGCACCGCCGGACCGAAGATGTCATGCTGCCGTTTTGCCTGCTCCGTAACCCGCGGGCCGGTGTTAATACCGGAACGGGCAGACCCGGGCGCTCTGGCAGCGGCGCGGGAAGAGGCAACGCTGATATCCGGAACATTGGCCTTGATATCATGAGACGCACTCTGCATGGTATAACTGCCCTCTTTAGAGGAATCTTCCTTCCTTGCTGTATTCCCGCCGGACGCCGGCTACCAGATGACGGTTGTTAATCACCCGGGTGCCTTCATTAATCGCCATCAGCGAACAATACCGGACGACGTTGACGATAGCACCCCCGGCGAGCTCGTATTTTTCCGCTATCTCCCGGATATCTATTCCTTCTCCGAGCCTTGCTACAGGACCCAACGCTTTCTGCCAGAGCTTGAACCGCTCTTCTTTCTCCGGCACCGGGAAATAAATGATGGACTGGAACCTCCGGATAAAGGCATCATCCAAGTTGGAACGCATGTTGCTGGCGAGGATGACCATATTAGGGCAATCCTCCAGGCGCTGCAGCAGGTATGAAGTTCCCTGGTTGGCGTACCGGTCGTGAGCATCCGTTATCGCGGTGCGCTTGCCGAACAGCGCGTCGGCTTCATCGAAAAAGAGTATCCAGTTCTTCTTTTCCGCCTGCCGGAAGATTTTCTCGAGGTTCTTTTCCGTCTCCCCGATGTATTTGGAAATCAGCTGGGAAAGGTCGATGCGGTAAACGACGCGCTGCGCCTTCTTGCCCAATAGCGTGGCACTTAACGTCTTGCCGGTGCCCGGCGGTCCATAGAACAGGGCGGTATAACCAGGCTTGATACGCTTTTCCAGATTCCAAGTACGGCGCAACGTTGCGCCATGCTGCATCCAGAGGATTAATTCCGACAGCTCATCCATAATGTGCGCCGGCAGGACAAGGTCTTCCCACTCCATCAGCGTCTCCAGCTTCTTCGCCGGGAAATTCTCACTGTATTCCGGCTCGCTGTCCCGGCCACGGGTAATCAGGCTGAAGGTATCCCGGCTAAGACGGAGCGGCACGCTGGTGAACGGTTCGTTATCCTTCGGAGCATCGAGTTCAAGAATGCCGTCACGATCGAAAGGATGCGCGTGCTCGAAAAACCGGCTGCAGGAAAGGTAAGGTTCGATGTCTTCACCGGCCAGGATAAACAGGGCGGTCTGCACCGTGGGGATAAAGCCGCTGTGGCGCTGCCCCTGAATACCGCCGAACTCGGTAAAACCGCGTTCGAACAGCTTATTGCGCGTGAAGAAAATATCGAGAAGTTGCGGCTTGATCTCCGGAGCGAGCGCCAGCATCAGTACCAGGCGCTCCGGCGGGGAGAAACCATAGCGGTTGACGAACCGGCCGTACCACGTAGCGTTATCCGGAGAGGGCATAGGGATTTCCTTGGCCGTTGCCGGGCTATCCGGATTAAAATAGCACCGGATACGTTCATCCAGAAAGTAACGGAACCAGGCCAGCTCTTTTTCCAGCGCTTTAGCGTTAAGATCGGTTTCGGTCATAGCCTGTTCTTTTCTCATTCTTCGGGATGATTGTTACCATAATCTTGATGGTTTATACGCTGACTCAAAGTGTTTTCTCCCTTCCGTTCTTTCCGGCTGCGGGGGCAAGACAGGTTCAATAATCGGCGGTTCCAGCCCCAAGATTGCAGCATCACCAGGATGTAACTTCAGGTAATTTTTAGCAATTGTCCGTGCCGGTTCAATAGCTTGCATATCTGAATAGTTGAATCTGCTGTACCCCAGGCCACCTATCCCGAGGGATGCGGTCATAATTTCATGATAGGAATGATGCTGGGAAGGCGGCAAAAGGTTGGCCAGCACCACCAGACGCGCTTCTTGAAGCCCCACCCGCCACGGGCTGCCAAACCTGTAATAAATCTCAAGATAACGCAGTGATGTCCCGGAAGGGCCCGATATCAGCGGCATCCCGCGCTCCCAGGCTTCCTGTATCCATAAATTGGCCGGATTAAGGATATTGATCTGTTCGCCTGCATAAGCCTGGCGGTATTCCATGCCGCGCGGATTGAACGTGCCCAATGATAGATACTCTTCTGATACCGGCTCCTCATTGACCTCTTCACTCCAGGCATAACCTACCGACGTTAATACATGGAGCATCTGGTGCACGTCCGGCCAGGTTTCTTCCAGGTAGCCCCGCACCGTAACCGGTTCGGTATTAGGAAGATTCCTGGTGACACTATGCCATTCGCCTGATCCGGGTATTCTCCCTCCCGGCTTGAAAAAGCCGTTTAACACCGGTTTTATCGCTTCGCCTACTTTCCTCAACAGCTTAGCCGGCCATAAACGGTATTCCAGTTCCCAGGGTTTGAAATCGAACGGCAGAGGTTTCGGCATCCCTAGCTGCTGATAGTTCCTGGCTTCGGCAAGGACATTACCCTTGCCTGCCATGCCGGGAAGCATCGATTCATGGAGTCTTTTTTCCAGGTTAATGAGTTTTACTACCTTGTTGACATTGGTATCCAGGTCGTTGGTGCTCTTGGTAAATTCAGCCAGACTTATGATTTTACCGGCAATGCCGCTCCTCAAAGTATCCGGAGTGATATGTTCTTTGATGCCGGGAATAAAATGACCGCTAATATCTTCAAAAATCATCCTCGCCCACAGGCTGACGGCCCCGGTGCCTCTAAGCTGCTCGCCCAGATACCTTTCAAAACCATTGCGGACCGCTTCTTCCTCGCCGACCGGGTGGTCGGATATCCTTTGAATGGTAATACCCGCAAGTTTCATGCCGCTGACCGACACTCCGGCATGGGCCGGCGTTTGTAACATATCATTCCGTTTCCTCTGCGCCGCCGCTTCCGGGCGGCTGTCCGTAAACTCCATCATCTGCTGCCCGCCGTTTTTCTTTTTAGTAACGATATCGGCGGCGCTGCTGCTCTTATTACGTTTACCGTGTATTGCCATTACATTTTTCATAAATCTCCTACCTCTTTCCGTGCACTTTATCCCTACCAGTTTGCAACCAAGGCGCTAGGAGTGATTAACCCCGCCACATTGGCTCCCGATACCGTGTTATCAATAACCTTGAGCACCTGCTCTCCAAAAAGCGCGCAATTCATTTTATGTTTAGCAAAGCTACCCTCGTTCACCAGCAACTGGAATCTATAGTTATTTTGTTGCCCCTGTAAAACGCGGGCGCGGGCGATGGCGTCAGCCGCCAGGTTATGATTCACGCGCCTATTGCTGTTAGTCCCAGATTCAAGGTTGTGCGCTATCGAATTATAATCATCCCGTATGATGATATTGATTTTATCGCCCCTGGAGCCCGAGGTAGCCGAGGGGCTTTGAGCACTACCCAAACTACTCGTTGAACTGGAGGTATCGCTAGGTGACCGTGTAGTGCTCTTGGAAGCACCGCTGGTGCTGCTTCCCGTCAACTCAATCATGTAATTCTTCAGATGGTCATCAGTATCCTTATGCTCCATTAACAACCGGGTGTGCCCCCATAACGGACCGACATTGGAAGCAATTACGACACTGTCATTATCATTTATTGTGACATCACTTCTAGCTTCCGAAGTTCCAGTTATTGCGCTTCCTTTCGTCACTACTCTTTGAACAGCGTCATTCTTGGAAACGTCACCAGCCAAGTCTGATTTAGATTCACCGTAATGATTAAGCATCATTCTCTGTAAAGACTGTTGCGCCGCCGCTTCCGGCCGGCTGTCTTCAAACTCGAATGCCCCTCTCCCACCGTTCTTTTTTTGGGTAATAATATTAGCAACGGCGCTGCTTTGACGCTGTTTAATGGGTGTCTCCATTAACGTATTCATTACTTGCCTCCTCATTCCGCTTTGACAGTCATATTGGTGGTGATAAACTGCGCGGTGCCGCTTTTCTTCATGACGCTGTCCGGCACCGGCACGCCGGTTACTTCATTCACATAGATCGCCGGCACGGTCACATCAAAATCTACCTGAAAGGTCTGCCCCTTGAGCAAGATAGCTTTCCCGCCGTTCTTGGTCTTGGTCGTCTTGTTAGCGCCCTGTATCTTTACAGTTGCCATGCCCATGCCGGGCGTTGTGTAATAGGTGGGGGAAATATACGGCTGGGGAGCCAGCAGCAGCAGCGGTGTTTCATCACCTTCAAGGCACGCCGGCATCGTCATCACTTTCATATCGGGGCTGGAACCCACGAGCGGGATAGGAGCTTCGAGGGTCGGGTATGTTTCCGGCGGATTCATCGTTATCTTTAAAAAGTCGCCGGTTTTTATTATATAGTCCAGAGGCATTTTTAGATCTCCGTTCTATTTCCCGTCATCAGTTATCCGTTTCTTCCGGCTCCCCGATACCCAGCAACTCGATAAGCTTTCCGGCGGCGCCTGCGGTTTCTGATGCCTCCCCGGCTTTTTGCCGCTGCCAGATTTCATACCATTTTTCAAATTCCTTGATATACTCCAGACCCCGCCAGTGAACGGCTGCCCGGATATGAGCCGGGGTCTCCGCCCATATCGTTGCCTCCACCAGCCGCCGGAACGCTTCATCCCGGAAACGACCGATCCAGTCCGGAAATACAAAGCTGACGTGAAAGGAAAAATTATCCCGCTGACCGGCAGTAGCGCCGGACTTTTCCCCGTTAGCCGGCAGAAGCAGGATATTTTCGATAAAATGGAAACCTTCCCGTGCCGCTACGGACAGCCGCCTCCTGCGGAAACCGGTAATGCCGAGTTTTAACGCGATACGTTGTTCCAGTACGGATACATTTTCCGAATCCCAGACCGGGCTTTTGAGGGAATAATTAAACGCCCGGGCGCGGCCGGCGCTTACCAGCGGATATTTTTGGATGAATTCCTCCTTGGCGGCCAGGTACTCTGCCGGTGCATCGCTCTTACGGTAGAGCAGGGAAATATCGGCGAACTCCTCGGCGAACCGCGCCAGCAGGTGATTAAGGAACCGGTTGTTCCGTTCCCGGGCGGTTGCGGGCTCCTCGACGATTTCCTGTAATTCGCCGCCCAGGGTCTCGCGCCGCTGCCGCGCCGCCGCCAGCGGTTCCAGCATGTCATTACCGTTCTCGGTTGCCGCTTTCAGCAGCTTGACGGTAAATGTTTCCGCTCCCGGATAAGCCCCGGGCTTACGGGTGACGGCCTCGACATCTTCCGGTAACATCTTGGCAAAGTACGATGCCCCCGGACGGGCATACGGAGCAAACAGGTCTTTCACGTGCTCAAGCTGGGACAGATAATCAACCATGACCTGATCGAACAGCATCAGGTAGCCGCGGAGCTGGTTCGCCTGCGCTTTACGCCGTGGCGGCACGTCTTCCGGCAGCCCGAAATGGCCCACTCCGTAGGTTAACGGCAGTTCATGCTGGATGGTCTCGTAATCATCCAGGCCGCGGTAGTTTCCCGCCGGCGGGGCTAAATCCAGCGCCCGGTTCCCGGTGGTCTCTAGGGTCTGCCGGCCGGCGGATGACCGGTCTTGCTTCAGCCTTTTTTCATCGATATAGCAGGGCGTGTTGCCCTTAAAGAGCCGGATGCCGCCGCTTTCCGCCCAGCGCGGCGTGTAACCGGGCGTTATATCCAGCACCCAGCTATGCCATTTCCCGTCAGCTCCGGACATCTTAAGATTCCCCACCGTTTTAACGCCGGGAATAGTTTGCAGAAGATGTATCAGGTCTGAAGCATGGAGCTGCGTCTTGCGCACCGCGGCTTGGAGGCTTTTAAAATCGATAAAGCCATGCTCCAGGCGCGGGCCTTCAAAAATTTCCGCGGCGCTGTACCCGCGGGCGAACATATCATCAAGCGTTAGTAACGGGACCTCCGGCGAGATATACCCGGCCAGGCGCGTATCAATCTCATCGAGGAGCAAGGTGGCATCAGCATCATTGGACACCGATATATCGGCGCTCACCTTTATATCTTCCGGCGGTAAAACGCTAATCGTCAGGAAATCCTCGCAGAGGTTACGGTGCGCGGCCAGCCTGGCTCTAACCCTGGCGATGAGAACGTCGTTACCGTCCGCCGCTGCGTATTCCGGCTCGATGTAAACATGGTAAAAGCCCCGCATCCCCGCCGGCCCCGTCGCCGTCTCCAGCCAGGCGTCCCTGACACCATCGACATCGATTATCAGCTTGCGGAAATCCTCAATAGTAACCGGGTTGACGGTCAGTATCTCCCGGGCGGTGAAGAACTGGCGCCGGCGGCCATTTTCACCGTCCGGCGGTTCCGCCAGAATATCGCGGATATCGAAGTTCAGGCGGTAACTCAAGTCCGTGATGGCATAGCAGAGCGCTTCCAGGATGGTAATGCCCGGGTCGTGGTTATTATAGTCCGTCCAGTAACCGGCGGACAGCTTTTCGATAAAGTCGATAGCTTCCCGCCGCAGCAGCGCGTAATCCATTCCCGGCTGCTGGGGCGGCTGGCTGGAAATCACCGGGGCTTCCGTCATTTTCCGTCTCCCGTTTTATCAGGACTTACCGCGTCAGCAATTTTATGGTGAAAGGCCCGCTCCATAGTCGCCATGATGATAACATCACCGCTCCCCTGATAAGGGTCAACGAAAAAGCGAGCGGCGTTTTGCAGGGTGCAACGGATGACCAACTCCACGCAATTGTCCACTATCTTGAGAGCGGCAATTTCCACCCCGATGGCCTTAATACGTTCCCTCCTTTTATATGCCATCCGCCAGCTCCCAAGCATGGCTTCCGCTTTCAAGACCCTGCCGGGAAAGGTGACGGTGAGGGGTATTTCTTTCACGGATTCTTTTTGCTGCGTGAAAGACCAGGCTACCCTCTGGAAGTCAACCACCGGGATGCCGCCTACCGTGCCTTCCACATCCAGAGTTGCCTGCGGACTGGTCGTGCCGATGCCGATATTCCCCGTTTCCCGGTCAACGAATACCCGGCTGACGCCGGAAGCGTCCACCAGATTCAAGCCGGGCTTGCCGGTTCTATCCGCCAGGCCCAACCGCCAGGCAAGACCATCATCAACATCAGCCAAATCCAGGATGTCTCTGTCTTTATCACGGGCGGTAATTCTGACAGGTTCATGCAGGCCCGGCTTACCGATGCCGTCATCGTTGCAATTCACCGCCGATTCTATAAAATCGGCGAAATCCTCTCCGCTGGGCCGGGAACCTTCGCGGAACATTTCTTTAAGCTGCTCCCTCGTCTTTTCCTTGGCCATTTTCAATGCTCCTTTGCCTGACCCGTATTAGAGTCATCCGTTTTTTGTGCCTGGTCTTTTTTCACGGTAAAGTCTTTCCCTAATCTCATCCTGCCGATACTGCCCGGATGGCGCTGCGGACGTTTGACATCAAAATCCGTACTGATAATCATGTAGCCGAGACCCTGATAGTCCTCTTCCCGGTAGCCTGCGGGCGGCACCAGGTCAATGATATGCTCCGGCGCCGCGACGAGGATAACATCCGGGCCCGGGTAGTAATTGGCATTCTGTTGCATTTCAAACGGTTCCACCACCTTCAAATCGGCCACGAAGTCAACGTATTCCCTGGTCTCGACAAAACGGAGCAGGCCGGAATCCTGCCGGCCGGTGTAAAAGCATATTTCATCGCTTTTACCGTAAGCCCACGGGGAGAGAAATTCCCGCAGTTCCCCGTTCAATTTAGCAACGTAATAGCCGGGGTCATACCCCCGCCTTAACCCGACCGTCATCCGGTACTGCAAGCGGAGATACCTCGGATTCCTTACCTCCAGCGCCGCAAAGGGAGGAGCGAGCAATTTTAAATAATCGGTGATGTCTTGTAACAAGTCCGGGGGAACGCCGGGTTCCCGCGAAGACGCAGCCATGCCTCCCCTGATATCCGGCACAACCACGACCACTACTCCCGCTGAAAGCGGCCGCTGGCTCCGTCCCAACAGCGCGAGTTCCGCCTGATTAAGGCATTTAACTTTCTGTACGGAAGGGAATGCTTCAAGGACAAGACGCTCGTAGTCCCAGCCGGCGAGCGCCCGCCGTTTATGACGTAAACGCTCCGCGACGCGGGTGGTGAAGGATCGGGGGGATTCCTGCATCCTTCCGTTAAAAGATTCGGCAGGCTGTGTTACCGACTTTATACCGGGATTGCTCCGGGCCAGGCCTTTGACGGATAATGCTGCCAGCGGCCCGGCCAGGTGCTCCGGGGCATTACCGGCATCCTGAAACGTGGCCATCACCGTCTGTGTCTCAATGCCAATCATATCCGGCAATGCGCCGGGGTTTTCTTTAGCCACAGCGCGCAGCCAGTGCAACCCTGAAGGCATTACCGTGTTTTCTTTTGCCGCATCCTCCGGCACGCTGAAACTGATGATGCCTGTATTAAGCAGATTATCTGTCGTGTCCGTCAAGATTAAGGTTGCATCAAAATCAAGCCACCGGTTCCGGGAGAGATAGCTCCAGCGAATGTCTACCGGTTTTAATTCATGGAAAATCTTTCCCGGCTCCGGGCGGTAAAGCAGGGAGATATCGGACGGCGGCTTCATTTCTGCAAACCCCAGGTACAGATACCCCTCGTCATCATAACGGGGCAGCAGGCAGCGTTCCGGCACGGGGGCTTCATTTAAATCCAGGTAGCCGAAGGGGCGAAGCTGGAACAAGCGGCCGGTAACTTCCGCCGTTTCTCCGCTGCCATTACTTGCGGAAAAATCAATTTCCGCTGAAGACGTGTAATCGATCGAAATCGATTTCATCACCGGCACGTACGGCGGCGGGATAGCCACCGGCGTCTCCGCTGCTTCACCGGCATCCTGCTTTTTCCTGACGGTCACACCGGTCTCCTTGGCGAGCTTGTCAATCTGTTTTTTGGCGTCCTTAACTTGCTTGGCAATCTTCTTTTCTTCTTTTTCGACTAATTTCAACAGGGCGCCGACCCTTTTCACGATAAACTTGATGACGCCAAAGAACTGCATCAGCAGTCCGCCGATTTCCTTGGTGATAAAGGGAGACTTCATCAGCTTTAATGCCTGGTCGAGTTTGAGCGAAGTGAGAGCGGCGATTTTTCTCGCCTGTACGGCGGCTGCCTCGCTGACAACCCTGGGATAAACGTTATGCTGAAAATCCGGCTCGCCAAGTTCCAGTTTGAAGCAACGTGGCATTTCCAGCGGGTCGCGGCTGATAGGTACGGCAACACCGGGTGCGGCGCGGTACTCCTTAACATCAAAGCGACTATAAAGTAATGAGACCAGCTTTCCAAAATGCTCACCGAATAAATGCTGCGCCGGCCCGATGGGAACCCACACCTGGTCGAGCATCATTTTTAGCTGCGCGTTGAAGCTGGTGTTGGTGATGGGGACAGGCGTGAAACCGTACTGAAAATACGGCTGGTAATATTCGGCAAAATCCGCCGGCAGATTGGCCCATTCGATATGCAAACTTAGCGCATCGAGGCGCTTGACAGCCAGTTCCGGATGGACGAAATAGAAACCGTCCCCCGCCGCGGGAGAAGCACCGAAGGGTTCAAACGGCTTTTTGGTATCTAGCAGCGCGGTTTCATTCCGTAATAACATATCCCGCAGAGCGCGAACTTTAACTTCGATGACCGCCTTTTCAGGGATAAAACCGCTGAATTGTTCATAATAGCTGGTTGACACGGTCTCCGGGGTGGAGCCTTGCAACAGGAAACGGATGACCGGATAAGCGCTTGCGATATTGTGGAACGAGCCGTCCAGCCGGGGGGCGGTAACCGCCGGAGCGGTAGCCGGGAGATGCAAGGTGAACCGCAAGGCGTTCCGCAGCAGCGCGCAACATCTAAAGTTTGCCGCATTTTCCACTCTGCCGCTACGCACCAGCGTCATCTCCCGGGGGTCGGTTTCTCCGGTAATATCCTTTATCCTGTAAATTGCCCCGTCATCAGTGATAATACAGCGTCCCGCCTGGCTGCTATCGAAGTCACTCTCATTTATGATGCACCGGAAAGGCAAGGCTTTCCCTGCTTCCGTAATGACCGGCAGTTCGCTCTCGTGATAAGTATCTGCGGCATTGCCTTTAATGAAGTTACCGGCTGCCAGCCGGGGCGAGCTGATTTTTAGCCAGCCGGTACCCGTACTGATATTGACCGCGAACGGGCAAGAGGCATTATGCCTGCCCGTGAATTCCGCGGGCAACTGGCTCCCGTCTCCCCCGGCGATGGTAACGACAATCGTTCTTTCTTCCTCTTTCAGGGCGAGGACCGGACTCGTTACGGCGAAACCGATATCCAACCGGTTCCCACCCGGTATATTCACGAAAGGGCGGGCCCCGGGCGGAATTACCGCCGTCCCTTTAGCCGCATCCGCTATGGATGCGGCATGGATAGTATGGACATGACCGCGGTATTTCCCAGCATAAATAGTCTTGATACTCGCTAGCCGCGCCCGATTAACGACGATGTCCTCGTCAGTAGCGTAGCGGATATCGATGCCCAGGCTGTCCTTGCCGGCATCGAGCAAGGTGCCTTTACGGATATGGCAGACATCATAACCTTTGGACAGATCGAACACCGCGTACAGGCTATCCGGAATCGCCGCCCTTTCCGCCAGCTTTAAAACATCCCGGTAATAATATTCCAGATGCCGGCGGGTGATATCCCTGAACTGCTGACGGGGATGGCGGAGCAGGTGGAGAAACGCGAGCAATAGCACCAGATGGGGCCTGCCCAGATTCCGCGCGAGTACGGAATCTTTGGGGATAAGCCCCGAATCATTCATATACCAGGCAATCAGCCTTATCTCCTCATCCGGGGCGGCGCCGGTCCTGCCGGATACGTTAAAAAGCGCCGACCAGCACCCTTCCGGCTCGTTCTTTTCATTAAAGAAACGCAATCTTTCCGCATAAGCCCGGAGGAATTTCAACAGGTCTTCATCCGAGCGTTCTTCCACGGATACATACTGCGGCTCCAATGCCCGCAGCATCCTTCCCGCTTGTCCCGTCCCATCCCTGGCCGCTAACTTTACTGTTTCACTCATCGCTGTCATTATCCTCATTACGGGAGTCTTTATAATGCCCGCGTACCGCTTAGGTCAGGCGCCGTAGCCTCATTGACATAGAAGGGGTAAACCATGTTGAACCGGGAATTCGTGGTCCTGATGGTATAATCAATCTGCACCAGCAGCACGCCGGGCTGGTCTTCAGCTTCAGTAACGGATACATCGTTCACCTTTATCCGAGGCTCGTGTTTGAGCAAAGCATCGGAAACCGATGAGCGTATGTCCGCGGTAAGGCGCTCGTTCATCTCCCCGAAAACGAACCGGCTTAAATCGCAGCCGAAATCGGGATGCATCAATCGCTCGCCGATACGGGTCGATAGTATCAGCGTTACTGACTGGGCGATATTTTCGCTCCCGGATACCATCACGACGCCTTCGCCCCCACCGCCGAATTCCGGGGGAAAACTCCACCCCGTTCCGATATAAGCGCTTTCACCTTGGGTCGGTTCCTCATTTTTCATGACGCATACGCCTCCCCGCTTAATTGATAGCTACCTGCGAGCCTTCGATTTTAATATTGCATCCCTTGATGTTGACATTCTGGCCCGCCTGGAGCGTAATCCCGCTGCTGTCTCCTGTTATCTTATTGCCGTTCTTGTCCTGGAGAGCAATGCCGCTGCCGCTCATCAGAACCTTATTGCCGCTCTTGTCTTCCAGGGTGATACCTTTATCATCGGTGGCCATCTTGTTGCCATTTTTATCCTCGGTGTTTATCCCTTTGTCATCCGTCGTCACTTTATTACCGTTTTCATCTTCAAGATGGATGCCTTTGTCTTTATCCGATATCCGCAGCAGACTGCCGGCCGGCGTCTTGATTTCGATGAGCTTGTTTTCATCATCGAACAGCAGCTTCAATGATTCCTTGGTCAGCAATCCTTTGAGATAGTTGTTTTCTGTTATCTCAAATCCCGCCGGCAGGACATTCTTCCGGCTGTAGAGCGAACCGAGGATAACCGGCTGACGGGGGTCATCGTTGAAAAAGCCGAGGACGACCTCATCTCCCGGTTCGGGACGGAAGAAAAAGCCGCGGGCGTTGCCGCCGTCGAGCGTCGCCAGCCTTGCCCAGACCGCGTTTCCGTCAGTATTTATGGCCGGGACTTTCACTTTTACCCGCAATTTATCATCCGGGTCTTTTTCAAAGGCATCGACCACGCCGATGTGCAGACCATTGATGGCCGGGAGCAGCCCGGCGGACGGAGCGTCGATAATATCGTCGTTCCGGGAAAACCAAGCTGCGTCAGCGCCGAACTGGATATCGGTCTGCCAGCCGGACACGTTCACATGGTGCCGCACCCCGGTCACCAGCGTTTTGCCGTTGAACCGGTCGCTGATGCCTTTAATCTCGATAGTATCACCCGGCTTGAAAGCTGCATCTCCGGAAATTTTCAGGCGTCCCCGCAGCAGTGAAGCGCGGCTCTTTACCATCCCGGCATCGGCCCACGCCTTCATCTCGTCGGGATTGGCATCAACCGGATGGACGAGGGTATCTTTTAAAGCGGCGATGGCGCCCGCCATTTTGCTCCCGTCCAGGTTGCCCTGGCTTAAGGAGACGCTGGCCGCCGCTTTGGGGTCGGCCATTTTCTGTTCCGCCACATCCCACCAGATGCTCTCGACCTCTTTGACCTGGCCGCAGATATCGGCTTCCATCTCGAATTCCCCTATCTCGCTGACGCCGTATTCGAACGCCGCCACCGGCTGGCCTTCGGCTTTAGGCAACATGGTATTCAATTTGCCGTCGTCCACCACCACGATCTGCCCGTTGACATCCGCGCGTGATAAAAGGAAATCCCAATCACTGCAGTAATATTGAATCATCTCTTTATGCTGGCAGGCGGTCGAGGCAACGGTTCCCGCCGCCAGACCGCCGCCGGATGCCAGCTTTTTGATGATGGCATCATCTTTCATGTCCTTGAAAACAGCGCTCTTCCGGCTGACGGTGAGCTTAATGGCGGCGTCCCGCAGTTCGATGGTTAAAAACGAGGCCGCCGCACTCGTCCGGACGCCGTGCCGGGTAACGATGCCCTTAAAAACGGTACTGTCCTGCCCCGCTTTACCCCGCGCCCCCTCGTACCTTAACTTGACCTCTATTTCCTTGCCCGGCTCGAAAAAGCCGGTATCGCTTATCTCGAATTTCTTTTTCGCGGCACTTCCATCCAGCAAGACCAGTTTGGCGGCGGGGATTTTATTCACGGTCTTGATAATATCCACCGAGATAAGGTCGTAATCCGTGCTCATTTTCGTGCCGCCGCTTAAAATCGTCGCCGTTATCACTCCGCTCATTTTCTAGTCCTTCACGGGAGGAAAGTTAAGCGTTTTTCCCGGTTCCAGTTTTCTAAAATTGTTCAGCCCGTTAGCCAAGGCAATCTGGATATAATATGCAGGATCGTTATATACTTTAGCCGCCAGCAGCGGCAGGGTATCGCTGCCGGCAATCATCCTGACATGCGTCAGATCGGCGGATTCCTTCTGGACGCGCTTGGAAGGCTGTAAATCCCCCTCGAACTCCGTATTCAGTTCGGCGCGGAGCGGCTGGCCGCTCCGGTTGAAAAGGGTATACTTGATTTCCACCGACGCCAGCCGGCAATCGAAGTTGAGGTCTCCCCACTCCACCTTCAGGTACTTGGGCTGGTGCAGCGCCTCATCCATGTAGCAGGTCATTTCCAGGAACTGCTGCACCTCTTTATAAACGTCCTTGCCGCCGCCGAGCAGCTCAATGCCGTAATCAGTGACGCCCGTGTTATCCAGGATAAGCGTAACCGTTAGCTTATGCGGCTTGCTCAATGAATAACGGGCCTCCCGTCCATCCGTATCGATGCCCTGAAACTTCTGGTAGACGTTAACGTAATTGAGCGAATAGGACTGCGGGTTGAACATCGCCTCAAAGACCCCCTGGGGCGCGCCGCTCCGCCCCGCGCTGGAATACGCCGCTATTTTCAGTTTTTGCAGTTTAATCGTAACCAATGTGTCTTCCCGTCCCGGTAAGATTACCTTTCCTTCTGTCTCTCAAGTATCTTCAGCACCTGCTCCACGCATTCCGCGATAATTTCCTTTTCACCGGTGTCATCATATCCGGTTTGCGAGCGTTCTCTCCCTACCCCTTCTCCCCCGGTAATAGTTGCCCTGATGATTAATTCACGTATCTCGATCGGCATGATTAAATCCTTAAAATCTGAAAGCGGGTGTAGGCGAGTTCCATGGTATCTATCACCACGGCGTTGGCCGCCGCATCAAGGTCAGATACGGACCACTTGACCGGATAGGCTTTGAGAAACAGCCAGTTGGCGATGGGGAGGCTATGTTCGCTTAACAGGCTCACCATGACATTGCTCGGCGCGAATTTAAAGAGACTCATCGCGACATTGAATTCGATATTCAAAGGCGAGCCGATGACCATACCCCTTTCCAGCTTCAGGTTTTCATAGGTCATGCCTTTCGGCAGGCGGTGGGTAAAAAGGTTTTCCCCGCCTTCCGTCAGCGGTTCCGTTTCCACGGTAGCTGTTATCCCGGATACTTTTTGAAACCGGATATCCAGCGGGTTAGGGATAACTCCCCCCGCAAAAAAGGTCACCTGAAAGTAATAACCTACCGGAGGATTTTTGGTCAGCGATAGTTCCGGTAATGCCAGACCACCTACCATAATCTTGTCCTTCTTTCGTATTTTCCCCGGCTGGCCGGCGGCGGCCAGCTACGCTGCCTGCCTCTATCGTTGGTTGCCAGCAGCGTAACCGACCGTTTTTTCAACCTGGTCATCCGCAGGATTAGTGGTACTCAATAGAAAGGCTGTCCGCTCTTAAATCCAGGCTCTCGATGGCGACATCGTTGCTGGTAGCATCGAATGTGGGAGCCTCCATTTTCTTGGGGAAGGCATTGGTGACTTTCCATGACACCACCGGGGCGTCACTCTCGTCCATGAGGGATATGGTGACATCTTTCTTGACCACGGTATTCAGATTGATGGTATTAATCCAGTCAAAGAGCTTCTTATCCCCCCTGACGATGCCTTTCTTCATGGTTATATCTACCGGCGAACGCTGGCCGGGCATGTACTTGGCGCCTTCTTTATGGCTCAAGCCGTCTTTATAGGTTATCGGGTCTTCATAGCCTATGGTCAGACCTGATACTTCCCTAAAAGCGATGGGGTCAAGCCCGTCAATCTTGACGCTGTAGTAATAAACGGGCAGCGGGTACTTGGTTTTGATATCACTTACCGTAGTTGCCATTGTTCTAACCTCCTTCTATCACATGGTGTAGGCTAGGCTTCCTGCATCTTGTGTGAGAATCTCAGGATAATGAACTCCGCCGGGCGGACCGCCGCGATGCCGACTTCGATAATCATGCGGCCCTCCAGGATATCCTGCTCCGTCATGGTGACGCCAAGGCCGACCCGGACAAAGAAAGCCTGCTCCGCCTTCGAACCTACCAGCGCCCCATGGCGCCATAGCCCTTCCAGATAGCTCTCAATCATCGCCTTGACTTTCAGCCAGGCCATCGCGTCGTTGGGGCCGAAAACGGCCCACGCGGTGGATTTCTTGACGGATTGCTCTATCATGATGAAAAGCCGACGGACCGGGATATAGCGCCACTCATTATCGTTGCCGGCCAGCGTCCGCGAACCCCAGATTAACACACCCTGGCCCGCGAACCCGCGGATGGCGTTGATGGACTTTCCGGCCGTCGTGTCTATGTTCAGGTTCTCCTGGTCAGCACTGGTGATTTTTACCATCGGTTTGATGGTAGCCATCACTCCCTCGTTGGCCGGCGCGCTCCACACGCCGCGGGTGCGGTCGACGCGGGCATATACCCCGGCAACCGCCGCGCTCGGCGGCAGGATGACACGCTGTTTGCCCAACCCGGCTTTAATCTTGTTGTACAAAGCCGTTGATTCCAGCCTGATAGCGGTATGCCCCAGATAAAAGGTCTCTCCGTCCGCCTGGTAGTAAACGAGCGGGCTGGGCCCGGCCGCCGCGGATATCGTCGGTTGGGAATCGAATTGCTCAAGGTTGAATTTGCCTTTATTGCCGCTCCAGCCGTTCCAGGCGGCGATAATATCTTCCACGACCCGCCCGTCATCGGGGAGGGTAATCGTGAGGATATTTTTGGTAGTATCGGCCTCAAACGCTATGACTTTCCCGCTCATCTTGACCTCGGCCGAGGCCGCGGGCGTAGCTTTGCCGCGATAGGTGACCCTTAAATCGGAAATTTCCAATGGAGTGGGTTTAGCGCCGCCGGTACCGGCGGAAATGAAGGTGGTCCGGTGCAGATGGAAGTTGCCGCCGACACCCTTGGACGCCCAGGCCGCAACGATATTATCCACGGTATCGCCGCCGCTCTTGAGCGTTATCTTCAAGGTATTGGTAGCTTCGTCCAGCGCGAAAGTGGGGGTGGTAACATCACCGATGATTATCTGCGCTTTGGGAGCCACGGCCGGCTGGCCGGTATAACCGATGCGGAGGTTCCCGATGAAAAGCTCACCGTTTTTATCCACGAATCCCTGAATGTTCACCGTCTCATCGGTATAGTAATGATTGATTGATGTTTGGAGATAGGGATAATAAGCCGCACTGTACTTGAGGTCGCCTACGATGTTATTGCGGAAGGCCTCCCCGATTTTACCCCGGCCGTCATTATCATCCGCCAGCACGTCAAAAATGGCGAAGCGGTCGTGCAAATCGCTGCATTGCTGCAGAGAAGACTGGCACAGTTCGTAGTAATCGGAGGCGGCCAGGTTGACGGCATCCGTCAACAGAATCAAAGTCGGCTCATCCTCTTTCCGCAGGGCGTCAAGGCCGGCCTGAAAAGCCTTTTTATCCAGGGTCTGGCTGTAGTTCCCTACGGAAACGACGTAGCAGGGTCCGCCGCCGTTCTTGAAATAGAGGTTAAGGCAATAGTAAAGCAAAAACGGTGGACTGGGTGTGTCGGAGATTTGGATGGAATCAATATCGCGGTTACCCTGCTCGTCCGTCACCAATTGTATGTTAAAGTTGCTGACGGGGGAACCGCCGAACATGGAATTATAATCGAGGAGACTGGAAATGCGGGTAGGTTTATTCAACAAGTTTTCATCACCGAACTTGGCATACTCCGTGTAACCGATGAAAGCGGGAATTGCGGTAGCCACTTCAGCTACCGATGGCGGAAGAAGTGATATTTCTTCCGTATATACCCCTGGCGTCTTATAAGTTGCCATATGGTCTTCCTCCTGTATATCGTTATTCTTGGTGCGTTTTACCTTTGAGAGCAGGCAACCCTACTTTCCCGGTTGCCCGGATGTGTCAAACCTAGTCCTCTCACCGGCATTTTCAGCCCCTTGGGAATCAATTAATTTTAATTCTCTCGCTTTCACCTCCTTAGTCTTTTCCGGTGTATGTACATCAACGCTTAACGTTATCTGATAGTTAACGGCAACTCTGGGCTTGACACCCATCGCCTGCCAGAAAGGCCCCATATTGAAATGCTCCGGCTGCAGCGCCTCTGCCCTGATTATCGTGGCCGTGCCGTCTTTAAGGCTACCATAGAGCATCTCCCGCGGGAAACTGCGTCCCTTCAGCAGAGCTTTCATGGCCTCACCAAGCAGACGGTGCTCTTCCAGCATGTGATTCGGCGAGCTCTCACTCGTCCAGACCGTCATGATATAAAAGCACTCAATCTGGGTCTGGGGTTTCTTTACAACGCCGTCATCCGCTCTCCCTTTTTCCCACGTCCATTCCGTGCTACGGAGTTCCAGATTCTCCAGGACCATGTAAAGAAAAAGATTAATTGCCGGCAGTTTTACCCAAGCCGGCGGGAATTTACCATCCGGCGGGTCAAAACTAATCGCCACCGATTTTAATAAATCAGGGTCAAGGTTCTGCTTCAGCAGGTTTTCCAGGGTTTTATCCAGGTCGCCAAACATGCCGTTATTCCCTCACCGTTACCCTATCGTTGCGGTTATTCATCATTCTCATCATCCGCTTGGGAAGTAACACGATAATCCCGCTGACCATTTGCCGGGTATCCGGGAGACGGGCTCAGGTGACTCATAATGAATTCCACCATCTTTTCCGTGGTGATGAAATACGTGGCGTCCTGTGAGCCCACATGTTGGATATACCCTCTAAATTTAGCTGTAGCTTCATTGGTCCAGATTTTTACTATGAAAGAATTGTATTGCCCCATGTCATTTCACAAAAAGACTTTCCGTCACCAAAGACGCCTGCGGAATTCATACCAAAGGCTAGAAAACGATAACACGCCGCGGTTAAGCCATAATTAATTGACAGTAAAAAATGAGTTGCAGGAAACAGGCGGGGAGTAATGCCTTAAGATACCGGGCCAATCATGAAACTATTTCTCAAAATTCAGCGGCTTATCACCGCGATGAACGTTCAAATAGTCTCATCATTGATCAGACGGCGATAAAGGGAAATGGTCAGGGACTCGGGTTTGACCCCCAGTTCGGTGGTGACAGTTTTTTCACAGACCTTATACCATTGCATGGCGCGGTTGCGCTGACCGATGCGGCTGTAGCACCGCATCAGGTGACGGTAACCTTCCTCACAGCAGGGGTCTTTGGCCAAAATTTTACGGCAGAATCCAATGCAATTCTCGTAATCGGCCGCCTGGGCGGAATACGTGGCAAGTTTAATCAGAATATTCAGGTAAGTATCTTTTAAAGCCTCCCGCCGCATCAATGTCCAATCTTCGTAGAGATCTTCTTCAAGGTAATCACCTTTGTAAAGACTCTCAGCAGCCAGATAGGCGGCGATGGCGCCGGGGAAATTCCCCTCACTTTCATGACGCTGCCCTTTCAACCATTGCTTTTCAAATTCCTCGTCGTCAATCAACAGCGTCATGTTCGGGTTAATCAGATAATGGTCATCAACAAAATGAATGTACACAAAGCCGTTCCTCTCTTGGGAAACCGCGCCGAGCGTCTTCCTCAAGGAGTGGATCGCGGTTTTAAGATTACTGTTCGCTACATCCGGCGGACAGCCCTGCCACAGGGCTTCCATGAGGATATCCTTGGAAATAAGATGCTGGCGCTGGGCTATCAGGTATTTAAAGACAGCTTTGGCTTTAAGGCTGTACCACTGTTCGACCCGGCGGCAATCAACAAACACACTAAAATTACCGAGGCAGTTGACCTGCAGGCATGAAGTAGCTCCGTCTAAATCCTGTTTGTAAACTTCTGAAGGCGTAATTTCCAAAACATCCCGCAACTGACGTTCAATGGCGTTTTCCCGGCCGCTAAACAGCGAGCAGACTTCCTCTATCTGTTTCCTGGCTTGCTGGTAATCATGATGCACGGTGTGTAATAAATCAACCATAATCTTCCATTGTTTCCGGGTAGTTGCTTCGCTTCCCTTTTCTGTGTTCCTCATTTCCATACCTCGGCTAACTCCTTTTCCAAAGTAGGCGTAAAGGGGACCCCGCAAAGAAAAGCCATGTATCAGAAAATGGTACCGGATGAAGAAGACTCCGAGGAATAAGCGATATCTTAACTTATGGCCGCGTTAAGCATCCTAGTTGCCCACTTGCCGGGCTAACAGGGCAAAAAAGTGCCTTCTGTCCATAATGACCTTACTCTATACCTGTGATTTTGTCAACAATTGACTTGAACCTAAAAATCACACTACTTTTTCAACCTGTTTTATGAATATAAAAATAGCCTGAATTGGCAAGGCGCAAATAGTTGGCACCGGTATCAACTATTTATTAAAGCTGTAGTATTTAGAAACAAATAGAATTATTATGCAAGGTAATTATGGTTAATAATGATGGCAGGCCAATTTATGATGAAGCATTTGAAAACAAAATACATCAGGCAGCCGAACAGATAAAGCTAGCGATAAAGGACTAAGCAGCTTGCTTCATAGCGTAACAGCTGTTCTAGGACTACCGGCACCCGAGGAGTACATTAATGATAAATTCAAGCAAGACCTTTCTAGTATTAACGCTCAAGAACTAAAGGAAAAAGCTGCATTTTAAGATAAGCGGTTACTGCAAACATAGCTATATTGCCGGAGGCCTATTACCCTTTACAGTGAGGCTAAATTCAAGCTCAAAAGTTCTGCCTGTTACCCCCCCATCTCCACCAAAGCTATCCTGCGCAAACCAACAGGATGCATAAATCCATTCTTTTATGTTTATCCAGCAAAAACTAAAGCTTTTTTATCTTTTTCCCAAGATTTTATTAAACTCTATACTATTATTTTAAAAATTTCTCTAAAATTACGAGAATTATGTTCTAGAAATATGTTACACTATTGCCAGATATTACGTTCACCAGACCTGATTACGTTGACGCCACAACAACAAAGAAGGGAGATATCTCGGGCAAATGTACTTCTATTTCTACCAGGTATTCATGATACTTTCGCTTATTATGTCTCTGTTCGTGATAGTGCTGACCTGGCACCGCCGGCATTTACCTGCAGCACCGGCAATGATAGCCCTGGTTACCGCAACATTCGTCTGGACACTCGGGTATTTCCTGGAAGCTAATAGCGATACGCTGGAGCGGCAATTACTATTTAATAACATCGGCTACCTCGGCTCAATGTCCGTACCGGTGGCCTGGTTCGTTTTTGCCAATAATTATACCAACACCTTAAAATTTATCCGCGGCCGGAAGTTGATACTCGTTTGTGTCCTTCCCTTTATTATCACCGTCCTCATCTGGACTAATGACTGGCATCACCTGATGTGGCACAATGCCTACCTGACTACTTCAGGCCCGTTCATGGTAACAACCAAGACCTACGGGCCGTTCTTCTGGATAGCGCTTACTCACAATTATTTGATGATTGCCGCCGGTGGAATAGTGTTATTAAGAAGGCTCTTTGTCGGCACGCCCCTGTATACGAGGCAAGCGGTATCTCTAATAGTAGCGGTCTGCCTGCCATGGATCTGGAATATCATTTATGTCTTTAATGTTGCAGCGCTGCCGCGCAAAGACCTTACACCGGCAATGTTCGCCATTTCCGGGATGGCGATTGCCCTGGGATTTGTACGCTTTCATTTGTTCACCACAATACCGTTTGCCCGGGAATTTATCATTCAGCAGCTACATGACGGCGTCTTTATCTTTGATGCCCGTAATTATCTGGTAGAAGCAAATCCCATGGCGCTGAAAGTGGTTGGGGCAGGTAAAAGTATAATAAGCAAAAGGTTGGATGACCTTTCATCTCTTTCACCGCTGTTCACGCATCTGACGCCAACAGGGAACGACCGTGAAGAAGTAACGCTCGTTGTGGCCGGAGAGCAACGTTTTTTTGAGCTGGAAATAACACGGATGATTATACACCAGGAGCAGACGGTGGGCTGGCTGGCTATCCTTCATGATATTACCGAGCGCAGGAAATCTGAAGAGCAGTACCGGCTGGTGGCGGAAAACTCTGCGGATGTCATCTACAAATTAAACATTGGGAAAGAACGGTATACTTATGTGAGTCCTTCAATCGAGCGGTTGCTGGGATATACAGACAAAGAATCGCTGTATTTACAGCCACAAGATGTACTCACTACCGAATCATATGAAAAACAGCGCAGCGAATTGATAAAAGATATCCAAAACAGCGTGACTTCCAGTATTCTTCAGCTCGATGCCGTCCATAAAGACGGGCATATCATCCCCATTGAAGTTCACGCCAGCCTGCTATTCGATGATAAAGGACAACCGGCAGAAATCGTCGGGGTAGTCCGTGATATCTCCGAACGCAAGAAAATGGAAGAGCAGCTAATTATGCAGGACCGCCTGGCGTCTATCGGGCAATTGACATCAGGTGTCGCCCACGAGCTGAATAACCCGCTCACCAGCGTGATTAATTTCTCTACTCTGTTGCTCAAGAGAGAGCTCCCGGAGGATATACATCAGGATGTAGAGACAATCTATGAAGAAGCACAGCGCACCGCTAATATCGTGAAAAACTTACTAACCTTCGCCCGCAAACAGCCGCAGGAAAAAGAGCCGATTAACATCATTGAAGGTATAAATAAAGTCCTGGAACTGCGCGCTTATGAACAAAAAGTAAATAATATCCGGGTCAGAGTCCGCGCCAACCCGGAACTGCCCAGGATTATGGGGAACATCTCGCAGCTGCAACAGGTCTTTTTCAATATCATTATCAATGCCGAATTTTTCATGCTTCAAGCCCACAAGAAAGGGACTCTTACAATCAGGGCAGAGAAAGCGGGGGATTCCGTACGGGTTTCCTTTACCGATGACGGGCCCGGAATCTCCAAAGAAGACCTGAAATCCATTTTTTCCCCGTTCTTTACTACCAAGGAAGTGGGCAAGGGTACAGGACTTAGTCTAAGTATCTGCCTGGGAATAATCACCGAGCACGGCGGCAAGATATGGGTTGAAAGCGAACCGGGCAAAGGCGCCACCTTTATCATCGAACTTCCAGCCTATGTAGAACCGGTAACAGAAGATGACTAGGGATAAACATCTTCCGCATTTTAATTTATCGCGGACATCCCGTATAATAGTTATATCCCTATGAGTAATTTGAACCACCCGTTACGTAAAGATAACAGCTTCTGGCAGGCATTATTTGCGGCGGATTCCATCGCCATCATCGGCGCCAAGAGCGCCGTGGGGTCGTGGGGGCAGGATGCCATGAGAGCCGCCCTGGATGCGGTCAAAGCTAAAGCCAGCAGGCAGGTCTACCCGGTAAACCCCCGTGAACCGGAAGTGATGGGCGTAAAAGCCTATCAAAGCGTCCTGGACATACCCGGTCCGGTGGAACTGGCAATTATCGTTGTGCCGGCAACCGCCGCGCCGCAGGTCTTCCGTGAGTGCGCGGCGAAAAAGGTCAAGGCAGCGGTGGTTATCTCCGCCGGTTTCGCCGAGACGGATGACGATGGCAAAAAGCTGGAAGCCGAGATAAAAACCATTGCCAAAGAGGGCGGACTACGTTTTACCGGCCCCAACTGTAACGGCCACGCCGATTTCCATACCCGGGTTTCGAGTGTCGGGTTTGCCAGCATGTTCCCCGCCGGGCCGCTGGCGCTTTTAAGCCAGAGCGGCACGCTGGGCGCCAGCATCATGCAATTGGCCGTCGATAGGGGCATCGGGCTAAGCAAATTCGTCGCCACCGGCAATGAAGCGGACTTACGACTCGAAGATTTCCTAGAATACCTGGCAAACGATGACAATACACGCATCATCGCCACGTATATAGAAGGGCTACGCGAGGGCAGGCGCTTCTACGAACTGGCAAAAAAGATAACGAGGCAGAAACCCATCATCGCCATGAAATCCGGCACCACCGGGGCTTCCGCCCGCGCCGCGAGGTCACACACCGGGGCTTTATCCGGTGAGGATACCGTTTACACGGCGGCCTTCAAACAGGCCGGGGTGATAAGAGTGGAGGATGAAGAAGAGCTATGCGACATGGCAATCGCCTTGCGCGACCTTCCCCTGCCGCACGGCAACAGAGTGGGCATCCTGACCATCGGCGGCGGCTTCGGAGTCGTCACCGCGGAAGTCTGTGAAAAAGAAGGGCTGGAAATAGCCGCACTCACACCGGAAACTTTAAAGAAAATGAGCGCCATCCTGCCGCCGCGCTGGCCGCCGGGCAACCCGGTCGACCTCGTGGGGACACGGCCGGTGGGTGGCGAAAACATCGGCGATAATTGCCTGCAGCTGCTGCTGGAGGACAAAAATGTCGATGCCGTCATATCGCTGCTGCCGCCAATGATTTTACCGTCCGGCCCGCCGGGCTCGATAAAGCCGGAACAAATCCGCGCGATGCAGCAGGAAAGTGCCAGGAAACAGGCCGCTCTATACGAAAAACTGAAAGAGTACGATAAACCGCTGGTCTACATCCGCCGCATGAATATCACCGCCGCGGTAACATACCAAAAGGATTGGCCGGATGCGCCGCCTAAAGCGATAATACCGGAATATTCCCATCCCCGCCACGCCGCCAGGGTGCTGCGCTACCTGGCAGGGTACCGGAAGTATCTGGCGAGTAAATAGTTTACAGTACCGCCACCCCTTTCCCCCGACCTTTTCTCCTGACCTCCTCTGCGCTGGCAGAGAGGCGGCAATACATAAGCTTCGATTTGTTATTCGTTTTTTTAAATTTTTTTACACCCTCTTAGCTTTGACTTGAAGCTGATTTGTTTTTATTTGTTTTATGTTAAATCAGCTAAGAGCTATCAGTTTTCAGCTATCAGTATAGAGGGGAAAGGGCAAATTGTAAACAGGCTTTTGTCATAGAAAAATCCCCCTTGTCCTCCTTTTTCAAAGTGGGAGACGGGAGAAGGAGGGAGCGCAACTACCGCTCCCTTTAACAAAGGGAGATAGAGAGGGGGAAAAATCCCCCTTGTCCTCCTTTTTCAAAGTGGGAGACGGGAGAAGAAGGGAGCGCAACCACCGCTCCCTTTAACGGCTTTGTATCAAAAGTCATTCTGAGGAGTGAAACGACGAAGAATCCGCGCCTGGCAAAGTAGCTACGGATTCTTCCCCCGATTTGCATCGGGGTCAGAATGACATTGCTATAGCCACTTTTGATACAAAGCCCCCTTTAACAAAGGGAGATAGAGAGGGATTTCCTCTATCCCCTTCCCAGATAAAGCTGGTCTTTAGGGAGCTGGATGATTTCCAATACGTTAACATGTGGCGGCTGGCAGGCCATGTAGACCGCGCCCGCCGCGATTTCTTCCGGAGTCATCTTGGGTTCTTTAGCCCAGGCGCCGCCGCCCTGCGCGGGCGGGTCATTATCCCGCGCGACGTTGCCGGGGTGGAGGATGCCGCAGGTGATATTGAAATCGCGGCCTTCCAGGGCGGTAGTATGGGTCAGCCCCACCAGGCCGAACTTGGCGCTGGAATAAGGGGCGTTGCCCTGGCGGACGCGGGAAGCGGAAATACTGCCGATGTTGATAATGCGCCCGCCGCCCTGCACCTTCATGATGCCGAAAGCCGATCGGGTGCAGAGGAACGCCGCCCGCAGGTTGGTGGCGATAACAGCATCCCAATCTTCCGTAGAAATCTTATCGATAGGGCCGCCGTTAAAGACGCCGGAGTTATTCACCAGGATGTCCAGCCGGCCAAAGCGTTCCATCGTCTTTTTAAAGAGGTTATCAATTTGCGCTTCCACTTTAACATCGGTGGGGACGACTTCCACTTCACGTCCCAAAGCTTTAATTTCTTGAGCGGTGGCGTTTAAGGCTTCTACAGTGCGCGCCGCGAGGGCGAGACTGGCGCCTTCTTTGGCCAGCCCGATGGCGATAGCTTTGCCGATGCTGCGGCTGGAGCCGGTTACAATAGCGACTTTTCCATCCAGTTGTCCCATAAGAACCTCCTGTGATTAAGTACCAAATAACAACAGTATTCAATTATCGTTTCTTAAAATAAACGGCACCGGATAAAGCTTCACCCATGAATGAACTACCGGCACTGGCTTCCATAAACAGCTCATCCTCTCCCACCGAGCCAATCCAATCATAATCACCATTCTCGGTAAAGTAGACGGATCCTTCCGGAAAATGCAACACGATACTTCCGCCCGCATCAGCCTCCCATGTGCCGGAGTATTTTTTATCAGGGCTGGCAAAAGAAAAGTCCCCATCCTTTTCCAGTTTGATAAATGAATTGGAATCATACTGCCATTCATAGGTGCCTGCTATCGTTTCATCATTTTCACCGGTCTCGTTAACAATCTCACTGCTGCAATCTGTAATCAACCCGATACAAAGGAAAAGCCCCAACAATATTAGGACGACTTTTTTCATTTTGTTCTCCTCCATACTACTAAATCATCTCTAGACTAGATCAGGTTGAAGGAATTGCTTTTCTACAACTCCATCTGCTTCAAGTCTTTAGAAACAATTAATTCCGGCTCGGTCAGCGCCTGTATCTCTTCAGCCGTCCAGCCGGGGGCGGTCTCTTTTAAAAGCAGGCCGTCCGGCGTGACATCGAGGACGGCGATATCCGTAACAATCATACTGATGCAGTGAGGGGCGGTCAAAGGATAGGTGCATTGCTTAAGCAGCTTGGGTTCATTCTTTTTGGTGGTGTGCGTCATCACGGCAATCAGGTGGTGCGCCCCGAAGGCTAAATCCATCGCCCCGCCGATATTGCCCGGCCGCCCGAGCTGAATCGTCCAGTTAGCGAGGTCGCCTTTTTCCGAGACCTGCATGGCGCCCAGCACACAGAGGTCGATGTGCCGGCCCCGTATCATGGTGAAGCTCTCCGCATGGTCGAAGAAGCACATGCCGGGCTTGGGGGTAGCGAACTGGCCGGTAGCGTTAACGAGGTGGAAGTCTTCGTCCTCGACGCGGGTGGGGGTGGGGCCATAGCCGAGGCAGCCGTTCTCCGCGTGGAAGATAACCTCAATGCCCTCCGGGATAAAATTGGCCGCCTGCGTGGGGATGCCAAAGCCCAGGTTGATGACCATGCCGTCTTTAAATTCTTTAGCCACGCGCAGCGCCATCGTTTGCTCATCAAGTCGGTCTTTCATATTCAGCTCCTTAAATATCTACCCCTCCCCTTTTCCCCGACCTTTTCCTCTTATCCCTCTCTAACCTCTCCCTCTCCGTACACAGAGAGGGAGAGGCAAAAGAGGAAGGTGATTGATAAAAACCCACTCAATCCCTTTCCGATTCCCTTTGGTCATATCCCGATTCACTTTGTTCATACGGGACGCCGCATGAGATTACGAATCGGCGCGGAATCTACGACTTTATGAAGGGGGAAAGATTATTTTCTCACGGCAATTCTATCTACATAGATACCCGGCGTAACGATTATCTCCGGGTTGATACTGCCGAGTTCCACCAGTTCATCCACCTCAATGATGGTCACTTTGGCCGCGCCTGCCATGACGGAGTTGAAGTTGCGGGAAGTGCCCTGGTAAACGCAGTTACCATAGCGGTCAGCGCGGTAGGCCCGCACCAGCGCGAAGTCAGCTTTGAGGGGGTATTCCAGGATATGCTCGCGCCCGTCGATGACCCTTTTTTCCTTGCCCTTTTCCATGACGGTGCCCGCGCCGGTGGGGATAAAGAACGCCCCGATGCCCGCCTTGCCCGCCCGGATTCTTTCCGCCAGGGTACCCTGCGGCACCATCTCCACTTCCAGTTCCCCGGTCTCCCATTTTTCAAAGAGCGGCGCCGTCATGCCGGGGCGGTTCATGCCGGGGAAAGCGCAAACGACCTTTTTTACCTGGCCGGACTGGATGAGCATACCGCCATCATCATAGTTGGGCGGGGTCTTTCTAAAGTTTTGGGAGCCTTCCGGCCCGCGGCCGAAGCCGGGGGTGTTGGCGATAAGGGTAAGGTTTTTAACACCCTGTTTGACGAGCGACCGCAGCAGGTTGCTGGGGGTGCCGTTGGCGGGGCCGAAGCCGCCCATGAGGACAACCGCGCCGTCGAAAACGTCCTTGACCGCTGCATCAAAGCTCGGTACTACTTTGTTAATCATATTTTAAAAACCCCCTTAATCCCCCTTTACAAAAGGGGGAGGCTGCATTCCCGCTTTCGCGGAAAGACATATTAAATTAGTCTCTCTGCCCCAGTATCGTCACGGAGCCGACGCCGCTGCCCGGGTTCATGCCGAAGTTATGCGTCAGGCCAATAGACGGATTCTTCCTTTGGCGCGGGCCGGCTTTGCCCTGCATCTGCTTGTAAATTTCATAAATCATGCGCAGGCCGCTGGCGCCGATGGGGTGCCCGAAGCTCTTTAAGCCGCCGTCCGGGTTGACCGCCAGCTTGCCGTCTAAAGCAAAGGTGCCGTTCCTGACGTATTCCGGGCCTTTGCCGCGCGGGCAGAAGCCCAGGTCTTCCGTAATCACCATCTCGGTGATGCTGAAACAGTCGTGTACTTCCGCCAAATCGATTTCATTAAAGGGGTCTTTGATGCCCGCCATAGCGTAAGCCTGTTTGCTGGCGCGCACCGTTTCTTCCATGTGCACCATGTCATAAGACGGCTGGAGATAGCCCTGCCGCGCCCCCACCGCCAGCCCCACGCCCTTCACCAGAACATAATCATCCCGGAACTTTTTAGCCATATCCGCCCGGCAGAGAATGGCGCAGGCGGAGCCGTCGCTGACGCCGCAGGCGTCGTAAAGCCCCAGCGGCCAGGAGACCATCGGGGCGTTAACCGCCATTTCTTCGGTAATTTCCCGCTGGAAATGCGCCCGTGGATTCAGCGAGCCGTTATGATGGTTCTTCACGGATATTTTGGCGAGTGTCTGTTTCAATTCCTCATAAGTGAGGCCGTAATGCTCCATATAGCGGGTAGCCATGCGGGCGAAGAACATCGCGGCGGACATACCCCACTCCAAAGTGCCGTTGCCGCCCGCGCCGGTGACCGTCCCGAGGCCGCCCATGCCCTGGTCCTTGAGTTTTTCCACCCCGATAGCCAAGACGATATCATACACGCCGGAGGCGATGCCGAAGCAGGCGTTACGCAGGGCCTCGGTGGCGGTGGCGCAGAGGTTTTCCACGCGGGTCACGGGCACATAATCTAGTTTTAAAGCGGTAGCGCAGGGCTCGGCGGTATTAAGGCGCGTAGTACCGAACCAGACGGCCTGGATATCCTTCATCTCGATACCGGCATCCCCGACAGCCTCGGAGGCGGCGTCCACCAGCATATCCTCGGCGCTTTTTTCCCAGTTTTCACCGAACTTGGTGCAGCCCATACCGATGATAGCGACTTTATCTTTAATGCTTTCCATGTTATTTGGTCTCCTTTCCCGTCCAGCTGGAGCGCGGCGGCATACAGCGCCAGAAATAGTTATGGATACCGCCGCCCGTACCGAGCGTCCGGAAACTCATCTCTACCTCCATTCCTACTTTCACCTTATCGGCAATCATATCCGTCATGCCGAAGAGCGCCCGTCCGCCGCCCTCGAAGTCCACCATAGTATCCACCATCGGGCGGGCAAAGCCGGGAATGTCCCCGCCATGCTTCAGCGTAAAGGTAAAGACCTTGCCTTTCTTATCGGCAAAGCTGTACGGTTCGAAATTGTCTTTGGTATGGCAGTTAGTGCAAATGCGCTGCGGCGGGTACTGGACGGTGCCGCAGGCCTTGCATTTAACGCCGCGCAGCGCATAGATAGCGTCACGCTCCCGGGCGATAACGGAAGCCGATGCCCCACCACCCTTCTCGGGGTCGGACGCGGCAAACTCGCGGTACGCCGCATAGTCCACCATGCCGCGCAGCATCATCTTGGACGCCAGGCTGCGCTTGATGCCCCATTTGCCGGAAACTTTTTTGATATTATCCGTCACGGTAAAAAGCAGGACATCCGCGCCGTCACCGTAACCGGCAAGGAGGATTTTATCGCCGGGGCCGGCGTCTTCCAGCGCGGCTACTAACAGCATCGGGGCAAAAGCCGTGCCGGTATTGCCCAGCTTAGCAAAGAAAGGTTCCTGCACCTGCTCCGGTTTGAAGCCCAGCCGGGCGGCCATCTCACGGTGGCGGCGCAAATCCGGCCCGTAAAAAACGACTTTAGTGATATCTTTAACAGCAAGCCCGGACTTATCAAAAAAGCCCTTGACGGCCTGCGGCAGTATTTTAAGGTAGCCCTCTTCAAAGACGAAGCGGTCTTCCCAGGAGCGCACGTTCCGCGCGCCGCCGGCCCGCCAGACATCCAGCAGTTCGTTGGAAAGGGAGTAGCCGGCATCCAGTGCGGCGATAACGTCTTTATCTCCGATGAGGAAGGCGGCGGCGCCGTCCCCAAAGCCGCTATCCATGCCCCCGCCGCCCATCCGCAAATCAGAGGCCGTCACGAGCAGGCTCTGCGCCGAACCGGCTTTAACAGTATCCGCTGCCAGGCGGAGAGCCGTCATCCCGGCGCGCAAAGAATCCGTAATATCCGCCGTTAAAATAGCGGGGCGCAGACCCAACGCCCAGGCGGCGACGGTGGCCGTCAACTTTTCACCGTAAGGCGGGGTGGTAGTGGCGAAGTAAAGCCCGTCCACTGTTCCCCGCTCAACGCCTCCCAGACAGTCTGTAGCGGCCGCTACAGCCATCGTCAGGCTGTCTTCATCCCAATTTGCCACCGCCTTCTCGCTCTGTGCCCCGGTGCTTAAGCGGCGGAGGGGGACATAAGCCCCGTATGATGTGATACCGATCATAGACTCCTTTCAACCGAATCTCAAATCTTAAATCTTAACTCCCCCCACTCTCCCCCTATGAAAGGGAGAGGATGATTATGCAATGCCACCAATAATAGTTTATGCTCATCATCATCCCTCCTTCAGCAAGTGCCGACTCACTCCGTTCGTACGGGATTCCGTATGACCGAAGAAAATCGGAAAGGGACAGACGGGAGAATCAGTTTTGATTTTTGAGCTTTGAGTTACCAATGTGTTTGCCCTAGTTTAATATCTGCACCAGAGCTTGTCAAAAGAATAATAATTAGCGGAACAAGCACCGCGGGGTTGCGGATTTTCAACATTGCTTTTTCTCCAGATTAGCGGAACAAAATTGATAGTCCGGGGGCGGAAGGAGTACAATCTGATAACCGTTTTTCTTTAAAAGCATTTTATAGAGGAAAAAGGGAGTAAAGGGAGGATTTTCCCTCACCCTGTCTCCCTCTCCCGCAAGGAGCCTTGTATCAAAAGTCATTCTGAAGAGCGAAGCGATGAAGAATCCGCGCCTGGCAAGGTGGATACGGATTCTTCCCCCGATTTGCATCGGGGTCAGAATGACAATAGTATGGACACTTTTGATACAACACCCCCGCAAGGGGAGAGGGTAATAATGAAAAAAGGTGGAAAGGAAAGATTATATATGAAAGCAGCTTTTATCGTGGCGCCCAAGAAATTCGAGATTAGAGACATCCCCATGCCGGAAATCAGCGATAGCGAGATGCTGGTGAAAATAGAAGCCTGCGGGGTCTGCTCTTCCGATATGCCGGGCTACCTGGACACCGGCGTGATGCGCCCGCCTTTTCCGCGGCGCGCCGGGCACGAACCGGCGGGGACGGTGGTGGAAGTAGGCAAGAACGTCAAAGGGTTCAAGGCTGGCGACAGGATTACCGGCTTCTGGCCGGCGAACTGCTACGCCGAGTACACCGCCTGCGACCCTACCGACCGCACCGCCCGCGGCCACGGCTCGGTCATCGAGAAGATACCGGAGGGCGTGCCTTTCGAACACGCGCTGGGCGAGCCGCTGATGAGCATCGTTTCCATTACGCGCACCACGACCCCGGAGTTCGGCGACTTCGTTTTCCAGGTGGGGTCAGGGTTCATGGGGCTGGGCGTCATCGCCTGTGTCTCCAGCCCCAAGATAAGAGAATACATCGTCGCCGACCTGGATGATAACCGGCTCAAGCTGGCTAAAGAACTCGGCGCGACCATCACTTTAAACCCAAGCAAGGTGGATGTCGTTAAAGAAGTCATGAAAATCACCGGCGGGAGGGGCGTGGACGTGGCCATCGAGGTGGTCGGCCATCCGCCGGGCATCAAGATGGTGGGAGACGTTATCAAGACCAATCGGGGTAAAATCATTGCGGTGGGGTGGCACCAGACGCCGGACACCTACGAGCTTTTCAGCTGGATAAAGTGCCCCATCATCTACAGTCCGCAGGGCATCGGCATGTCCACGGACTACCAGAGCGAGCTGACCCGCGCCATGTGGGCGGTGCAGAAGGGCATTTTCCCCATGAACAAACTGGTGACGCATAAGTACAAGCTGGAGGACATCGGCAAGGCTTTTGAGGATAACGTCAACCGCACGCCGGGCTACATCAAGGGCGTGGTGATGCCGGGGATGTAATAAAGGAGAACTCAAAGCTCAAAGGTCAAATCCGCCTCTATCCTCCTTTACAAAGGAGGACGAACCAACGGGCAATAATGAGCATCATCAGTCAATAGGCTAATATCGTCTCCCTTTGTAAAGGGAGAACCGAGAAGGATTCGGGGGAAAAGGGGCGGGGCAAAACTAACAGCTAATTGCTAGCAATTAATTGCAAATAAAAAGGAGGCATGATGAAACTAGGCAGATTTATTGTAGACACCCACGTACACTCCCAGCGGCACGCCGCCGGGAAAGCCCTCAAAGGTTCCAAG
Source organism: Dehalococcoidales bacterium (assembly GCA_034429595.1). Lineage (GTDB taxonomy): Bacteria > Chloroflexota > Dehalococcoidia > Dehalococcoidales > RBG-16-60-22 > RBG-13-51-18. The sequence continues at coordinate 74,773 of DAOUGB010000068.1, forward strand.
GACTTCGATAAACTCGGGCAGGTCATGGGCCAGATGGAAGCCTATGACAACTCGCCGCGGCTGCTGTACGACATGGAACGCTACGGCGTGGACATGTGCATCATCGAACCGGCTTTCGGGATGACCAACCCCAACAACGTCGACCAGGTCAAGCGGTACCCGGACAAGTTTGCCGCCTGCTGCTGGCCCAAGGAATACCAGGACGCCTGCGCCCAGGGCGAACAGGAATGGAGCATCAAAGGCTTCTGCGACGCCCTGGCCGACCTGCTGAAAACCGGCAATTATGTAGGCATCGGGGAGATGGTGCTGATACCGATGCGCAAGCCGAAAGAGGGACAGCCGCCGCGCTTCCAGACCGAAGAGGAAATCATTACCAACTGCCTCAAGGTCATGGAGGTCTGCCGCGCCTATAAAGTGCCGATGCGTTATCATACCGGCACGCCGGGCGGCTACGCCATCGCCTACCACGGCGCGCAGTTCACCTATAATCCGCTCTGGGTGCACACGCTGGCGGTAAATATGCCGGATGTGCCGATAATCCTGGAGCACGCCGGCATCGAGGGCGGCTGGTGGGAATGGTTTTACGAGTGCTGCCTGCACGTGGCGGCCAGCCACAAGAACATCTACCTGGAGACGGGAAGATGGTGGGCGGAGCTTTATTACAAAGCGCTGAACGACCCGTCAGTCGGGGCGGAAAAGCTCATCTGGGGCACGGACTGGGGCGCCAGCCTGCCGGTCTATTCCCAGCTTAACCGCTACCCGCCGGGCTATACCCGCCAAGACCTGAAGCAGGGCATACCGCGGCACCAGGTGGATATCTGGGGGTGGAGCCTGAAGCAGATACAGCGGCTGGACATCAACCAGGACGACATGAACCTGATGCTGGGCGGCAACGCCGTGCGGCTCTTCAAGCTGCCCAATCCGGGCGGCCTGACCCGCATGTTCAAGTTCGTGGAAGACCCGACGACATCAGCGCCGCCGCAGGAGCACTGATCTTAAAAACCCCCTTAATCCCCTTCCGATTCCCTTTGGTCATATCCCGATTCACTTTGTTCATACGGGACGCCGCATGAGATTACGAATCGGCGCGGAATCTACGACTTTACGAAGGGGAAAGGGTAAAGAGGAAGGGAAGGAAGAGGAATAAAGAAGCAAAGGAAGAATCTTAAGGGAGGGATGAGATGAAATTAGGCAGATTTATTGTAGACACCCACGTTCATTCCCAGCGGCATGCCGCCGGTAAAGCGCTGAAAGGCTCCAAGGACTTCGATAAACTCGGGCAGGTCATGGGCCAGATAGAGGCTTACGATAATTCCGCCCGCCTGCTCTACGATATGAAGTGCTACGGCGTGGACATGTGCGTCGTGGAGCCGGCCTTCGGGATGACGAACAAGACCAACCTGGAGCAGGTGGAAAAATACCCGGATAAATTCGTGGCGAACTGCAGCGCCAAAGAATATAACGACCGCTGCGCCGCCGGCGAGGAAGAATGGACCATCGACGGAGCCATCGCCGAACTGGCCCGGCTCCTGGACACCAAGAAATTCGTCGGCGTCGGCGAGGGCATGCCGATCGCGGCCCAGGGGATGGGCGGCAGTATAGTCTTAGACCAGGACCTCATGATGCGCAACATGATGAAGATGATGGACCTGGGGCGGCAGTACCACATCCCCATCCGCTATCATGCCGGGACTCCCGGCGGCTACGCCATCGCTTATCACGGCTTCCCCTCCACCTATAATCCGTTGTGGGCGCATACGCTGGCGGTAGCTTACCCGGATGTTGCCTTAATCCTGGAACATGCCGGCATCGAGGGCGGCTGGTGGGAGTGGTTCTACGAGCAGGCGCTGCACGTAGCGGCCAGCCACAAGAATATCTACCTGGAGACGGGAAGATGGTGGACAAAACTCTACGAAAAAGCTTTGAACGACCCGTCAGTCGGAGCGGAAAAGCTCATCTGGGGCACGGACTGGGGCGCCAGTTTGCCCGTTTATTCACAATTAAACAGATACCCGCCGGGCTATACCCGGCAGGATTTAAAGCAGGGCATCCCGCGGCACCAGGTGGATATCTGGGGGTGGAGCCTGAAGCAGATACAGCGGCTGGATATTAACCAGGACGACATGAACCTGATGCTGGGCGGCAACGCCGTCAGGCTTTACAATCTGAAGAAACCGGACAATCTGACGAGGATGTTCAAGTTCGCGGGCGAGCCGACGGCTTCTCCGGCGGTTCCGCCAAAGCAATAAATATCCCCGGTCATTCTGAAGGAGTGAAATCCCGATTGTATCGGGAAAGAATCCCGGGGTGGGGTGGCGAGTAAGCCCTTCCCCGGGATTCTTGATTCTTTATTGAAAGTGTGAGTCTAACATGGCGCAAAACGACGGTATGCCTGGTTTGAATCCACAGGCATTGCTTGAATTAGTAAGTACGCGTATGCCTTTCGGAAAATATAAAGGCCGCTTCCTTTGTGATCTGCCTGAACCGTATCTGGTCTGGTTTCACCAGAAAGGCTTCCCGCCGGGGAAACTGGGCACGCAATTGTCCGCGATGTATGAAATCAAAATGAACGGCTTGGAATATCTTCTCAAGCCGCTGAAAAAACAAGGTTAACTGATTTCCATATAATAGGAAAATAACTACCATTGAGCGAACATGGGGATGTCTGATTTGTTTGCACTATAATAATGCTACGGGTAAAGAGGCTGTAAGTATACTAACACAAAATCCCACATGACTGGTTACAGTATTTACAGTTAGAATTGATATTCCGGTCTGCTTTCCGTTATTATAGGGTGGAATTGTTACTATTTATTTGAGAGAACATTCTCATCCCTAGGAGGTGGCGTATATGGATAACACCGGCCCTTTTCTCAGTGTGGCAGCTTTTTGCGAAAACGTAATAGAAGATAAATCAGGCATTTTATCCCTTATTCGACTCGTTGACCGCTTAACAATTAGTTCCCACGGGCCTTCCGCTCCTGAACAAATGCCGCCAACTCCTCTTAACTGGTTCTTAGTGCTTGCTTTTAAATCTGGCTCGGCTCGGGGAAGTGTTCAGGTAACAATTCAACCAGAGCTACCGTCAGGTCTAAGATTGGAACCTGTTAGACTTACCCCATACTTTGAAGGGGGGAATCGAGGCTGTAATATTGTTACTCGTATAGCTTTAATGCTTAGCGAACCTGGTATCTATTGGTTCCGTATCCTTGTTGGAGATGCTTTGCTTACGCAGATACCACTTGAGGTGATATACTCCAGGACTGTAATTCCCGGTCCTCCATCGGTATAACAATGGCGTTATTGATATTAACAGTTGACGAACTCGAAACTATGATTCCTTCCAGACGAGGAATCCAATACCTTGTACAAGAAACTCTAGATATATCTGTAATTGTTTCTGATGCTTCTTGTTCGAACTCAGACTCTAATCTAAGCCCCTCGGATACTTCTGTGGAAATGAGTTGTAGCTTCCCAATTCTTTGCGCTAACTTGGAGGTTATATCGATGCTTCCCCAATCAATTGTAGAAAACCATTCAGTACATTCTAAAAAGCTCTTCTGCCCAAGCAAGTATGCGCTTAACAGGTTTGACAAATTATTTTCTAACACTAAAACTAATGAATCATTCATTACTAGCCTCCCCACTGGAGTCGAACGTGCGCCATAAACTCAGAGCCGAAGAAAAGAGTTCCATTATCGAGAAATATTTCACTGACCTAGGCATCTGGGATAAGATTAAAGATGGCACCTTCAGGACACTTTACCTAGCCGGTTCACCATCAAAGACGTACCCAGATGGCACAAGTAGAATCTTACTACATTATGACGCAAATGGCAATCACTTGGCAACTACCCATCGCATAATTGAAGAAAAAACTGGGCGAATTTTTCATTGGGATGCAAAGGGACTTCTCAAGGATGGTATTTGGTTGTGGTGCCGTTAGCTCACCACATGATACTCCATAGCCATTTTTACTGGTGCTAGAAACCCCCGTGATACAAAGGAACGGGGAATAGGGTAAAAGGATTACCCCTCACTCTTGTCTCTCCCACAAGGGGAGAGAAGATACTGGATTCCCGTTCCCGTATCGGAGTACGGGACAGGTTTCACGGGAATGACGGAGGAGGGAAATCCGGCGGCAGGTATTAGCTAGTCCTCCTGCCCTTTGGAGGCCTGGCGCTTGCCGCCCACCCATATCCGCTTGGGGTCTACTCTTTCCCGGAGGATTTTTATTTCCTCGTCGGTGGGCGGGATAGTGTCCTTAACGTCTTTGGCCACCTTAATATCCCAGCCCACCTCCGCCTTGACCTGCTCCAGCGTTACGCCCACCCCGCTGTGGACGGATTTGACCACCATCTCGCCGTTTTCAAAGGTATAGCAGGCCAAATCCGTGATGACCATCGCCGGCCCGGTGCCGGGGCGCATACCCGCCTTTTCCCGCTGCCCCGCAATGCCATCGATATAGCCCGGGCAGGTGTTAAAGTCCACTTTTTCCGGGAAGCGTTTTTTACTCTGCCGCAGCACGGTAATGGTGCGGTTACAAAAAGCGATCACATCCGCCGCGCCGCCGCTGCCGGACCACCGGTGCACCGGGTTACGGTAATCCCCCACGCAGGTATCGTTGACATTGCCGTAGCGGTCCACCTGCCCCGCCCCGATAAACCCCGTGGTGATGTGGCCGGACTGCCCGATGGTATTGATATAGAACAGCCCCAATATCTGGTCGGCCATGAACTGCGAGCCGAGGGTATCCGTCGCCCGCGGCATATCGAAGCCGGTCGACCTCACGATACCCTGTTCGATGATAATCGTGCAGTCCGGGGCATGGGTATATTTCGCCAGCAGGGCGGAAAGAAAAGGCAGGCCCAGTCCCACGTAGATAACGTCATCCGGCCTGATTTGATGCGCGCCGGACACGACCATCTGGTCGGCGGCGCTGTATTTTGCTTCGTTATTTCCGTTCATCGGTCGCTCCTAAAATCCGGTAATAATCGGCTCGCTCTCGACGGGCTTAATCCTAAAGTTTTCAAAGTACCCGGCCGGTTTCATCTCCGCCCGCTTTTTAAGATACTCGTCCCAGTCCTTAACGCCGTAGACCAGTTTTTCCACGTAGGTATCATAGTTCTCCTTGGGGCCGGTATCGGCGTAATAGCCCCACATATCGCCGCTGTAGCAGCCCGAAAGGTGCATGGGGTGCGCCCCGAAAGGCTGCTCCACCACAGCGCTGACGCGGAAAGCCGGGACAATCGTGCGGTTGGGGTCGCGCCGTATCACGTCCGAATCGACGATTTTTTCCGTGGTGACAATGATTTTCCGGCTGGCGTTAACGCCTTCCACGTCCACGCCCATCGTGCCCCACTTTTGCGCGTTGCCCTGCGCGTCCGCCCGCTGGACATGGATGATGCCGATATCCGGGTTGATGGCGCGCATCGCGCCGATGGTCTCGCCGGTAAAGGGGCACTGCATCGCAGTGATGTTCTTATTGTATTTCGGCAGGTCGCCGCCCACCTGGCTCTTTATCGGCAGGAAAGGCACGCCCATCTGCCCGGCCAGCAGGGCGATGCTTAGCCCGAAGTGAGAAAGCTCTTCAAAAACGGGCAGGCGGCCCACCGCTTTGGCTTTAGCCAGCGCATAGCCGCGCGTGTCCTGCGGCCCCCAGGCGACTATCTGCTTATCCAGCAGACCTTCCCCGATGAGCAGATTGGCCGTAGCGGTAAGGGCGCTGACCAGCGTGAGGTGGTCGATTTTCTGGCGGACGATTTCATGGATGGCCGCCGCCGGTTCCCCGTGCTGCATGCCCCCGATAAAAATGGTTTCCCCCGGCTTAACGAACGCGGAAATCGCCTCTTTCATTTTCATTACTTTGCTCATGGTCTCAAACGCCTTTCCAGGAAATACTTTTTGTAAGCACCTAAAATTACATAATTTTATTAGGGTTTGCAGAAAAATTCAAAGATTTTACAACATGCGGAACATGTTTGACATTACCGTCAGGCAAGGATAAACTTGGGGTGAGCCCCACAAAAAACATTAAATATCATTGCTAAAATAAAAGGAGAAAATATGGCAGGAAAATCAGATTTTTCAAAACTACAGCATGTAGGCGTGGTGGTTAAAGATATCAAGAAAGCGATAGCTTTTCTGGAAAAACTGGGCATCGGGCCGTTTGAGGTGGGGGGAGGCAATAAGACTTTTACCGTGCCTTTCAAAGGGGAACTTCACGGCAAACCGGCGGAATGGAAAACTACTATCAGCTTCGCCAAGATGGGCGAAACCGAGCTTGAACTACTTGAGCCGACCGAAGGTCCCCAGGCGCTTAAAGAATCGCTGGACAAGACCGGCGAAGGCCTGCACCACATCGGCTTTTTGACGGACGACCTGGATAAAGAAATAGCCAACTTTAAAAAGAACGGCATTAACATCTGGACAATAGCGCGGCAGGAGGGCGGCGGCGGTTTTCTTTACTCCGACCCGTCACCGGTGGGGGGAATAGCGATTGAGTTCAGGAAGATAGGTAATCCCCCGAAGCAATAAACAAAAAACCGCTGTCATGCTCTTCCCGATGCAATCGGGGCGAAGCATCCCGCGGCGGCAGGGAACGTTATGACCGCCCCGCCCGGAGATTCTCCGGTCGCTACGCTCCCTCCAGAATGACAACGATAGCATTTGCTCAATACCAAAGGAGGTACTAAACCCATGAAAGCAGCCGTCACCCGTGAAGCGGGCATTATCAAAATGGAGGAAGTCCCGGAACCGGAAATGGCGCCCAACCAGGTAAAAGTAAAGATAGCTTACGCCGGGCTCTGCGGGACAGACCCGGAAAACCTCGAACAACGGTTCGGGCTGATGCCGCCGGAAGCCTATAAAATGGCGCGGATACTGGGACATGAAGCCTCCGGCACAATCGCCGCCGTGGGCAGCGCAGTCAAAAACAATTTCAAGGTGGGACAGCGGGTAGCGATGAACTTCCGCGGGTCCTGCGGGGCCTGCTGGTACTGCCAGAACGGCAAGGAGCACTACTGCCGCTTCGGGAGCGGGGCCACGGGGTGCTTCGCGGAATACGCCGTTTACCCGGAAAGCGCCATCTACCCTTTAGCGGACGATATCAGTTTTGAAATAGGGGCGATGCTGGAGCCGGTTTCCGTGGCCGTCCACGCCATCGACCAGGCAAAAGTGACCACCGGCAGCAGCGTGGCCATCTGCGGCGGGGGGCCCATCGGGCTGCTCTGCCTGGAAATGGCGCTTAAAGCCGGGGCGGCGCGCACCCTGCTTTCCGAACCAATCGCGGAAAAGCGGGCGCTGGCGAAAAAGCTGGGCGCGGATGTGGTCGTCGACCCGTTTAATGAAGACCTTGAGGCCATCGGCAAAAAGCTGACGGACGGGCGCGGGTTTAATACTGTCATCGATGCCAGCGGCAGCGTGAAAGCCGCCAAGCAGTGCATTTCTCTGGCGGACAACTGCGGGACGATTCTCTGGGCGGCGGTCTACGGCAAGGATGTGGAAATCGGGGTTTCACCGTTCCTGATGTACGCCAAGGAATTAACGATTACATCCACCTTTGTTTCTCCCTACTCGTTCCCGAGAGCGCTGGCGCTGCTGCCCAAGCTCGAACTTAAATCGCTGATTACGGACATCGTTCCCCTTAAGGATATCCAGCAAGCCTTCGAGCTGCATAAAAAAGGCAAGTCCATTAAAATATTAATTAAGATGTAATATTGTCATTGCGAAGAGCCGTAAGCGACGCGGCAATCCCTGTGATAGACTTGAGCCGAAGATAGAGATTCCCACGTCAGCCCTTCAGGCTTCCCCGGAATGACAAATGAGTACCCCCTTTCCTTTTCATACCTCTCCCATCGAGGGAGCGGTCAACAGGAATAAGGGAGGCAAGAGGAAATTAATAAGGAGGATATTTTTATGGCAGACAAAAAAGAAGTTAAACGCCTGCAAGAACTGGCATACGAAATGCGCAAGAAACTCATCAATCTATGCGGCAACTACGACGGAATAGTGCACATCGGGGGAGACCTTTCGATGACGGACCTGCTCATCGGGCTCTATCATCACGGCATGAAAGTCGACCCGAAAGACATTAAAAATCCGACGCGAGACCGGTTCCTCTTGAGCAAGGGGCACGGCGCCGTCTGCATGTACATCGCCATGTCTTTGAGGGGCTATTTCAATTATGATGAGATAGTCAAAACGTACGGCCAGATGGACAGCGCCTACGGCATGCACCCCTGCAAAATCCAGCTGCCAGGCGTGGAATGCTCGACCGGTTCGCTGGGGCAGGGACTCGCGGTGGCGGTGGGACTGGCTTTTTCCGCCAAGCAGAAGAAAGAAGCCCACCGTGTTTTTTGCATGATGGGCGACGGCGAGACGTGCGAAGGCGAGGTCTGGGAAGCGGCGAACACCGCCGGCTCTTATAAACTGGGGAACCTGATTGGCATTGTGGATAGAAACAAGCAGTTAATGACCAGCTTCGATGGCGATTATATGCAGCTCGAACCGTATGCGGACAAGTGGCGGGCCTTCAACTGGAACGTGGTGGAAATCGACGGGCACGATATGAGCCAGATTGTCGATGCCCTCGATAACCTGCCGCCGACAACCAATGAAAAGCCGACGGCAATCATTGCCAGCACGATGAAAGGCAAAGGGGTCAAATTCATGGAACATGACCTCGGCTGGCATGCCGGAGCTTTGAGTAAAGCCGATATGGACAAGGCTATGGCCGATATCGAGGCCGGTTTTGCTAAGATAGGGGGCGCAAAATAATGAAAGTCACATTCAATTTCGGCAGTTTTCTATCAGCACGGTCAGTAGCAGGTGATACCATTATAGAACTGGGGCAGAAGCACAAAAACGTCTGGGCGTTGACGGCCGATACCGGCGGCGCGTTAAAGGAGTATAAAAAGAATTTCTCAGATAGATATATTGATGTAGGCGTAGCTGAACAAAACCTGGCCGGGATTGCCGCCGGGCTGGCACTGGAAGGCAACATCCCCTTCATTTTCGGGATGATTCCGTTCATGGTCATGCGCGCCTGCGAACAGAACCGCACGGCGATTTGTTACCAGGACCTGCCGGTGCGCTTTATCGGGACCGGCGGCGGCCTGACCTCCGGCGGCGGCTCGACGCATAACGCCATGGAAGATATCTCCATCATGAAGTCGCTGGTTAATATGACGGTCCTGTCCATCGGCGACCCGAATATGGTGCGGGACATCATGATATTGAGTATGACCTATCCGCACCCGCTCTATCTCCGCCTGGCCCAGGGCAAAAAAGACCGCATGCTCTATGAACCGGGTAAATACGAGTATAAAATCGGGATGGGGCTGACGGCGCGTGAAGGCAAGGATGCGACCATCATCGCCCACGGGGAAATGGTCTTCGAAGCTCTTGAAGCGGCGAATGCTCTGAAGGACGAAGGGATAGATGCCCGCGTTATCGACATGTACTCCATCAAACCCCTGGATAAAGACCTGGTCATCAAGGCTGTCAAGGAGACCGGGAATATCCTGGTACTTGAAGACCATCTGATGGACGGCGGTCTGGCCAGCACGATTTCCGACCTGTTTGCGGACAGCGGTATTTATCCTAAGAACTTCAAACGGCTCGGCATCCCGCAGGTGTACGCCGGCTTTGGCAGCGGCGAAGAGTTACGCAAGAAGTACGGTTATGATAAGGACGCCGCCGCCGCCGCGGTAAAGAAGATGCTCAAATAGGGCAGCATCTGCGGAATAATTGTTTACACTGGCGGAACAATACGGGGCAGGCGATAATAAACCTGCCCCGGCGTTTTTGGTAGTATAGATGAAAGAAAAGTTGGATATCCAGGTAAAATCCAATAAAGACCTGACACAAGCCGAGTATGCGGAGATAATCGCTTTATGCTCTCAAGCCTTTAAACGGGATTACACGCCTTACATGGAAATGTTCCAGAACCCCGCTCACATCCTGGGCCGGTATAAAAACAAACTCGTCTCTTGCGTACTCTGGATAACGCGCTGGCTCCAGATAGACCAATCACCCCTCCTTCGTACTGCCTATATTGAAGGGCTTGCCACTGACCTCGAGCATCGTGGCAAAGGATTCGCCTCGCAGGTTATGCGGCGGGCAGTCAGCGAAGTGCAGGATTTTGATTTCGCCGCGCTTTCTACCGGCTCTAATGGCTTTTACGCCCGGTTGGGGTGGCGGATATGGGAAGGCCCGTTATTTGTCCGTAAAGAACAAGGATTAATAGTAATACCGGAAGAACAAGGTTGTGTTATGGTTCTCTCCCTCCCTAAAACACCACCATTTAACATACAAGACTCACTTTCCATCGAATGGAGAGAGATAGAGCCGTGGTAATTCGGTATAGCCGCTTGACATCTTTAATTAAATATCGTACGATATACGGTACGTATCGGAGACTTAAATGACAACTTTGTCCGCATCGGAAGCCAGAAAGCGTTTTTATAAACTCGTTGATAAAGTAAAAGAGAGCCACGAACCGGTCTATATCGTAGGCAAAAGAAACTCTGCTTATCTTGTTTCAGAGGAAGACTGGCGTGCAATACAGGAAACGCTCTACCTTACCTCTATCCCCGGTATGCGAGAGTCAATTAAAGAGGGTTTGAATACACCCATCGAAGAAACCGATGAGGAACCCGGCTGGTGAGTTGGCGGGTAGTCTTTACCAGACAGGCCAAGAAAGATGCCAGGAAAATTGCCCGCGCTGGTCTAAAATCCCAGACCATCCGCCTGCTGGAAATTCTCAAAAAAGACCCCTATAATAATGAACCGCCGTATGAAAAATTAATAGGCGACCTTTCCGGGGCATATTCACGGAGAATTAATATCCAACATCGTTTGGTCTATCATGTCCTTGAAGAAATCAAGACGGTAAAAATTATCCGTATGTGGACGCATTATAAGTAATCGCCCTATTGCCTTTTGACTATTTGGTACGGCATGTTATAATCTCGCTGTAAATACAGTTTTTTGCGAAGGAGAAACGATGGCTAAGCTAAAATATGCAGATTGTCTTGTCAACAAACCCGGCGACTACCCTGATGAACTCAAGGGGAAAGCAGGCACGGCTAAAGACCCGGTGCCGGGCGTCAAAGCCACCCACCTTATCACGGCCACCGATAAGGTCATGAAAGACTATTTCTATGTCGATACCACCTGGCTGTGGAGCGGAGCGGCCAAAGAACCGGTCGGCGAGCCGCATACCCATGATTATTCCCAGGTCGTCGGCTTGATCGGCGGGCGTCCGGGGGCTGACCAGGACCTCGATGGTGAAATCACCGTCTGGCTGGACGGCCATAAAGAGGTGTTCACCCGCAATCACCTAATCTTCATCCCGGCGGGCGTTGTACACGGCCCCTTTATGTTTAACAAAATCAACCACCCGGTATTGTTCCTGGTTATCGCCATGACCGGACAGTATTCCCGTAAACCCGCTTCCCAGCCCTCCAAACCCGCGGCGAAAAAGCGGTATTCATTGATGGACCATACTAAAGAGAGATTCTCCGTCGGCGGCGATTTTAAAGAGGCGGCGCCCCCTAAAACTCCATCCACTACCAAGGGCGCCCGCGTCCTGCACATCGAGGATGACATGATTCCCGACTCTTTCTATGTGGATGTCGTCAAAATCTATAGCGGCACCGGCGGCGCGCCGGCACCGGAACACGTCCACGAATGGCCGGAACTGCTGGCTATGGTGGGGGCCAACCCGGACAAGCCGCGCGAGATTGAAGGGGAAATGGCTATCTATCTTGGCGGCGAGTACCATGCCACCAGTAAGAGCTCTTACATTTGTATCCCGGCCGGGGTAAAACACTGCCCGTGGGAGTTCCACGATATTAAATATCCCACCGTCGTTTTCTCCGCCGGGCCGCAGGGCGAATATTCCGGCTCGCATAAGAAAGAAAAGGTAAAATAAAGTAATAAGTATCAAGCAATAAAGCAAGACCCGCCTCTGGCAGCGATGCCTAGGCGGGTCTTTTTGTTTTTACTGTTATGTCACTGCGAGCCCCGATGAAACCTTTTAACTCACGAACCGGGGCGCGGCAATCTCACCGGTTGCTAAAAGCTATGCCATGGGATTGCTTCGCTCGCAATGACCTAGGCTCTTACCCCTTAATCGGCTTCAAGCCGGCTTCCAGCCGGGCATCGTTAATGTGGATAAGGACCGCTTTTTCTATCGGCATGCAGGAAAACCCGAAGTCTTTCTTTGCCCGTTTTTCGCTCACCAGCCAGGGCAGCCCGAATTTGCCTTCCTTATCCATCATCGGCTTTTTCCCGAAGGTTATCTTCGCGTCCGGGATATACTTTTTCACCACCGCCGCGAGGTCGCGGGCGCTCTGGGGCGGGCCGCCCACGTTATAGACCGGGTGGGGAGAGCTATCGGCTTTGATTAACCGTTTGGTTATCTCCGCGAGGTCGTCCGCGGACACCAGCGAGCAAAGCCCTTTGCCATCCCCTTCCATGGAGAAAGGCTTACCCACCGCCGCGTAAGAAGGGATATCCGACCAGTATTGCGCCGGAGAGCGTCCGCCGTGGCCGTACCCGATGGTGGGGCGCAGGCCGGTAAAGCTCATGCCGTACTGCTGGGTGTAATCCGCCGCCATAATCTCGGCGTATTTTTTACAGACCGCGTAGGAGTGCAGGGGGTTGGTGGTATCGTCTTCCGTCACTTCCCGCATACCGTATTGCGCCTGCGGGCCATACACCGTTTCCGAGGAAGCGTAAACGACGCGCTTGGCGCCCATGAGTTTAGCCGCCTCGAAGGCGTTGTTCATCCCCATTACATTTACCTTCGTTACCAGGCGCGGGTCCACCGGCACGTTAGCCGCCACCATGATAAACGCCCAGTTGATAACCCTATCGATTTTATATTGTTTCATGGCGTTCAGGATGTCTTCAATCTCCGCCACATTGCCGGAAACGAAGCGGAACTTTTTGGCGTTCTTCCCGATGCTCTTCATAAACCAGTCTTTAGGAGGAGCCATGTCCATATTAACCACGGTCTTGACATCCGGGTCGTTCAACAGCGCCATGACCGTCTTCCTCCCGAAGAGTCCGCTGCCGCCCATAACCAGTACATTCATGCTTTTGCCTCCTTAAAATAACCCGAAATTGCTTAAACGATTATATCACTTTTATTCCGCCGCGATAAATATAATTCAACCTTGACAGCTCACAGCCGTTTATCTATCCTTAAAATGCAACCGATTCCTATTTCCGGAGTTCCAATTTTGAGCGATCAAAAACAAATACACAGCTTAGAGATGCCCGCCAGACTGGATGTGGAAGCGCTCGCCAAACGCTTATTGACCGGCAAGACGAGCGTGCTGGAGGGGATGTTGAGGGAACTGGCGGCTACCGCCCTTGAAGCCGCCCGTCCCAGGGGTATCTACCAGATAGCGCCTTCCCGCGTCATCGGTAATAACAGGGTAGATATCGGCGGCGTTGTCTTTACCAGCAAAGTATTGAGCAAACTCCTCGAAGGGCGGGACACGGTTATCCCGTTTATCGTCACCGTGGGGAAAGAGCTGGACGAGCTGCCCATAGCGCGCGGGGACATGATGAAGAACTTTTACCTGGATACCATCAAGACCATGCTGCTCGTCAACGCGGTGAATTACCTGAAGGACTATGTGCAAGAAAAGCATGATATGCCGCAGGCCGCTTTGATGAACCCCGGGGAAATCGAGGACTGGTACATCAGCGAGCAGCGCCCGCTTTTCAGCCTGTTCGGGGAGGCGGCGGAGCGTATCGGGGTAACGCTGACGGGGGGCGGGGTGATGAAACCGATAAAGAGCCGCTCCGGCATCATCTTCCCCAACGAGAGCGGCTTCGAGACCTGCCAGTTGTGCACCCAGTTCAAGTGCCCCGGCCGGCGCGTTAAATACGAACCGGAACTGGTGAAGTATTACCTGGGGAAATAGTGATACAATTTATTGCTTCCGCGTCGGCGGACCGACCTGCCAGCCGCCATCCACCGGAATGACCGTCCCGGTGATATAGCTTGAAGCGTCCGACGCCAGGAAAAGCGCCGCCCGGGCGATATCCTCCGGCTCCGCCAGCCTGCCGAGCGGTACCATCCGCCCCATTTGAGCCGCCCCCTCCTTATTTTTCCACAAACCAATGTTAAAATCCGTCTTGACGATGCCCGGAGCAATGGCATTGACCCGGATATTTTTCTCCGCCAGCTCCAGCGCCAGCTGCCGGGTCATCATAATAATCCCCGCTTTGGAGATGGAGTAGGCGCCCGCCCCGGTGCCCGGGTTCAGACCCACCTGCGATGATAGATTAATGATATTGCCGCCGGACTGTTCAACCATCACCCTACCCGCCGCCCGGCAGCAGAACCAGGAGCCTTTAAGATTGGTATCGATGACTTTATCCCAGTTTTCTTCCGGCGTTTCAATCAAGTTCTGGCCCGGTATCCAGACGCCCGCGCCATTGACCAGGATATCTATTTTCTTAAAATGTTCAACAGTCTGCTTCACCATTTTTTCAACATCGGGCTTTAAAGCAATGTCTACCTTAAAAGACAGGCATTCCCGGCCGGTCTGCTTGATTTCCGCCGCCGTGGCGGCGAGTCGAGCGTCGTCAGCAACATCGGCGATAACGATATCGGCGCCCGCAGACGCAAATGCCAGGGCAATGGCCCGGCCGATGCCCCGCCGCCCGCCCGTGACAATGGCTGTTTTGCCAGTCAAATTAAAAATATCCATAATCCGCCTTCTTTCTCAAAGCTCGTGATAATAAGCATATTATAACCTTTAAGAACTAACTTGAATATCCGCGCCAAGAATCTTATTATAGGGGCAGCGCATTTCGATTCACTTCTTGAGAGGAGGCAGCCATGAGCCCGACTCCTAAAGGCCTTACCGTCCTGGATAAGTTTACCTTCGAGAAAAAACCTGTCGGCGTTAAATTCACGTCCACCCGACCAAAGGGTTTGCAACGACCGGACAAGCAGTTGGATTTTTGCGAGATGCTGGTGGAAGCGCAGAACGGGAACGCCTTTTACGCGGGAAAAGACGATTTTACCTGCATCGGGCCGCTTTTGCTCGGCATGATTGACAGCGACCCCGTTTTCGAGAGCGGGCAGGTGGGGCCGAAGCTGGGGGTCTACCGCGACCAGCGCGCCAACCGCCGGATTTATCAGTACCTGCCGAAGCTGGACAAAGGTTCCGTTAAATACGTCGCCTTCGCGCCGCTGGATAAGCTCACCTTCGAGCCGGACCTGCTGATTATCCTCGCCAGCGCGACGCAGGCGGAAGTGCTCATCCGAGCAAAAAGCTACAGCACCGGCGAAACGTGGTCGGCCCGCGGCACGGCGGCGGCGGGGTGCGCCTGGCTTTATCTCTATCCGCTCACCACCGGGGAAGTGAACATGACAGTCACCGGCTTCGGCTTCGGCATGAGGTCGCGCAAGCTCTTCCCGGAAGGCAGGATATTAATGACGATTCCCTGGGACAAGCTCCCCCAGATACTAAAAAGCCTGGAAGAAATGGAATGGGTGCCGGAATCCTACACGCTGGGGGCGGAGGGGCATAAAAAGAAAGTGCAGCGCATCGTGGCGGAACTGCAAAAGGAAGAGTGAGGACGAGGGCAGGAGAAACTTTAAACTCTAAACAAAATCCCTCTTAATCTCCCTTTTCCAAAGGGAGACACTGAAAAAGGAGGAGAAATACATGGCGGGAAAATACGATAAATACATGGTAAAAATGCCCCGTAAAAAGAGCGAGTTTCCGGGCGGCTGGCTGATGAGCGAAGAACTGGTGCCGGGCTGTGACATGAATGTCATGTTCAACTGGATTAAGACCAAGCCCAAGCCGAATCCCATGCACCTCGCCATGGAAGCCCACGACTATCCCGAGATTATCTTCACGCTCGGCATGGACCCGCATCATCCGGAATACCTGGGCGGGGAAATCGAGGGATATATGGGGCAGGACCGGCAGCTTACCACCTGCACCACGGCGCTGTGGATTCCCGAAGGGGTCGAGCACGGCAAGGTATCCTGGAAGGGCTTTGAAAAACCGCACATGCAGATGGCCATTAAGTTTACCGGGGATATCAGCGAGAAGAAAGGCGTAAAACCAAAGGTTAAACCCACAAAATTGGGTGAATGCGAAAAATATGTGGTATCCAAGCCGGCGCGGGAAATATCTCCCCCCACGGCAATAAAAGGTCGCACCAATCCTTCCCTGACCTATATGAGCAACAGCCTCGTCCCGGGCTGCAATGTTTACCTGGAATACGTCTGGATATGGGAAATGCCCTCCCCTAACTCTATCGAAGGGAGCTATGCCCATGACTATGATAAAATCGTGCTCAATATCGGCACCGACCCCGAAAATCCCGCCGACCTCGGGGCGGAAATCGAAGCCTACCTGGGCGGAGAAAAACAGGTTACCGACCAGACCAGCGCCGTCTTTATCCCGAAGGGCGTAAAACACGGGCCGGTCAAATGGGCGAGGTTTTCCCGGCCGCACCTGCAGATGTCTATCATACTCGGCACCGGCGACGCGATAAAAGCGACGCCGGGAGGGCATAAAACAAAATAAGGAAAAGGAGCAGCATGGCTAAGCAAAAACAAGACTACTCCGTTTTGGACAAGTTCAATTTCGAGCTTAAACCTGTAGGCGTGCAATTCGTCATTGAAAAGCCGAAGGGCATCAGGAAACCGGGCAAGGCGCTGAATATGTGCGAGATGCTGAAATACGCCCAGGAAGGCCACGTTTTTTACGTGGGAGAAGAAGACCTGGTCTGTGTTGGCATCGAACAGATGATACTCGGCATGAAAGACCCGGAACCGATTCTCGTGAGCGGGTCCTTCGGCGGGGAAGAGGGGCTCTTTAAAGGGAACAGCGCCTGCCGCGCGATGTACGGCATACTCCCTACCCTGCCCAAAGGTTCGGTGCGTTACGCAGTCTTCGCGCCGGTGGACAAGATGACCTTCGACCCCGACGTGCTGATTATGACCGCCAACATCAATCAGGCACAGACCATTCTGCGGTCGGTCAACTACTCTACCGGTATGCCCTTCGTCAGTAAAGCGACGCCGGTGGTGGCCTGCGCGTGGATCTATATTTATCCGGTGGTCAGCGGCGAGCTGAACTACTTCGTCACCGGCCTGGGGCTGGGCATGCAGGCGCTGAACATTTTCCCGCCGGGGCTTTTCCTGATTTCAGTACCTTTCCAGAAACTGCCTCTGGTACTGGGTAACCTGAAGGAAATGGGCTACAGCGCCACTACCGCGCCGGGGCCGGGCGGGGACACCCACCGCCAGCGGGTGGACAAGATGAAGGCGGATATGAAAAAGAGGATGAATTTATAACCCCAACTAATAAATAAATTTATTAAGGAGTGACACCGTGGCAGTATCAAAAGCAAAAGCGAAAACAGGGACAAAAACCAAAGCGGCTGCAAAGGCAAAAACAGCCGTAAAAGCCAAAGCCGGAGCTAAAGTAAAGCGGAAATACGCTAAATACGTGGCCGAGATACCCTTCCACAAGACGCCGGCGGGGCCGCTGTTCTCCGTGGGGGCCAAGGATATGGGAGGGTTGAAGCTTCACGTCATTTACGCCTGCGGCTATAATACCGGCATCACCGGCATGTCCCGGAAGCCCCATGTACATAAGTATGACGAGGCGGTATTCTTCATCGGGACCGACCCGAAACACCTGGACGAGCTGGGGGCCGAAGTGGAAATCTCCATCGGCGAGCTGGGTAAAGAAGAAAAATACACCTTCGATAAGCCTTTTGTTTTGATTGCGCCTGCTGGGCTGTGGCACTGCCCCATCGTCACCAACAAAATAACCACACCTTACGTCTGCATGGCGGTATCGCTCACCGGCGAGAGAGAAGACTAGTTTAACCACTTAGAATTATTACAGGAGGAAACATTCATGATGGACCTGAAGGGTAAAGTTGCGCTGATTACCGGAGGCGGTACCGGCCTCGGGACAGCGATCGCGCAGCGGTTTGTGAAAGAAGGGGCGAAAATCTGTATCAGCGGCCGCCGCAAGGAAAAACTGGATGCGGTGGCCAAGACCATGCCGCAAGGCTCGGTGCTGGTCTGCCAGGGAGACGTTACCATCGAAGCGGACGTTAAGCGGATGGTGGAAGAGACCGTAAAGTTCGGGGGAAAGCTGGACGTACTGGTCAACAACGCCGCGCATGATATCAAAGGAATCATCACTGAACTTACGCCGGATGACTGGCGGAAGGTTATCGATATCGACCTCACCGGGCCGTTCCTGATGATGAGAGAGGCCCTCCCCTTGATGATGAAAGCCAAAAACGGCTCGATTATCAACATCGCTTCCCTGGGCGGGACACGCTGCCTGCCCGCCTGCCCGGCCTACTGCACATCCAAAGCCGGGCTTATCATGCTCACCCAGCAGGCGGCGCTGGATTACGGCAAATACAACATACGCGTTAACGCGGTCTGCCCGGGCGGCATCGATACCGAACTCCTGGATGAGATGATTATCCCGCTATCGCAAAAGGTAGGGAAGGCCAAGCAGGACGGCCTGGACTACTTTTCCAAAGACGTCCCGCTGCGGCGCGTTTCCAAGCCGGAGGAAATTACCGGTATCTGTGTTTACCTGGCCAGCGACGAATCTACTTTCATGACCGGCTCGGCGCTATTAATCGACGGCGGGGCGGCCATCGTGGATGTGTCCGGCGCGGCGGTCAGCGAAAAGCTGGGATAATACAAGCGCTAACAAGAATAACATGAGAGGTAAAGCGGAAGCGGGTCAAATATTCTGCAAGAACTATCCGCCCGCATCAATTCATATCAGGTCGTTCTTGGATACAAGCGATGATGGAATGGATACAATCTAATAACGATGTCGCAGCCGGTATTATCGCTTTTATTGTGGCGGTGATTCTTCTGTGGATGCTTAACGGGTCTGAATACGGTAGTGGCGCTGGTTGGAGCAGGGGTTCACACGGATTAAGCTGGTCTATTCCCGTAAAAGCCATAATAGGCTACGTTTTGTGCGGTGCGCTTGTAGTTGCGGGACTAATACTAAATTTGAGATGGACTTTATTTGGCGGGCTAGCCATCGCGGCAGTGTTAACTCCATTCGAGTGCGTTCGGGTAAGAAAATACGATTATAAAGATGGGAAACATGGTTCCGGGCGTTTCGACCGTTATTTCGGGCCCTTCCATACTTATAGCTGCGATACAGCGCCTTTGTGGTTATTAGGCCCTATCATGTATTTGTTTTCCTATTTTGTCTGCGGGAGTTTCATAGGGACATTCTTTTTATCACGTTTAATCATGCAAAATTTTTTCAATACCGGCGGATAATTAAAGCAGCTATCAAGTATACTCACTGTATCGTCAGGATTTTATAAGGAGAAAAATGGCAGACCGAGTTAAGGGTAAAGTAGCCATCGTTACCGGCGGGGCTAACGGCATCGGGGAAGCGACCGCCAGGTTATTGGCGCGGGAAGGGGCTTCCGTTTGTATCGCGGATATCGATGACGAGAACGGCAAAAGAGTCGTCCAGGAAATCAAAGCCGCTAAAGGCAAGGCGATGTACCAGCACGCGGACGTCTCCAAAGAGGAAGAGGTGAAGAAAGCTTTTGAGGCGTTCTACAAGAAATACGGCAAACTCCATATCCTGGTGAATAACGCGGGAATCGGCATGGGAGGAGGCCCTGCCCATAAAGCAAACGTGGGGGCTTATAACAAGGTTTTTGATGTTAATGTGAAAGGGGTTTTCTTCTGTAATAAATATGCCATCCCTTATATCCTGAAGACCGGCCCCGGCAGTATCGTTAACGTATGCTCGATATACAGCATCGTCGCCTCCGATGTCTCGTTTTACGATGCCTCCAAGGGCGCGTTGCGCGCCATGACCAAAGCCGACGCGATTATTTATGCCAGGGATAAAATCCGCTTCAACAGCGTCCATCCCGGGAATATCGAAACTCCCCTCTTCCGCAGGCTGGCGGGGATGATCGATAAAAAAGGCGTGGGCCACGCGGTCGAGATGTTATCCGTTACGAACCCGCTGGACCGCATGGGCACACCGGAAGACGTGGCTTACGGCATCTTATACCTGGCTTCCGATGAGTCCAGCTATGTCAACGGCACCGAACTGGTCATCGACGGCGGGTATATCACGATGCCGTTCCCGATATATGAGACGAACACGGTAAACTGGAGGACGCACAATTACTACGAAAAACCCGCCTGAAGTTGCGCAAGGGCCATTACCGCTCTCTTGTTAAATCAGTGAACTCACGTTAAAATAGTAGAGTAAATCAAGGTTCGCCCCAGTAGCTCAGGTGGACAGAGCAGCGGTTTCCTAAACCGCGTGTCGGGCGTTCGAGTCGCCCCTGGGGTACCACTAATCCAAAATAAAAGCAAACCCCGTTGTCACAACCGCAATTTTATGATAAAATAACAGAAAAATAAGTGGAACAGGCCTCCCTGTAAAATCAGGGTAACGGCCGGGCCAAATATAAGGCAGCGGATAGCCCCGTGGGACCAAATAAATCCCGCGGGGCTTATTTTTTAATCAAATTTAGAGAAGGAACAATGGTCAAAAAGAAATCAAAAGCCGCATTAATATCCATCGCATCCAATACTTCTTTAATACTGCTTAAAATAACCGCCGGTCTCATTACCGGCAGCGTCAGCCTGATTGCGGAAGCCATCCACAGCACTATGGACCTGGTGGCGGCCATTGTCGCTTTTATCAGCGTCAGTGTTTCAGACAGGCCCGCGGATAAAAAACACCAGTACGGCCACGGCAAAGCGGAGAACATCAGCGGCGTTGTAGAAGGGATTTTGATTCTGATTGCCGCCGGTCTGATTGTAAAAGAGGCTATGGAGAAAATCATGACGGGGGGAAGCCTAGAGATAATCGAGGTAGGTATCGGCGTGATGGGCGTAGCCATCGTGGTGAATATTATTGTTTCCCGGTATCTGTATAAGGTATCCAGGGCGACCGATTCTTTAGCGCTGGAGGCGGATGCCGCCCACCTGACGACGGATGTCATGACGATGGGCGGGGTTTTCACCGGGCTGATTGTGGTCAGGCTGACCGGACTGTTTATTCTCGACCCGATTATCGCGATTATCGTGGCTTTGCTCATCGTGAAAGCGGCTATCGACATCATCAGGAAATCATTCGGCGGGTTGATGGATGTCAGTCTGCCGGAAGCAGAGCTGACGATGATAGAATCCTGCCTGATGGAGCATAACGACCGCATCGTTGAATTCCATAAATTGCGCACCCGCAAAGCGGGGAGCCACCGCCAGATAGATTTGCACCTCGTCATTCCCCGAACGGCGCATGTTGATGAAGCCCACAACCTGTGCGACCACTTGGAAGAGGATATCGAAAAAATTCTGGACAATGCGGAAGTCAATATTCATGTAGAGCCCTGCGCCTCCGCCTGCGATGACTGCAAAGTCGTCTGCGATTCAAGAAATGAATAACCCACCCTCACCTTGTATCCCCACTTCAGGAATGTTAAAATTCTTTCAACAATGGAAAAAGCAATCGTTACCGGCGGGGCAGGATTCATTGGCTCTCATCTTGCAGAGGGGCTGGTAAAAAATGGCTGGCGCGTTACCGTTATCGATGACCTTGCCACGGGCAAGCTGGAAAACATCAAGCATCTGCAAAAAGACATCGAGTTTATCCAGGGCAGCATTACCGATTTATCTTTACTGAAAAAACAATGCAAAAACACCGATTGTGTTTTTCACCTGGCGGCTCTCTCCAGCGTGCCGCGCAGTATCACCGACCCTGTAGCTTCTCACGAGGTCAATGCTACCGGAACGCTGAATGTCCTCTTAGCCGCCGTACAAAATAACGTAAAAAAACTGGTTTTTGCTTCATCCGCCGCTGTCTATGGCGATATCCCCACCCTGCCCGTCAAAGAGGATATGCTGCCCCGGCCAAAATCACCTTACGCGGTAAACAAGCTAACCGGTGAATATTATTGTGCGGTTTTCCAGAACGTGTCCCGCCTTCCCGCTGTCTGTCTTAGATACTTTAACGTTTACGGGCCGCGGCAGGACCCCACCTCGGAATACGCGGCGGTAATCCCCAAGTTTATACAATCGGCGCTGGAGGGTAAACCTCTTGTCATCTACGGGGACGGGGAACAGACCAGGGATTTCGCTTTCGCCCAGGACGTCGTAGAAGCTAACATCCTGGCCGCCCGGCGTGATGTTACCGGTGTCTTCAATATCAGCGGCGGCGCCGGCATCACCATCAATAATCTCGCCGGTCTTATCATCAAGCTTACCGGCGGTAAATCAAAAATCGTATATGAAAAACCAAGGCCGGGCGATATTGTCCACAGCCTGGCGGACATCACCAGGGCCGGAACATTCGGCTATAAACCGGCATACACCATGGAGTCCGGCCTGGCGGAAACGATTAAATATTTTCAAAAAGCCAGATTTTGACTATTTTTATCACCTTGAGATTAGATGTATTTGAGCCTATGTGGTATAATGGCAATCAAAACCGCGAGATAAATAATGCCTTTTAAAATAAAATATTCGCCCAAACTTATCATAGGCTTACTCATCGCTATCTTCTTTGGTATTGCCCTTTTTATCCGGATTTATTATCCCTACGACCAGGTTTTTGTGGGAGACTGGATAAAATACACCGGGAATGATGCCTACTACCAGATGCGCCTGGTGGATAACATGGCGCAGAATTTCCCACACATTACGGCGTTTGACCCTTATCTGATTTATCCCGGCGGCGCTACTTACGGCGGCATCCATTTCTTTAACTACCTGCTGGCCTTTGTCATCTGGATATTCACGCTGGGCTCGCCCACCCCGCACGCCGTGGACATGATTAGCGTATATTTCCCGGTGGTGCTGGCCGGATTGACCATTATCCCGGCTTACTTTATGGGGAAAGCTTTGTTTAACCGGTGGGCTGGCGTCATTGCGGCGGGGATGGTCGCCGTTCTGCCTGGTGAATTCGTCGGGCGTTCCCTCCTCGGGGGGACGGACCAGCATATAGCTGAAACCCTGTTCACGACGGTTACCGCGATGTTCGTCATTTTCGCCATCAGGGCGGGCTGGCAGAGCCAACTAACCTGGAGTAATATCGTTAAACGGAACTGGAAGGTGCTGATTAAACCGCTGCTCTACAGCCTGCTGGCAGGTATCTTCCTGGGCATTTATCTGGTAACCTGGGCCGGCGCACTGCTGTTCGTTTTTATCATTGCTGTTTATTTTGTCGTCCAGTTTATCATCGACCATCTAAAAGGACAGTCCACTTTTTACCTGGGCTTTACCGGCTTTTTTATTTTCCTCCCCGCCCTGCTTATCTTCCTGCCGGCAGGAGGATATTCTTTTCAATACGTCGCGCTGGTTATCGCTTTATTGCTGGCGCCGGTGCTGGCGGCTATCTCCAGTGTAATAGCGTGGCGGAAATTAAAAACCTATGTTTACCCGGCAACCATCGTCGTCATCGCCGCCGTACTTTTGCTTATCCTGAACTTCGCCAAGCCGGATTTGCTGGATACGATGCTCGCCCAGTTTTCCATCTTCAATCCGGGCGGGCCCACCGGCACCACCACGATTGAAATGCAGCCTTTTCTGGCACCCACGGGGGAAGCTACCACCCAGGTTGCCTGGGGGAACTTCACCACCAGCTTTTTCCTGATAAAACAGTGGCCGATTCCCGGTATAGCCATGATAGCGGTTTTTTTCCTGGTCTGGTTTTTTACCAGGCAGCAAGGCGATGCAAACCAAAGGCTTTCTTTAAGAATAGCGAATCTGATAGTACTGGCCCTAGCCATCGTGCTGCTTTTCTCCTGGTCGATAACGGATTCAACCGCTCTGCTGGTGTTAACGGCGCTGGCCGCTTTAGCATTTTTCGTCACGCTGGTACTGCTAACCATCAAGCAGGACCGTGATGAAAAACACCTGTTGTTCTTTTTTGTCTGGACGCTGGTAATATTGGTCGCTACGCTTACCCAGCGCCGCTTTGCCTATTACCTGGTGGTGAATATTGCCCTGCTTTCCTCCTATTTATGCTGGCAATTTATCCGGCAGGTCACGTACTGGCGCCGCAATCCGCAGGTTCCGATGACACTCGCGGAGCAGTACAAGCGTTCACGGCTTGTCGGCATCGTGGGCGGCATCATCGCCTTTGGCGTCAGCTTCGCTATCACCGGGACGCAATACTTCTTCATCCCCGTATTCATTCTGGGATATTTGTCAATTCTCTACGGCTTCTGGGCATGGGTCAGGCTAAAAGGCAAGAACGATTACATGATGCTATGGGCATTCATCTTTCCCATAGGTATCCCCGTACTGGCTTTTAGTGCGGATGAATCCGTTAAAGTTAAAGCAAAGCATAAAACCATCGAGAAAACTAACCCGTGGTTATACCGATTCAACATTGCCACGCTGATAATTCTGGTTTTCCTGGCGGTTTTTTACCCCAACTATGAGAAATCAAAAGTCGTGGCATCCGCCGCGAGTTATGCCCCGCCGGATGCATGGGAAGAGACCGTGCGCTGGATGAAGGATAATACTCCGGAGCCGCTTGGGGCTGATGATGCCTATTACGGACTTTATGACAGCTCCTATGTCTATCCTGATTCAGCCTATGGCGTCACGGCATGGTGGGACTACGGCTACTGGATTACACGGACCGCCCACCGTATACCCAGCGTCAATCCTTCTCAAAGTCCGGAGCCGATTAAAAAAGTAGCCAATCTGTTTTTATCTCAAGATGATGAGCAAGCCAGGAATATTATCCGGCAATTGGATTCTTCTTATATCATTCTGGATGAAACGATGGTTACCACCAAATTATGGGCGGTAGCCACCTGGGCCGGTAAAGCCCAGAGCGATTATATCCTCACCTACTACTACCCGATAGAAGGTAAACTGCAGGCGGTGCAGGTTTTTGACCTGAATTACTACGAACTACTGTGCGTCAGGCTTTACAACTTCGATGGCAAAGCATCCACCAGTGAAAAACCGCTGGTGCTAACTTATGAAGAAAAGTATCAATCAGGCACCAAATACCGCCAGATTACAAATGCCGAGGAGTTTGACAGCTACTTTACAGCACTGGACTATGTCAATAACCCGGAAAACGCTAATAGTAAAATGGTTATCGTGGGGAGCACTCCCTATACCAACCCTATTCCGATAGAGGCGGTAACTTACTACGAACCGGTCTTCGGTTCCACCAATACTGTACCGACGACTACCAACAGCACCACGCCGGAAGTAAAAGTTTTCCGGTATCTCGGCAACTAAAGGCAGTTTTTTATTAACGCGAGCTTCTGCCGAGGATTCTTTGCTGCACCCCCAGACGGCGGAGCAGGGCATTGTAGACAAGTATCCGCGCCTTAAGAATCTCCGCTTCCTCATACAGCCCCGGTTTGGCTTTTACCGGCCCGAAGCGGACTTTCAAATACGCCTGGACAATATTCTCCAGGTCTTTAGCGTGTTCCGGAATGATTTCAGCTACTTTTGCCGAAAATTCGAGCGGGGTCTGCGGCAGCTCGGGAATCAACCTGCCGGCCGCGGCCAGGCGGCATAGATTGGCATAAGCCGATACCGCCAGATGTTCCCTGTCTACCTGCCATAACCAGTTGGAATAGAGCAACCTGATTACGCGCCACAGCCCGTAAAGCAGCCCGCCGGCAGCCGCGATAATCAAGATAATCAACACCGCCCGCCCCAGTTCACCGGCGTATAAAAACCGCCCCGTACCCGGACGTTCTACCCGCGGCGGTTTTGAGGGTGCATTCCCCGGCACATCCGTCGGGGGACCGGGCGGGTAGAACCAGACATTCCACGCCGGCGATTGCCTGATTTCCGGCACGGAAACCAGCGGCGACTCTACCGAAACCTGACTGCCCGGACCGCTCGGGGTCGGTTCAAAGTTAAACCACCCGTAACCGGGGAAATAGACCTGTGTCCAGGCGTGGTAATACTTGTCCCGCAGCAGATATTCATCCTTTTCCTCTCCGGGGTCGCCGGGGAGGTAACCTACGGCCAGCCGCGCCGGCACCCCGACAGAGCGGAGCATCACCGTCATCGCGGAGGCAAAATGAAGGCAAAATCCTTGCTTTTGCGTGAAGAGAAAGTCTGCTACGACATCAGACCCTTCCGGCGCCAAGTTAACCTCCAGCGTATAGGTAAAGGTTGACAGATACCTATCGAGCGCCACGGCCTTATCATAAGGCGTTTTAGCCCCGGCGGTAATGTTTTCACTCAACAGCTTGATATCACCGGGTAAATCCGGCGGCAACTGGAGATAGATTGCTTTGATAGCCTCCGGGTATTCACTTCCGGCGGCGGCCAAAGCGCTCACCGGGACATC
>DAOUGB010000069.1:0-4071 GCA_034429595.1 Dehalococcoidales bacterium
GAGTGCCAATTTCGGTTTTGTTCCTGGTTGACGAGGTAAAACTCAAAAATCAAACCTGATGGTCATTCTGAACGCAGTGAAGAATCCGTCATTCCTCTCCCTCGATGGGAGAGGTTAGGTGAGGGTGAAACCGGTTAATGGAAAAGGTGTGGGGTAACTGTAAACTGTTTACTGTAAACTAACTAACTTCCCCTCCCCACCCCTCCATGCACTCCGGGTCGGCGCTATCCAAATCTTTGGTGAGGAAGTACGCCACCGCCGGGCAGCCGCCCCGGCATTTTTCCAAGCGCGGGCAGGCCCGGCAGGCGGACGGCTCCAGGTTGCGCAGGCGTAAGAATGGTTCCGCGTTGTCCCATATCTCTTTAAAAGTTTTTTCTCTTAAATTCCCCCCGCGGAAGGGCAAGTCCTGTAAAAAAGCGCAGGGGAAAACGTTGCCGCCCGGGTCGATGCAGGCGGTCATCTTGCACGCCCCGCACATGTCCAGCCCCATTTCCCGCCGCCCGGACTGGGATATGGAGAAAAAGGAGTCCCCGGTGAGGATATCCGGCTCGTTGGCCAGCCAGGCGGAAAGCTCCTTAAGCTGTTCGGCATCCAGCCTTAAAGCGTCCCAGCTTTCCCTTGCCCGGCCGGACGGCCGGAACCGCGAGACGCGCAGGTTGGCTTGATAGCTTTTTGCCAGCTCTTTGAGCTGCTTTAGCTGCGTATAATTTTTGGCTGTTACCACGGTGTTGATAGAGAGCGGAATCCCTTTGCCGGAGAGAAGTCCTATTCCGGAAATAATCTTCCGGTATGTCCCCTGGCCGCGTATGCTGTCGTTGGCCTCCGGCGTGGTCCCGTCCAGGCTGACCTGCACGTTCACCAGCCGGCTGCCGGTAAAAACCTTGACCGCTTCATCCGTCAAAACGGTGCCGTTGGTGCTGATGCAGGTGACGATGCCTTTGGTGTGTATGTAGCGTAAAAGGGGCAGAAAATAGTCTTTGAGGAGCGGTTCCCCGCCCCCGAAGTTGATTTCAAAGACTTTCAGTTTCGCCAGTTGGTCGACAATGCTTTTACATTCTTCAAAGGTGAGTTCATCCGGCCCCTCTTCGCTGCTGGAGGAAAGGCAGTGGACGCAGCGCAGGTTGCATTTATGCGTGATTTCCCAGGTGATATTGACGGGGGCGGCAAGCGGCCAGTCAGCGTATCTCATCGGTAATCATTTTCCTGGCGGTCAGGCGTTCCGTGAGTTTGGGTAGAGAGTACCCCACCTTTTCCGGGGCAGCGCCGGTGCGCTTGATGATATCTTCGCTGATGTTTGCCAGCGTCCACGTGCCGTCGAAGTGTTCCGGCTGGAGCCAGTCCCCGCTCTTGATGAAGAGGATTTTATGCCGGGACTGGTGGTAAAAAAGCAGCCCCCAGCTTTCCCGGCGCACCTGAACGTCTTCGGCCAGGCGGAGGGACACGGCTAGTAGACCCCGCAAACGCCGTCGATGCTTAATTCTTCAACCACGATTTCCTCGATGATTTGAGGCTCTTCCGTGGCGGTCTCATTCTTTGTAATAGTCGTGTCTTTATTCATTTTTCGTCCTTGTTCTCAATGTCATCCTGACTGAAGCGAATGATCCGTATCCTCCGTACCCCCTCTCCCTTTGTAAAAGGGAGATAAGAGAGGGATTTTGCTCCCTGTTTTTATCACTGGTCGTTTTTTACAGCTGGCTCTTCAACAGCTCGATGAGCTCTTCTTTATTATAATCCCTCGGGTTGCCCTGTGAACAGAAGTCGTTCTTATACACGTCCACGATGCGCGCGAGGTCTTTTTCTTCAACCCCGAACTGCTTGTTCAGCTGGCCGGACGGTATTTCCAGGTCGAGGAGCAGCTCTTCTATCCCGTCGAAGAAAAGGTTGGCCGCCTCGTAATCGGTCATGCCGGCAATATCGAAACCCATCGCCTTGGCCAGCGCGGCCAGCTTTTCGGAAATAACCGGCCGGTTGTATTCTTCCGCCGCCAGCATCAAGACGGCATTCACCCGCCCGTGATGGCAGTCCGTGATGGCGCTTATCTGGTGCCCCAGCCCGTGCACCAGCCCCGCTCCCGCCCCGAACCCGATGCCGATGCCGCCCATCGTGGCCGCCCAGCACATCCGCTCGCAGGCCAGGTGGTTGTTGCGGTTGTAGGCAAATTCCCGGATATTTTTGTAGACCAGCTCGACACAGCGCAGCAGCATCCCGTAAGCGTAAGGCCCCTGCACTTTGGTAACGAACGCCTCCACCCCGTGAGCCATAGCGTCGAACCCCGTCCATGCCGCGACATTTTTCGGCATCGTCCTGGCCAGCACGGGGTCGATGACGGCGATGGTGGAATGGATATTCGGCGCGCTGACGAGCACCTTCATCTTGTTCTTGGTATCATTCAACGCCGCGAAGGAGGAAACCTCCGCCCCCGTCCCGGCGGGCGTGGGCACGGAGACCTGCGGGATGGTGCAGGGTTTGATGGTCTTTACTTTTTCGCCCCACGGCGGGTCGAGGAAGACGGTGAAGTTGGAGATATCTTTACCGCCGTTGGCGGCGATAACGCGCACGCCCTTGCCGGTATCGATAGAGCTGCCGCCCCCCACCGCTACCACGCCATCGCACCCGGCATCTTTAAATATCTTATAAGCCTCCATTATCTGCCAGTCCTTGGGGTTGGAGGTTATTTTATCATAGACTTCCGTCGCCACGCCGGCGTAGTTGATGACGCCCTTTATCTCGTCGATAATGCCGGTGCCTTTCAGCCCGGAAGTAACGATAAGGGCCTTTTTCATGCCCGCGTCTTTACATTCATTGCCGATGGTCTGGTAAGCGCCCCACCCCAGCGCTATCTTGGGGATAGGGTTGGTGTAAACAATGGGGAACTCAATCATTTCTTTATTAAACATGGATTTCCTCCTCGCGCCCTAGACGCGCCTGTAAAGCTTAGTGCTATTTTAGGCTAATTGCTTAAATTCATCAAGCTAAGCGTAACAGCACTTTAACGTTGGACTCTTTATCGTTGATTAAGGCCTCGAATCCCTGCTTTGCGGCGTCTTGCAGCGGGACGATGGAGGAAATCAGGGGTGAGGGGTCGATTCTTTTGTCCGCCATGAGCTCGATGGCCGTTTTACCCTCGTGGACGTAAATGGAGCTGCCGACCATCGTTTTTTCCGTGAAGGTCAGGGAGGAAAAATCGACGATACCGGGTTTATCAAAAATACCGGCGATAACGGCGATACCGCCCCGCCGCGTCAGCTCCACCGCCATTTGCGGCGTTTCCGGCCGCCCCACGCACTCGATGGCCGCATCCGTGCCGGTTCCGCCCGTGAGTGCTTGCAACGCTTTAATCGGGTTGCCTGCACCGGAGTAAATAACCGCCGTCGCGCCCATCTTGGCCGCCAGCCCGCCCCGCCCCTTGTGCTTGGCTATCATGTAAACTTCCGAGGCCCCCGCAGCCTTGGCGGCCAGCAAAGAGCATAATCCTATCGTCCCGTCCCCCAGCACCGCCACGGTATCGCCTTTTTTTACCTTCGCCTGCCCGATGGCGTGAAGCGCCACGGCTAAAGGCTCCACCAGCGCGCCGAGCTCATCGGAAACAGCACCGGGGAGTTTATAGCAACTGTAATCCGGGATAAGAAAATAATCGGCCATGCAGCCGTCCGTGAAAAGCCCGGTAAAGCCCTGGTTGACGCACAGGTTATAGCGCCCCATCTTGCAGGCATAGCACTCGCCGCAGTAGGTGTTGCCCACCCCGCTCACCCGGTCCCCCGCCTTAAAGCCCTTGACCCCTTTTCCCGCCTCCGCCACCGTTCCGGCGAATTCATGCCCCATGGTGATGGGGACTTTATCCAGGGGGATAAGGTTGGGCCCGTAAGCGTACTCCTTAAGGTCGGAGCCGCAGATACCCGCGTACTTCGTCTTGATTTTGAGCATGCCGGGGCCGGGGGACGGCTCCGGGGCGTCAACGTAGCGCACGTCTTGCCGGGCGTACCAGCGCAAAGCTTTCATCGGGGTAATTATTCAGGAGAGGGAGGAGGGTTGTCAAGGGAGTTCAACCTATTCTCCCTCTTATCCCTCCTT
>DAOUGB010000070.1:0-11822 GCA_034429595.1 Dehalococcoidales bacterium
CGAATCCGTACTTTACAAAACTAACTTGCATTCCGTTTGTTGCCGTATGGTATCATTATGTAACTAAATCGGCAGCGCACTTGACGGGAGTCGGCTATGGAAGAAAAAATCGTTTATTTTGAGGAACCGGGCAAAACCAACACGGAAAAGACACTGGCTCTGGCTTTAGAGCGGGCCAAAGCGCGCGGTATTAAGAAAGTAGTCATGGCGTCCACTATCGGTGATACGGCGCGCCTGGCCGCCGGACTCTGGAAAAACGAAGGGATTAAACTCATCGTGGTGCCGCACCAGTTCGGTTTCATGGGCATGAAGTTCGACCCCGCCCTGAAGGCGGAGCTGGAAAAGCAGGGGCATGTCGTCCATTTCGGCACGATGCTCTTCCATACGGAGAAGTTCTACGGCGTTGATACCCCCACGATTATGGCTAATCTCCTGCGCACTTTCTGTCAGGGGATGAAGGTCTGTGTAGAAATCGTGCTCATGGCCGCGGATGCCGGTCACGTGGAAATCGGAGAAAAAGTGGTCGTGGTTACCGGCTCGGGCCGGGGCGCGGATACCGCCGTCGTTGCCGCCGCTTCGACCTCCACCCGCCTGGCTGACCTGCATATCCTTGAGTTGATTTGTAAACCGTTACAAACTAAGCAGGGGCCGCCGCCTCCCCCGCCGGGACAGTCGGCGCCGCTGCAAATGCCGCCCATCTGGCAAAAGCCTGGATAACAGCCGCTGATGTAAGCGTTTCCGGAGGTGAAAATGAGAGTCTTGACCAGACAGGTATTGGTGGAAACGAACGCCAAAGCCGAGGAAGGCTTTATCTCCGTGACCAATGTTACCCCCAAGGTACAGCAGCATGTCACCGAATCGTATGTGACGGGTGGTACCTTAACGCTCTTCGTGCCCGGGACGACGGCCGCTCTGGGCACCATCGAATACGAGGCCGGGCTGCTCTCCGATTTCAAGAAGATGTGGCAGCGTATCGTGCCGCAGAATATCAATTACACGCATAAATTCCTCTGGGACGAGAATAACGCGCATTCCCACGTTCGGGCCTCCCTGATGGGTGCTTCCCTGGTGATTCCCATCGTAAACAAGCGGCTGACGCTGGGGCAGTACCAGCAGATAGTGCTCGTGGAGTTCGATAACCGTGCCAGGACCCGGCAGATTGTATTACAATTTATGGGAGAATAGTGGACCCCGTTAACCGCGGGGATAATAGATAAACGGACTGTCCTTTGAAATTAAATAAAACAAAGCTTTACAAGATAACATCTATCGTGGCGGCGGTACTGGTGGTGCTCTACCTCGGCATCTCTGCGTACGCCGCCAGCCGCGCGATGGTAATTCCCCGCCTCCCCCTGGTCTATCCGGCCAGTTCGCTCGGGTTGGCTTATGAAGACGTGTCTTTCCAAACCAGCGGCGATGGTATTACGCTAAAAGGCTGGTTCTTACCCGGGGCGAGCAGCCGGGTAATCGCTATCGTCCACGGCGGCTTTCAAAACCGTATCGATGACAATGTGGATACGCCGGAGCTGGCGCGGGCGCTCGTCGGGCGGGGATATAACGTTCTCCTCTTCGATTTACGGGGCAGAGGGGAATCGGAAGGCAAGGCGATAACGCTTTCCTATATCGATGAGGATATCGGCGGCGCGGTGGACTATCTCAAGAGCCGGGGATTCGCAACACAAGATATCTGTATCATGGGTTTTTGTTCCGGCGCGACGATGGCCTGCATTTACGGCAGCCGTAATGAAGTAGGGGCGCTTATCCTGGACGGCTGTTTTATCGATGGCGCGACGATGGTGGGAAGGCAGGCGGAATCCATTAATCTGCCGGGGTGGCTGGCTGATTTCTTCCTGCCGGGCGGGATGCTTTTCACCCGCGTGCTTTACGGCTATCACCGTATCGACCCCATTGATGTTATGCCGGAGATAGCCTGTCCCATTCTCTTTATCCATGAAGAGCGCGATGAGTTTACGACCATGCCGGAAACCATGCGTATGTTCGAGGCGTCGCAGAATCCGGCTAACGAAGCCTGGGAAGCCGGCGGTTCTTTACACAGTCAAGGCTTCCGCGACCACCCGCAGGAATACGTTGATAAAGTAGACGGCTTTCTCAAGAAGCTTCAGTCGCCCTGACGGCGGGCCACATCGCCGGGTACCAGGAAATGAGCGCCGATCATGTTCATCATCTTATCGGGGCTGGATTCGCAGGTTTTCTTTAGCGCCAGCAGCACCTTCCCTGCCGTTGTTTCATCCCAGAACCAGTCCTGCAGTACCCGGGCGGAAGCCCGCGCCTGTCCCGGCTGGGCGGTCACGCCTTCGATATAGTAAGCTTTCAGGTCCTCGGCGGCCAGCTTCAGCATATACGGCAGCGATAAATCCCTCCGCGGATTCTCCGGCGCTTCCCCTTTGACGAAGGCATAAAGAAAATCCGGCAGCTTCTCGATACTTATCCCGCTGACGCCGACGGTGGTGCGCTGGCGTTTGTTCAGAGCGGTGTCATACCATGGCCGCATCGCCGTCATTTCCCGGCGGAAAGATAAAAGCCGCGGGTCGGTGTCCCGGTCGTCAGTTGTGGTGCGGTCGTACCTGACCGGGCAGGACAACACCGTTATCTCGTCGTTTTCCGGTTCGTCTTCCGGGAAGTCCTCCAGCACAGGTCCCTTGGGAGCTTTCAAGAGTCCGAGCGCGGCATTGAGTACCCGCCGCTGGAAAGCCGGGTTATCGGGGGCACCCAAAGGATGTCCGAGCTGGAAAGGCACCCACAGCGCCCGGGGCGGTTTGATGCTTTCCGTATGCGGGCGGATTAAGCTTATGCCTGTCGTTGCGATACCGGCTGCTTCGATGTAGCGGGACAGAACGCCAACGGCGCCCGTGCACCCCGGTCAAACCGGGAGCAGCAGGACGGCATTCACCCCGTCTTTTTTCAGCAGTCCGGCTATTTCGGTCGCCGGAGCTTGAAACTCCTCTGCCTGATGGGCGCTGGACACCGAATAATGGAAGTCTGCCAGACTCCCGATTGCGCCCTCACGGGCCATTTCGCGGAGGCGGTCAATTGGAAAAACAACGTTACAGTCCCGTTGAAAAGCGCTGCGGTCGAAGCTGGCGGCAAGATGGGACATCACCAGTTCATTGGTTTTTACGTCTCCGGGTATGACCCGGTAAAAATCATCGGGGTCGAGTTGAAAAGGGCGGTCGTTACGCAGATGAAGTCCAGCTGTAGTAATCAGCGCCAGCCGGCTCTTTTGTAAAACCGGACCATTTACCCACGGGGTCGTGCTATAAGACGGGCAAGGGAGGCTTAAAAGCAATGTTCTTTCTTCTTCACTTAAGGTTTCAAGGCGTACCATAATTATCTCCGGATTTTTATCGATCCATGCTTGGCCCAACCAATGGCTGGTACTGTGCAGCTTGCTTCATGTAATCCTGCTGCTCCCGTTTGCTTAGCGGCTTGAATCTTTGCGCCGCGTCTATCATCATCGGCCAGAGCTTGAGCTCGCCGGGGAGCACCGCCGCGGTAATGTCCTGGCTCAAGGTAAACCAGAGGCTTTTCTCAACTTCTGAAGCATCATCGAACGGCTCATACCAGGTATTGTAACGGTGATGGCCTGCCCAGGTGCCTTTAGCCACCGACTTTATAGCCATCACACCCACGTCTTTTTCCCGTGCCGTTTTTAAAAGCGGTTGGTAATCATTCCAGTCGGTAGGGTGGACGGCGTGGATGCGGTTTAAAGGAAACAAAACGGTATCGAAGTCGAAGCGCTGCAGGGCGATATTATGGTTTGGCGGGACATGGCCGGTAATGCCGATAAAGTCCAGCAGCCCCTGCTGTTTGGCCTCCAGCACGGCTTCTAAAGCGCCGCCGGGCCCGAGGATGGTATCCAGTGTTTTAACATCATCGACGCCGTGGAACTGAAAAAGGTCGAACTTAGCCACTTTTAGAGTATCCAGCGAGCGTTTCAGGCTTTCCCAGGCGCCTTCCTTACGGCGTTCGGCGGTCTTGCAGGCGAGGAAAAACCCGTTTTTCCCGTGCCGCTTGAACCATGAGCCTAAGTGCTTTTCCGCGTCCCCGTAAAGCGGGGAGACATCTATATGATTAATACCGTTTGCCAGCGCGTTCTCGATAGCGGCATCAGCTACTTTTTGCGTGACGCGGAACAGGGCAAAGCTCCCGAAGATGAGAATGCTGCTCATGTGCTCCGTCTTACCCAGTCTTCTTTTTTCCACGATATTTCCTCACAAAACCATCTAATCTTCCTTGCCGGTTACCCTGCCGTAAGAGGTGTTGCTGCCGGTGGTAAAGAAGAGGATGGGGCTGTTTATCTTGCGGAAAGATATAGGGCCGTGGGATAGCCCGCTCGGCGCAAAGACGATAGTGCTTTTGGTGAGAATATACTGCTCGTCTTCCAGCCAGATTTCCACCTCGCCGCCAAGGTCGTGAGCGTCCCCCTTATAATTACCGAAGAAGCCCAGTATCTCATCGAAGTCATGACTGTGGGCAATTTCGATATTGGTGGGTGGTTCTCCGTGCTTATCCACCATCCAGACCGCGTCGAAGTACAGCGCGCCCTTGGCGATGGCATCGTTCAGCGATAGCACGTGGGCGGAATCCGTGTAGTTGCCGGCTTTCCGCTGGTCTTCGAGGCGCTTTAAAAATCCGGCGGGCGGCGGCTGTTTTGGGGGAATATCTTCCGTGATAATGTACTGGGCGTATTTTTTGTCGGGCATGTAAAGACCTCCTGTTTTATGATGACACGAATAGAAAAATTATAGGCTTATCCGGCTCGGGCGGTCAACAAATTTCCGTTTGATGGAATCGAGGGCAGGAAATATTGACACGTCTTTGCAAATCATGTTATTGTTTATATTGTTGATGAAAATAGTCAACAATAGTTAGCGAGGTGAATCTATGAAGCTTTCCACCAGGACGCGCTACGGGACCAGGGCGCTTTTGGAACTTGCGCTCCGTGAAGCGAAAGGGCCTGTTTTCCTCAAGGACATCGCTAAAAACCAGGAAATATCTTTGTCTTACCTGGAACACTTGGTGGCCCCGCTGATTTCCGGCGGCATTATCCGCAGTACCAAAGGGCCGCATGGCGGTGTCACACTGGCCAGAAAACCGGAAGATATCAACATGAAAGAAATCACTCAACTGCTGGAGGGGTCTTTAGCGCCGGTGGAATGTGTCGACCGTGCGGAAGTGTGCGACCGTTCTGGGATTTGTATTACCCGGGAAATATGGGCCAAGATGAAAAAAGCAATGGACGGGGTGTTGGAAGCAACGACGCTTAAAGACTTGGTGGATGAGCAAAAGAAAAAGCACCCGGCATCTGAAATGTATTACATTTAAGGAGGACAGGGTAATGGTGGCAAAAACAAAAGAAATAGAGTATACAACCTATAAAACAGTTAAAATACCCAGGCTGACCCGCGGCATCGCTAACGACTGCACGGAGTTGATTGGCAACACGCCGCTGGTCCGGCTGAATCGCATTACGGCCGGGGCCAAAGCGGAAGTGGTCGCCAAGCTGGAGTCGTTCAATCCCTTGAGCAGTGTTAAGGATAGAATCGGCGTAGCGATGATTGCCGATGCCGAGGCGAAAGGGATGATAAAGCAAGACACGGTCATCATCGAGCCTACCAGCGGTAATACCGGCATCGCGCTGGCTTTCGTCTGCGCCGCCAGAGGCTACCGACTTATTCTTACCATGCCGGATACCATGTCCATCGAGCGGCGGCAGCTGCTGGCCATTCTGGGCGCGGAATTGGTGTTGACGCCGGGCGTTGAGGGAATGAGCGGGGCAGTTAAAAAGGCGGAACAACTGGCAGCGGAAAATAAAAACAGTTTCATTCCACAGCAGTTTAAAAATCCAGCTAACCCGGAGATACATCGCTTGACTACCGCCGAAGAAATCTGGCGGGACACCGCCGGCCGGGCGGATATCCTCGTAGCCGGAGTAGGGACGGGTGGCACCATTACCGGCACCGCCGGGGCGCTAAAAGCTAAAAAGCCGGGTTTTAAAGCTATCGCGGTGGAGCCGGCGGATTCGCCGTTGTTATCGCAAGGCAAGGCCGGCCCGCATAAAATCCAGGGTATCGGCGCTAATTTCATTCCGGATATTTTGCAGAGAGATATAATCGATGAAATCATTACCGTCAGCCATGAAGATGCGGGCAATATTGCCCAGCGACTGGCGCGGGAAGAAGGCATACTGGCGGGTGTTTCTTCCGGGGCGGTGGTTTGGGCGGCCGTAAAAGTAGCTAAACGACCGGAAAATGCCGGTAAGCTTATCGTGGCGATACTGCCGGATACGGGTGAAAGATACCTCTCTACCTGGCTTTTTCAGAAAGCCGATAAATAGCTATTTCTCGAGGTGAACGATGATTTATTTATGGACCATGCGTTGCCCGGAAGGGCTTATCCGATAGTAAAAAATAAAAGCTGAAAGGTAACGCATTAATGAAAACAATCGCGGAAATAAACGAGAAAATAAAAAAAGGGCAGGCGGTGGTGGCCACCGCCGAAGAAATAATTGATATCGTCAAAGAGAAGGGTATTCAGCAAGCGGCACGGGAAGTGGACGTGGTCACTACCGGCACTTTCGGCCCGATGTGTTCCTCCGGCATCTATCTCAACGTGGGGCATACCAAACCCCGCATCAAAATCGGCGGCGGCAGGGCGTATCTTAACGACGTGCCGGTCTATACGGGTTTTGCCGCTGTGGATATCTACCTCGGCTGCACGGCCATGCCGGATGACGACCCGCGTAATCGGGTACACCCCGGCGAGTTTAGATACGGCGGCGCTCATGTCATCGAAGAACTGGTAAGCGGCAAAGACGTGAGGTTGGCCGCCAGCGCCTACGGCACGGACTGCTATCCTCGCAAGAAGCTGGAAACGCTGATAAATCTGAAAGATATTAATGAGGCCGTGCTGTTCAACCCGCGGAACGCTTACCAGAACTATAACGTGGCGGTGAACCTGTCCGCCAAAACGATTTATACCTACATGGGCGTTCTGAAGCCCAACCTGGGTAATGCCAACTACTGCTCGGCGGGGCAATTATCCCCGTTACTGAACGACCCGTTGTATAAGACCACCGGCATCGGGACGAAGATATTTTTGGGTGGGGGAATCGGCTACGTGGCCTGGCAGGGTACCCAGTTCAATCCCGGCGCGCCGCGGGGAGAAAACAGCGTGCCGAAGAAACCGGCGGGCACGCTGGCCGTCATCGGTGACCTCAAGCAGATGGACGCCCGGTACCTGCGCGGCGTGAGCATGCAGGGCTACGGGGTTTCCCTTAGCGTGGGCATCGGTATTCCCATACCGGTTCTTTCCGAAGAGATTCTTAAGTATACAACGGTTACGGACGCAGATATCACCGCGCCCATTATCGACTATTCGGAAGTATATCCGCAGTGTAAGCCTGATGTGTTGGGAGAAGTAAGCTACGCGCAGCTCAAGACCGGCGCGATAGAGGTTAAAGGCAAAAAAGTGCCTACATCATCGCTATCCAGTTATCCTAAAGCGGTGGAAATTGCCGAGACATTAAAATCCTGGATACGTAAAGGTATCTTTACGCTGACGGAACCGGTAGCGGCATTACCCGGGCCGGATGCCGGGATAACCATGAAGAGCCTGGAAGAAAGAGCTATAGAATAACCGGGAGAAATGAACCGGGGCGGGACAGCTTTAGGGATTGCCCCGCCCCGGATACAGGCGGTAACGTATTTTTATGAACTGACACTCAATGGGGTTGAGCTGTCTTTTATTTTAAACACGGTTTCAAAAGAATTAAAAAGGTCGAGGTACTGTTCCAGATAGCGGGTAAGCAGGAACTTTTTCTTGACGATTTCTCTTGCCTGTTGCCCCATCCACTCCCGTAATTCTTTATCCTTAAGCAAAAGTACAATCTTTTCGGCGGTTTCTTCAATCGAGGAAACGAGGAAGCCGTTAATCCCGTTCTGGATCTGCCGGCGGATGCCGCCGACGTTCCCCCCGATAACCGGCGTTCCCTTCCATAATGCTTCGGAAACGGTAAGACCGAATCCCTCGCGCAGTGACTTTTGCAGGACGATAGCCGCGCGCCGCTGGAGAGCATTCACCAGAGCGCTGTCCTGGGAACTGATGATCAGGATGCGTTCTTCCCGTTCATCCAGTAAAGAACGGTAAACAACTTCGCCTTCCGGGTCATCCGTGGCTACGTTGCCCAGCAGCACCAGAGTCGCCGGCACTTCTTTCCGGGCTATTTTGAACGCCTTGATGACGCCCTGCGGGTCTTTCCATGTATCAAAACGTGAAATCTGGACAATCAGGGGAAGGTCTTGCGGGATTTTGTAATGCTTCAGGCGTTCGTTAATATCACTCTCGGCCATTTCTTTATTGACGATGGAAAAGGGGTCGATCGCCGGCGGATTTATTATCTGGGGAATATCGAGGTCTTGTTTGTAGTCTTCATCACTGATAATGGCCGCGTCGTATTTATTGATAAAAGGCGTCAGGTAACGCCAGAGTTCCTGATTAGGATTGGTAAGGTCGATATGGCAGCGCCATATCCAGGGTGCTTTTTTCCGGTAGTGTTCGATCATGGGCAGGGGCTGCGGGTCGTGGATGATAACGGCATCATGGTCAAAGTGATTTCTCAAGGAGTTTTCATAAACTACCTGCTCGTAAATATCCATTTTCATTTCGGTAAGGTTGATATCGGCGCCCTGGAGAGCGTTATGCATCTTTTTGGTGATACTGAAAAAATCGGGCGGCCCGTGGATAGCCCGCCATCCGGTAGTAATGCCCAGGCTGTTCATCAGCAGGGTAAGTGATGAGAGTAACTGGGCCACCCCTCCGCCGTAATAAGTTGAATTGACATTAACAATATGAAAACTCTGTAGCGCTTTAGCTTTGCTCTTGATGCGTTCTATCGCTTCAGGGCCGATGAATGGCTCGTAATCTTCTATCTGAATGCAGTGATATTTCCTTTCGCAGATATGGTCCATGTTCTTCTCCTCCTGAATTGCTATTCAGGTGCTAGTTTTTTACCTTCAGATTCCGCATGAATTTAGCTGTCTCCTCCGGCAGGGTAGGGTTGATATAGATTCCGGACCCGATTTCAAATCCGGCTGCCTTGCTGATACGGGGGATAATTCTGATATGCCACTGGTATATTTCTATATGTTCTTCACCGATTGGCGCGCTATCGATTACCAGATTGAAGTCAGGGTTATCCAGCCCTTGATACAGCTTCAGCAGTGTTGTCTTTAAGACCCTGGCCAGGTACGGTAAGTCTGCTTCGCACGCTTTGCCGAAGCTGGCCTGGCAGTCCGTGGGCATAATCCATGTCTCGAAAGGCCGGTGAGAAGCGAAGGGATGGAAAACGACGAATTTCTTGGTATGTATGATTATCCGGCTGCCGGCATCCAACTCGTGGGCGGTCATGGCAGAATATAGGCTATGGCCGTTATCATCGTAGTAGCCGATGGCTACCTCGTACTGCATGCGCATGTGCCGGGGGATAATCGTCGTCGCCACAATCTGTGCGTGGGGATGTTCCAGCGACGTGCCGGCTTCCAGTCCGTGGTTTTTGAAGATGATAATCGATCTTATACCCGGCTCCCCGGCCAGTTCAATGTATCTTTGCCGGAAAGCGCGGAGGGCATCCGTTATTTCCGGCTCGGTCATCAATGCCAGCGTTTTGTTGTGTAAAGGTGTTTCAATGACTACTTCGTGATAGCCTGAAGCATCGGCTGTCAGGAAAAACCCGCGGTCGATTTTTCTGGCGGTGCTGCCGGTCGGGGTGACGGCGGGATAGATGTTGGGAACCACTCTTACCTGCCAGGCGCCGGTTTTTGCGTTGGCGTAGGAGAGTACGGCGGGTGGGGACATGCTTTCATTCCCGGGACAGAACGGGCAGGTACTGCTGAAAGGCGGTCTTTCCGCCTTAGCGACTTTCTTCTGGAAATCGGAAGGCCGCTTCAGCCTTTCCGTGGCGATGATAACCCACTCTTTGGTTGTTACGTCTTGCCTTATCTCCGACATATCAGCCCCCCCCGCCTGACTAATCAAGAACGCTGAACAACAATACTTATCCAGTATATCCTCTTATCTTATAATATCACGGCCGGTGAGAAATGGGGGGATACTTTAATTTACGGTGAAAGCAGGCATTAAAAAATAAGTTCCGAGGGCAAGGGGATAATTATAATAAGCGAAACAGCGCCAGGAACTCTTTGCTTGAAAATGGGAGTAATTCCGGTATAAAATGTAGCCAACAGAATATTGCCACTAGGGGAGCTGTAAGGCTGAGAGACACCCCCGATACTTTCGGGGGAGACCCTTTGAACCTGAACTCGGTAATGCGAGCGTAGGGAAGTGAAGACGAAACCGGAAGCCGTTCCTTTTACAGCTTCTGGTTTTTATTTTTAAAGATTGCAGGAGGAAGACACATGAGCGACATGCCGGAAATCGGGAAAATATCGCCGGAGATTTTCAGCGAGCTGATCTTTCCGCGGCTGGGGGCCAAAAGCAAGGATGTGCTGGTGGGGCCGCAGCACGGGGTGGATGTGGGCATCGCGGAGATTGGGGGCAAAGCGGTATCTTTTACCTGCGACCCCGTTTTTATCGTGCCGGAGTATGGCTGGGAGCGGGCGGCCTGGTTCGCGCTGCACATCATCGCCTCCGATTCCGTGACCAGCGGACTGAAGCCCAGATATCTTTCCATCGACCTCAATCTGCCGATGGATATGACCAAACAGCAACTGGAGACAACCTGGGAAATCATCCACCGTGAATGCGTTAAGCTGGGCATCACGGTCATTACGGGCCACACCGCCCGCTACGAGAACTGCCACTACCCCATGGTGGGCGGCGCCACCATCGTGGGCATCGGGGAGATGGACGAGTACGTTACCCCCAGGCTCTGCCGGGCCGGGGACAAGATAATCATCACCAAGGGGCCGGCCATCGAGGCCACCGGCATCCTGGCCGCCATGTTCCCGAAGGTTATCGAAAAGGAATACGGCAGCGAGATGAGCCGCCGGGCCGAGCAGGTATTCTATAAAATGTCGGTCGTTGAAGATGCTATGACGGCCGTCAAGGTAGGCGTGAGGGAGAACGGCGTGACGGCCCTGCATGACGCTACCGAATGCGGGGTGTGGGGGGGGCTTTACGAAGTGGCGCAGGCATCCGGGCTGGGCGTGCGGGTGGAGAAGGAAAGAATCATCATGGAAGAATCCGTGGCGGAGGTGTGCAAGCTGTTTGAAATTGACCCGTACGCCTCCATCAGCGAGGGGACGCTGATTATCGCCTGCAAGGAACATAAGGCAAAAGCGGTGGTCAAAGCGCTGGCGGACAAGAACATCAAGTCGTCAATCGTCGGTGAGCTGACCAAACCGGACAAGGGCATGGTGCTGGTGGAGCAGGGGAGGGAAAAGATGCTGGAGCACCCGATAGTCGACCCCTTCTGGCGGGCGTTCTACGGGGCGCTGGAGAAGTACAAGGGGTAGTAAACAGTATACAGTGCCCCTCGGCAAGCTCTATGACAGCTTAATCCAAAGATAGAGATTCCCATGCCGTCCCGATTGCATCAGGACTCTTCGGGATGGGCATACATGCATTTATTGTTCTTTTTAGCTTTGATTCGTTTTGTAAAAAGGGCTAAAAAATATTTTTTATTATTTATTTAGCTTTGGGCTGAAGCTAAATGCCCGTTATTTGAATTATGTTAAACCCAGCTTCATTTTGAGCGTGTATCGATTTTTATTTGTTTTATGTAATATAGCCTCGATTCGTTTGGTGAATTTTTCATCTATTTTCTTTACTTAGCTTGATTC
>DAOUGB010000071.1:0-4029 GCA_034429595.1 Dehalococcoidales bacterium
GGGAGGGCATACGGTGTCAGCGCTTGAGAATAATCTCTGAAAATATTTTTAATGGAAATATTCACCCTTACTCTTTATCCCTCTCCCACAAAGGGCTTTGTATCAAAAGTCATTCTGAAGAATACATTCGCTACGCTCAGTGTAAACTCCGTGACGAAGAATCCGCGCCTGGCAAAGTAGCTACGGATTCTTCCCCCGATTTGCATCGGGGGAAGAATGACAATAGTATGGACACTTTTGATACAACACCCGTCAAGGGGGAGGGTAATTAGAGGAAGGGAGAAAGGGAAATATTTTCACAGGTAGGGGTTTTATCGTGTTGTAGCGATATAAAAGAGAAGGATATAATACTTTGGATACAGGTAATACTTGTATCGCATGATATAGGCAAAAAAAATTTGAATTTGATATAATGGGGTGGAGCAAATGGAAAAACAGATGAAGACCCATCGTGGCGGACACATGGACGCTTTGCTCAATTCCGATGCCGTTCTCGCCATCAATGCTGAAGGTATCATCAAATTCGCTAACCAGGAAGCCTGCGAACTTACCGAACGTACGATGAGCGAACTCATCGGTCAAAGCATTGTAGAAGTCTATGCGAGTATCGAGCTGGCGCGGGAAGCCAACCGGAAAATATACCGGGCCGGCGGCAGCATACATAACATGGAAACCCGGACGAAGACGAAATCCGGAAAAATAATCCCGGTGCGGGTATCAGCATCTCACCTGTATGACAGCAATGGTGAATATATAGGAGGAGTTGGGTACTTCGCACGTTACAAGCCGGGGATTGTGGAAGAAGTGCAGTTAAAAGCACGTGTCGAACAGCTGGAAACCAAGATGGAAAACTGGAAAAAGCTGGCGAGCGGCTTAGGTAAAATTAGCAAGGAGGCAATTCGTTCATGGATAAAGTCTTACCCTCTCTCGAAGAAGCGATAGCCGACGTAAAAGATGGCGCGGTAATCGCCATCCCCGGGTTCTTCGCCTGCGGCGTCCCGAGGGCATTGCTTCAAGCACTCATCAAAAAAGGCACCAAAAACCTCACCCTCACCTGCGGCTGCGGCCCGATGCTCGGTGCGGCCCAGGAACTCAAGGCGCTGACGCTCAACGGCCAGTTGAAGAAAGTCATCGATTCTTACGGCCTGTTCCGCTCCGCCAGCAAAGGCGCCCAAGACCCCTTTGAGCAGGCGGTCAGGGCCGGAAAAATCGAGCTGGAAGTCTATCCCATGGGCACGATGGCGGAAAAATACCGCGCCGCCGGTGCCGGCATCCCGGCTTTCTATACGCCGACCGGTGTCGG
The DNA here is from genome assembly GCA_034429595.1 of Dehalococcoidales bacterium. Classification (GTDB taxonomy): domain Bacteria; phylum Chloroflexota; class Dehalococcoidia; order Dehalococcoidales; family RBG-16-60-22; genus RBG-13-51-18. Next base: position 1,304 of record DAOUGB010000071.1, read on the forward strand.
TTCGGTAGTTGAGGAAAGTATCGTTACGGAAATCAAGGAAAAACGTGTCCCTAAAGAAACGAAGGTAATCGACGGTAAAACTTATGTACTGGAATATGCGCTGAAACCGGATTTCGCCTTCATCCACGCTAAAATCGCCGACCGCGAAGGCAACCTGCGCTATGCCAAGACCGCCCGTAACTTCAATCATGTCATGGCTACAGCGGCTAAAGTGACCATCGTGGAAGCCGAAAATATTGTCACGCCCGGTGAACTGGACGGCGATGATATCCATACCCCCGGAGTATATGTCAAACGGATTATAAAGGTCGACCGTCCCAAGTTCGCAATAACGATTGACTAACAGGAAGGATGAGAAGAAAAATGTCTCCAACTAAGATTGAAGGTCTGCCCCGGGAAATGATCGCCCTGCGGGTCAGCCGTGAGATACAAGACGGTATGTATGTTAACCTGGGTATCGGGATTCCGACACTGATCAGCAACTGGATAGAGGGCAAGGATGTCATCCTCCAGTCAGAGATAGGTATGCTGAAAACCGGCGCGCTGGCGGAAGGGAATGACGTGGACCAGGACCTTATCAATGCCAGCTGCCAGGCGGTAACGGCACTGCCGGGTTCCTGCTACTTCGATATCGCCGAATCATTCGCCATGATACGCGGCGGGCATATCGATATCGCGGTCATGGGCGCTTTACAGATTAACGCCCGCGGCGATTACGCCGGATGGTCAAATCCCACCCGCGGCCTGTTCGTGGGCAATATCGGCGGTTCGATGGACTTGTGCGCGGGAGCCAAGAAGCTGTTCATCGCTATGGAACACACCACCAAAGACGGCGAGTATAAGATAGTCAATGAGCTTTCCTATCCAGCTACCGCAGCGGGGAGGGTGAGCATGCTCTTCACCGATTTAGCGGTAATAGAAATCACGCCTAAAGGCATGGTGCTGAAAGAGGTAATGTCCGGCCTGACGGCGGATGATGTGCAGTCCGTCACCGAGCCGAAGCTTATCATACCAAAAGAGGGCGTAAAGGAAATGCAGCTCTAAACTTTTGAACTATATTCAGATAACAAAAGGGAAGTGTAAAAAGCTTCCCTTTTTTGTTTTATTTGGATAAGATATGGGGTATCAAGGAGGGAAAAATGAAGATTTTAGCTATTTGCTGCAGTCCGCGAAAACAGGGTAACACGGAGATTTTACTTCAAGAAGCGTTAAAGGGAGCCAGGCAGGAGGGGTCGGAAACCGAGCTTTTCAGCATCATCGGTAAGGATATAAAGCCCTGTGATGGTTGCCGGGTTTGCGATAAAACAGGCGAATGTTATATCAAAGACGATGTAACGGTGCTTTTTAAAAAAATGCTGGAAGCGGACGGTATTATCTTCGGGACGCCGATATATTCATATTCGGTGACGCCGTGGCTAAGGGCTATTATAGACCGGACCGTTTCTCTAAAACGCCCGCGGGGAAGCCTGAATAACAAGGTGGGGGGGGTGGTGGTAACCGCTGGCAGCCTGGGGCTGGCCGATGGGCTAAAAGATTTATATTTCTGGATTGTCACCCGGCAGATGCTCCCGGCGAATTTCGTGGCGGCGTATGGGCTTGATAAGGGAGATGTGAAAGAACTGGAAAAGTGCATGAAGGCGGCCAAAGACCTGGGACGGCAGATGGCTTTACTGGCCGCGATGAAGTTCACGTACCCGGAGGAAATAGATTCCGCGAAACACGGGTATGGGACGTGGGCGAAATAAAATGATGGAAGCAGCCTTAATTGCCTATTGCGGCATCAACTGCAATATTTGTCATTCACACCTTAGAAAAAACAACCGATGCCCCGGCTGCCGTGAAAGAAAGCCGGGTAAACTCGAGAAGTGCGTCATTAAAAGGTGCGAGGAAAGACAAACCAGCGAATCAGGGTATTGTTACGAATGCAGAAAATTCCCGTGCAGAAGAATCAGGCAGATAGATGAGCGGTACCGCAGGAACGCCGAGATAAGCAATATAGGGAACCTGGAGACTATCAGGGACAAGGGCGAGGCATTTTTACTTAAAAGGGAAGAGGCGAGGTGGAAGTGCCCCCAATGCGGTATGGTCATGGGCAATAACGGCATCTGCTTGAGCTGCGGGTACGGGAAATTGAAAAAGACACCATGGGTACCCATACCGCTGGAACGAATAACCCCCGAGGCATTAATCGCCCCGTGCGGCATGAACTGCGCTTTATGCAGCAATTTCCTGTCCATGAAATATGATTTAAGGAAGACGGGCGTGATGAAGGCGTACTGCAACGGCTGCCGCCCGCGGGGCAAGAATTGCGCCTTTATGAAAAGAAGCTGCGACCTGATAGGGGAGGGGAAGATAGCGTTTTGTTATGACTGTAAGGATTTTCCTTGTGGCAGACTGAAGAGACTGGATAACCGTTATTCTACAAAATATCATATGAGCATGATAGAAAACCTTACCTTCATCAAAGAAAAGGGGATGGAGAAGTTTTTAGAAAAAGAAGCAAAGAAGTGGAAATGCCCGGAGTGCGGCGGGGTAGTGTGCTGTCACAACGGCGTATGTTACAGTTGCGAGCTGGAAAAGCTGAAAAATAAGAAGAAAAAATATAGCTGGGCTGATGATTAGCCGGCGTAAATCTGTTATAATTTTTATTAAATACCGGTAAAAACTTGAGAGGAAAAAGTTGAACAAGAAAATCAGGGGGGGGGTTATCGGGGCGACGGGGATGG
>DAOUGB010000072.1:0-20109 GCA_034429595.1 Dehalococcoidales bacterium
ATACCCCTCTCCCCTTTTCCTCCCCAATCCATACCGTCGAAAGACGGTATCCAGTCAAGCCAGGTTTAGCGAATTTAAAGGTTTAATAAAGCAGATTCAAAATAACTGGATTCTGGCTTCCGCCGGAATGGTTTATTTTTGACACCATCTCTCCCCTTCCGCTATCATTAACCTGTCATGCCAACCCTCAATGAAGAACTAACATCATTTTTAACCGCCAGCGGCGCCGGCCTGGTGGGCTTTGCCGACCTTAAAGAGCTAGAGACGGCAGCCAGAGATAATTTCCCTTACGGCATCTCTATCGTTGTTGCTTTGAATCCGCAGGTTGTCTCAAATATCAAGATCGGGCCCACGGCGGAGTATCACGGGGAATATAAAAAGGTAAATGAGCTGCTGGATAACCTAGCGGAAAAGACGGTCATGTTCCTGACGGGAAAAGGCTATCGAGCTAAAGTCCGCCCCGCCACTTTTGAAGAAGATAAAAGCACGCTCACCGCCAAGCTGCCGCATAAGACGGTGGCCACCCGCGCCGGATTAGGCTGGATAGGCAAAAGCGCCCTGCTGGTTACCCGGCTGTACGGCCCGGCGGTGAGACTGGTTACGGTGCTGACGGATGCCCCTATCGAGCCGGGGATACCGATAAACGAATCGCTCTGCTCCCACTGCCTCCATTGCCATGACGCCTGCCCGGCCCACGCCATTACCGGGGAAAAATGGAAGGCGGGTATGCCCCGCGAGTACCTCTATAACGCTTTTGCCTGCCGGGACATGGCGCGCAACCTCTCGCAGAAGCTCATCGGGGAGAGCGTGTCTATCTGCGGACTCTGCATCACCGCCTGCCCGTGGACGCAGAAGTACCTCAAAAGGGAAAATCCTAAATCCTAAACTCTAAACAAATTCAAATGACCAAAAGTTTAAAATCCGGTGCTTTTAGTTTTTATATTGTTTAGAATTTAATGCTTAGAGCTTTCAGCTGCTCCCTATATCTTATACCATCATCTATGTGTTATTATTTCAAAGAGGTTAACTATGCAGCGTTTACGTATCCGGTTCAGCCGCGGGGAGGCCATAAAGTACATTTCCCATCTCGATTTAATCCGTTTATGGCAGCGGGCGCTCAACCGCGCCGGCATCCCGCTGACTTACTCGCGGGGGTTTAACCCGCACCCCCAGATATCGATGGCGCTGGCCCTGGCCATGGGCGTCACCAGCGAGGCGGAACTGATGGATATTTATCTGGACAAGTTTACATCACCGCACGCCTTTACCGCCGCCATGGGGCGGCAACTGCCGCGCGGCATTAGCGTGGGCGGGGTCTATAATACCCCCCTGACGATGCCGTCACTGCAATCCCAGGTGAGGCAAGCGGAATACACGGTTGCTATCGCCACGGAAAAAGCAAGGGATGAAATAGAAACGGCGCTCAACGGGCTGCTGGATAAAGAGACCCTCCCCTGGGAGCACCAGCGCGATACCGGCCCGCGTAAATACGACCTCCGCGCCCTCATCGACGACCTGTGGCTCATCGATTGGCGCCGCGGCTTTTGCACCATCGGGATGAGACTGCGCTGCGACAGCACCGGTTCGGGACGGCCGGAGCAGGTGACAGCCGCGCTCGGCTTTGAACGCTACCCGGAGTCCATCCACCGCAGTAAACTCATACTCCAGACCAAATAAGATTGCATGACCAAGCTGCAAATTACTCCGGAACAAAAAGTCCTCGCCTTTATCAGGGAAAATCATCTGGTATCCGCCGGGGAAAAGGTGGTGGTCGCCGTTTCCGGCGGGCCGGATTCCGTTTGCCTGCTGCATCTACTTTATAGCTTGAGACGAGACCTTAAAATAAAGCTGCATATCGCGCACCTCAACCATCAACTGCGCGGCGCGGCATCGGACGCGGATGAAAAATACGTCGCCGGGCTGGCGCGCCGCCTGAAAATCCCCGCTACTATAGAAGCGAAAGACGTGCGGGCCTTCCAGAAAAAACACCGCCTCACGCTGGAAGAAGCCGCCCGGGAAGTAAGGTATGATTTCCTCGCAGCCGCCGTGCAAAAAACCGGGTCGGCCAGGGTGGCGGTGGGACATACGGCTAACGACCATGTAGAGACCATTTTAATGCACCTGCTGCGCGGCAGCGGCACGAGGGGCTTACGCGGATTATTGCCTGAAACACAACAGCAAATTGCCGGATTTAATCTGAAGGTTATCCGGCCGCTGCTTGAGTTAAGCCGCGAAGAGATAATCGCTTATGGCCAAGCACATAATCTCAAGCCCCGTACCGATGCCTCAAATCTGGCGCCGGAGCCTTTCCGCAATAGAGTCCGCCATCACCTGCTGCCGGAACTTAAAAAATACAACCCGCAGATTGCGGAAGCGCTTTTAAGGACCGCGCGCACCGCCACTGACGACCTCGATTTCATCGAAAAAGAAGCCGCCCGGCTTGCCGCTAAAACAGTCACGCTGGAAAACGGCGCGGCGGTTATCGATAAAAAAGAATTTAACATCTTGCATCCGGCCCTGCAGCGCCATATCCTCCGCTCTGCCATAGAAGCGATACTCGGCAGCCTTAAAGATATCGAGGCCGGTCATATCGAGGACATCATGAACGCCCTGGGAAAACCGGCCGGAAAGGCCATCGGCTTACCTTTCGGGCTTAATTTTTACGTGGACTACGGGCGCTACATTTTAGCCCCGGAGACGGCTTCTCTCTGTCCTTTCCCTGCCCTGGAAGGCGAGTTTACGCTGCATATTCCGGGTAAAACATCCGCTGCCGGCTGGGATATCGAGGCATCCATCCTGCCCATCTCCGCCGGGATAAAAGACGGCGGCTTTACCGCCTGCTTCGATGCGGCGGCAGCCGGAAAAAGCCTGACCGTACGGCGCAGCCTCCCCGGCGACCATTTTCAGCCGCTGGGTATGGCCCAAACCAAGAAAATAAACCGGTTTATGCTAGACGCCAGGATACCGCGGGCGTGGCGCCGCCATGTACCCATCGTTTGCGCGGGCGACCATATTATATGGGTAGCGGGCTGGCGTATCGACGAACGCTATCGGGTCAGGCCGGACACCAAAAAGGTACTCAAGCTGGAATTTAAACGCTCCTAGACGGCTGTTTCCGCGGGCATTACAGGCTCTTCCGGCGTTACCGGTTCTGCCAGCGGTGCGTCGTGATTCATCCTCCAGCGCAGCATCAAAACCACTGCCGTGACAATAGCGGCGATACCGGCGACATATATTTCCAGTTGAATGCTGTTGAGATATCCTTTTTGCAGTAGCACGACTCCCCAATTCAACAAACCATGGAGGCCGGAGGCAATAAGATAGAACTGCCATCCCTTTCCTTTAGCCAGTCCATAACCGGCTAGGGCGGAAACCGCGATGTGAAAACCTATCGCAAAGAATCTCTCCCAGAAGGGAAGAATACCTTCAAAACCGTATATGGATATCATCTGGGTAGTCCAACCTGCGGCAAAAACGCTGTTATGCTGCCATACCGCCTCAAAGATACCGAAACCGGCCCCGGCGAACGCGCCGATAACCAGCCCCATTTTGGGGTCGATATTTTTACCGCTGCGCCACCACCAGATGGTCACCGGCACCATTTTGGCGCCTTCCTGCACCAGCCCGCTGACCAGAACAAGGGGCACAAAGACTAACAGCAGCCAGTCGATAAGCGTTGCGGTATCCCAGGTATTTACAAAACCCTGGTTCATGTAATACTGTAGCGGAATCTGCACGAATGTTATCGCCAACACCGTCAAAAAAGCGCTGACAACCAATACCGGCCAAAACCAGACTTTTTTAAAAACCGGGGGCCAGTACCCAAGCAACCAGATAACGCCAAAAGCGATGGCCAGTGCTATGCCAACGAGCATCAGGTCCCACGTCAGGCCAGGATAATCAAACCACGATTTAAGGAAGTTCACCATCGTTTCCCAAAGCATAAAAAACCCTCCCCTTGTTATAATATCCGCTGCAGCCGCGGGTTGGGCGTAATACCCGGCACCCGCCCGCGTTTGGCAATCGGTTTGCCGCTCACCTCATGCAGGTCAGCCGTAAAATCTATCGGCCTGGCCCCGCTGATGTAGCTCCCCACCCCGAACCCATCTACCGGCGCGCCGCGTTCGATAAAATATCTGATGCGTTCGGGGTCGAACCCGCCGCTGACAAAAATCCCGACATGACCAAAACCGGCCTGGTCCAGCCTGGCGCGCACTTCTCTGACCAGTTCCGCCGTCACGCCGCCGCGCTCGTACGGGGTATCCAGGCGGACACTGTTGAGTTTTTTCCCGAGCGCTTCAGCTACGCGCAGGCTTTCTTCTACTTCATCTTTGAAGGTATCCACCAGCGATACCCGCGGTATTCCCGCCGGCATGTGCTTATCAAACAACATCGTGGCTTTTACCGTATCGCCGACGATAAGAATCAGGGCGTGGGGCATGGTGCCGGACGCTGTCAGACCGGCGAGCCTGCCTCCCTCGACGCTGGAGCAGCCTTTACATCCGCCCACTACCGCCGCATAGTCCATCACGCCGGCCACCGAGGGATGAACATGCCGCGCCCCGAAGCTGATAACCGGAATATTTCCGGCCGCCCGCACACACTCCCGCGCGGCGGTCGCCCAGCCGGTGCCGTGCGCCAGCATGCCGATAACCGCCGTTTCATAAAGGCCATAACTTTGATAAGGGGCGGTGATGCGCAAGACTACTTCTTTAGCCGAAATCGATTCCCCTTCCGGTAATGCCCAAACCTCACGGCTGTTTTCCGGCAGTACTTCTTTTAATAAGGCTTTAACTTCCTCAATGCCGCAGAGAATACCCGCCCGCCCCCCGAAGACCTCCATAGTGGCAACGGGATTGATGTCTTCTTTTTTAAGAATCTCTATCGTGCGGGGGAAATAAATATCGGCGGTATCTCCGGAAATAACCGCCGGAGAAGGTTTGAATTTGGGTTCCGGCAATTTAGTTCCTGCGCCGTAAATCACCTTGACGCCAAGGACTCTTTCCATGTGTTCCAGGGCATAAGCGTGAGCCCTCTCGTCAAAGGACGCCACACCGTCTGCCGGCACCTCCACTTGATAGTCCAAATTGCGGGCGTCCGCCGCCGTGTGGCAAACGCAGATATCCGTGCAGACGCCGCAGATAATTATCTTTTCCGGCTTGAGTTTTTCCAGTTTCGCCGCGAGTCCGGTGCCGGAGAAAGCGCTATAGCGTTTTTTCTTGATAATTTCACCGGGGAACCCGGCGAATTCCGGGATTACTTCCGTCTCCGCCGTGCCGGCGATGCAGTGCGGCGGAAACATCTTGAACTCGATATCGTCCGGGTCATGGTGGTCGCAGATATAGAAAATCCGCGAACCTGCCGCGAGTTCTCTTTCCAGCAGGCGCTCGATATTGGGGATTATCCGGCGGGCTTTAGCGCCGCAATACAGCGGGCAACCTTCATCCATGAAGCCATGGAGCATATCGGTTACCAAAACGGCGTTAACCATAATCCTTTTACGCTACTTTATCCTGGCGGTAGCCCTCGCCGTCGATGATGACGCGGGCTTCGCCTTTCTGTTTCACTACCTCACCGATTAACGCAGCGCCGGGTAAAGCTTTGACCAGCTTTTTAACATTCTCCGGCGCGCTGACGACCGCCATCCCGATGCCCATGTTGAAGACGCGGTACATCTCTTTAATATCCACGCCTCCCTTCTTCTGCATCAGGGTGAAAATGGGCGGGACTTCCCATTTAGAGCTGTCCAGGCGGGCAGCCAGCCCTTTCGGTAAAGACCTGGGGATATTACCCACCGGCCCGCCGCCGGTAACGTGCGCCAGCCCCTTAACGTTCTTCATCTGGGGCTTGAGCTGATTATAATAGCAGATGTGGGTTTCCATGAGCGCCTCGCCGGCGGTACGGCCAAGTTCCGGGTACTTTTTGTTCAGCGCCGCCGCCGTTTCCCCGAAGATTTTACGCGCCAGCGAATACCCGTTGGTGTGCAATCCGTTGGAAGGCAGGCAGATTATCGCGTCCCCGGCCGCGATGGATTCGCCCATCATGATTTTATCTTTTTCCACCACCCCCACGATAAACCCCACAAGGTCGAAATCATCGCCACGATAGATGCCGGGCATCTCCGCCGTTTCTCCGCCGATCAATGCCGCCCCAACCTCTTTACAGGCTTCCGCCAGGCCCTTACCAACTGCTTCCAGCCGGTCCGCCACCACCTTGCCGGTGGCAATATAGTCGAGAAAGAAGACCGGCTCCGCGCCGCTAGTGATAATATCATTGACGCAATGGGAGACGATATCCTTACCGACGGTATCGAATTTCTTTAAAGCGGAGGCGATTTTCAGCTTGGTGCCGACCCCATCCACGCTGGAGACGATGACCGGATTTTGATAACCTTTCATCTCGAAGAGGCCGCCGAAAAACCCCACCCCGCTCAATACCTCCGGGCGGGTGGTGGAACGGGCATATTGACCGATTTTGGAGATGACTTTAGACTTGAGGTCAATATCCACGCCGGCGGCAGCATAGGTCTGTTTCATCCCGGCACCTCCTGCTACGATGATACCCCATATTAACATATTTTACGGTCAATTAACTAACGATTTGACAGGCCAGCATGCTAAAGATAGCATTAGCGGAGAGGTTTTAGCGATAACATGACGGAACGCTTTTTCGCCAAACGGATAGAGGTAACCACGGGAGGAGAGGTTAAAGCACCCGTGTCCTTTACGCTGGACGGGCGTGAATACGTGGTTAAGGAAGTGCTGGAGTTCTGGCCGGATTCCGGCTTCGGGAGCAGCGAGACGAGCAAGACATGGAGAACGCGGCACCACCGCAGTTATTACCGCGTGAAGACGACCGAAGGCGAAGTTTATGAGATGTATTACGACCGGGGTACAAACCTGAAGCACCCTGAATACAGAAGGTGGTATTTAACGCAGAAACTCTAAGCTCATTATCTCTTAGGAATAATCGTTGCAATATGGAGAAGCCATAACGGTCGCCCCGATTACATCGGGACTCCCTCGCAATGACCATACAGGGAGAACGTTGCATCATTTTTGATTTTAGCTTAGAATTAATAGCGGTATAAGGCGACGTGGCCAAGTGGCAAGGCGGGGGTCTGCAAAACCCCTATTCACCGGTTCGAATCCGGTCGTCGCCTCCAGTTTTTTCACCAATAAAAAAGGCCGCCTTTGCCGGCAGCCCGCAGCGTTTTAGTTACCGTTTTCCCTAATACCCGGGTTCCAGCTCGTCCTCATAAACCACGATTTCTTTACTAAGATTCTTGCCCACTTTTACTTTATAGACATAGAAAATCTGCTCGATACGCGGGCTTATCCAGTAGTAATTTGAAACCTCCCCCACCTGCCCGGCATAAGCATTAACGCTATTCTCGCGCTGGGTAATGCCACTCTCATTAACCGGCTTGATAACAACCTTCTGCCCTTTGGCGTACCTGGGCTTGGCGGGATTCTGTTTCATTGTCATGTTGCGCATGATAATACTAAATAGTGCTTTTGTCAATACCTACCAGCATCAAATTTTCATTTTTTAGCGTATTTCCCATTTTTGTGAGATTTTTGTTGTTTCCGCTCGCCGGTCCGTTTACCATTACGATACGATACTTTACACTTGTAACTTTTCCTTTATAGCAATTTGTTCTATAATTTCCATAAGCTTGTCTTAATCTATTCGAGGTTCTCACGCCATTAAAACCAGCAGCGCTTTCTCTGTAATCAGAGAGGTCAACGAAATATTGTCTTTGACTAACGAGCCGGAAAAGCTCATCAATACGGCGCTGGATACGCTTTCCCAGATTATGAGCCTGGAATGCTGCTGGATACAGACCATCAGCGGTGCGCAAAATCAACAGCTATTTCTTGCCGCCGAGCGCGGTTTTAGTAATGAAATGCGTTCGGAAATAATATCTATGGATATGGGGCATGATTTCAGCCGGCAAATCATCGGCATCGGCCATAAAATAGTTATCCCAGACCTGAATAATGACGGGGTTTACTGGCTGGCCTCATTCAAAGCGGCCGGCTATAAATGGCTGGTGGCCGTGCCTTTGATGACTTACCGGGTTTACGGGATACTGGGGGCGGCATCCCCCAATAAAAAGCGCCTGGAGAAAGAAACCAGCGACCTGATTATGGTTATCGCGGGGATGATAGCCAGCGCTTTAAGCAAAGCGCATCTTTCCCGCAGTTTTGGCTCACGGAACAAGCCGCCGGAGTCAGCGCTAACGGAACCGGTAAAGGAAACAAAATTGCCGGAGGCAAAAACCGAAGCGACTACCAAGGCGCTTCTGCCCGATACAAAAATCGAGGAGAAACCGGTTGCTCCCGCTGCCGATTTGGCCCCGAAGAAGCATCCTCCAAAACGCGTCGACCCGGTTTTTCATTCCCACAAGCGCAAAATGGAATCTTTCCGCAAGGCACACGGGTAAAACCATTATTTGTTTATTTGTTTTTTAATTTTTTTCACACCTTTTTAGCTTTGAGTTGAAGCTGATTTGTTTTTATTTGTTTTATGTTAAACCAGCTATCAGCTGCCAGTCATCAGCTATCAGTATAGAGGAGTTGGGGGAGAAGGGGAAGGGGGTTTTGTCGCTAAAAACTCCCTCATGTCCCTCTTTAAGAAATGTGGAGGATGATTATACTACTACAAAATCCCTCTTAATCTCCCTTTTTTAAAGGGAGAGACTTATAATGGGGGAGGCGGCACGTTTCCCTTGACACCCTTTCCCGTACACCCTACAATTGTTTTGGAAGCGCCGGGATGGCGGAACAGGCAGACGCAGCGGACTTAAAATCCGCCGGAGCAATCCTTGTGGGTTCGAGTCCCTCTCCCGGCACCAGGGAAATACGCTATGCCATGGTTGATGGTTATCTTCAGCTATCTCCTCGGCTCCATCCCCACCGCCTACCTTGCCGGGCGCATTGCTTTAAAGCGCGATATCCGCAGAATGGGCGACCGTAATGCCGGCGCCGCCAACGCCTACCGGGAACTTAGCCCGCTGGCGGGGATTATCGTGGGGATTATCGATGCCGTTAAAGGCACGGCCGTCATTCTTATCGCCATGGCGGCGGACATGCCGCAACTGGCGGTTTTAGCGGCCGGGCTGGCAGCGGTTATCGGACATAACTGGCCGGTTCTGCTGGGTTTCCGGGGAGGGCGGGGCGTCAGCACGACAATCGGCATTCTGCTGGTACTGGTAACCATCCCGATGCTGATACTGGCGCTGCCGACGCTGTTAATCCTCACATGGAAACGCAACGTGACGCCGTCCATGGCTTTTCTGTTTATCACGCTGCCGGTGGTGGGCTGGCTGATGAAAGTGCAGCCGATATTGATTGGATACGGATTATTATTGCCGGTAATCATCGGCATTACAACCTTTTTCCGGACAAGGCCGAAAGTGTTAAGGCAGGTATAATTTTTTACTTTCCCAATTAACACTCTTTATTAGACCAAACCCCTTTATCTTTGATAAAATCCATCCCCCAACCCCCTTCCTTTACGAAAGGAAGGGGGCTACGGTTTTAAATGACACAGGTTGACTTATCTCCAGTTATTGTTGCTAAATAATAATAACATCATTTAAGTGAATCATTAACTCTACGGAGGCTAGAATGAACAAACCTGCGGAACAAACCGCCATCGAACGGTTGATTGATAACATACTGGATACGCGTTACGAGAATTTTTCCGGCGAACTGCTGGAGACCACCAAATACCGCATTATAGATACCATGGGCTGCCTGATAGGCGGCTACGGCGATACAGGGAACCACGAATTGCTGAAGCTTCTGAAAGACAAGGGCGGCAAGAAAGAAGCCACCATCCTCATCCACGGGGACAAAGCGCCGGCAGCCGAGGCGGCTTTGATGAACAGCATCATGGCGCGCTCGTTCGATTACGGGGCGGTTAGCCCGCTGGTGGATGGTGTAAGCTGCCCGGGCCATATCAGCGAGACGACCGTACCCTCGGCATTCACGCTCGCCGAGGTTGCCAACGCCAGCGGCAAGGAATTCATCACCGCCCTGCTGGCGGGCGATGATACCGCCGCGCGGATACTGGCGGGTTCCGGCTTCGGGTTTTCCCTGGGATGGGACGGGGTGGGGACGGTTAATACCTTCGGGGTGCCGGCCACGGCGGGACGGCTGATGGGGCTGACCAAACTGCAGTTAAGAAATGCCTTCGGCATCGCCCTGAACCAGATAGGCACCACCTTCCAAAGCTTCTGGGACGGCACCACGGCCTTCAAGCTGCCGCAGGGACTGGCGGCGCGGGGCGGCATCAGCTCCGCGGAACTGGCCAAAGCGGGGTGGACGGGGCCGGAGGACATGCTGATGAGCAAGTTCGGCTACTACAAGATGTTTACCGAGGGCTGCAAAAAGCCGCTGGTGCTGAAGGATGGGGTGGGGAAAGTCTACTGCTACGACGGCACGATAAAGCCTTATCCGAGCTGCCGCATCACCCATTCCGCCATCCAGGCGGCGCTAACGTTAAAAGAGAAAAACAACCTCAAGGCCGAAGATATCGCATCCGTCAACCTGGAGGTGGCGCAGGGCGGCCTCGACCACATCGTGGGGCATCCCTTCAAGATAGGGCCGTTCCCGCACGGCAACGCGGCTTTCAGCTACGAATACGTCATCGCGACGGCGTTCCTGTTCGGCAGCGTCAAGCCGGAGCACATGACGGAAAAGGCGATACGCAACCCGGCGGTAGCGGAATTCATCAAGAAGATAAAGCTGACCAGGGCCGATGACGTGGCGTTCGAGAAAGCCCGGATGACGGTAACGACCAAAGACGGAGGGAAGTTCACGGAGACCGTCACCAAGGTCAAGGGCGACCCGATAGATAACCCCATGACCCATGACGATATCATCGCCAAGTACTGGGTAAACGTGGACTTCTGCGGGAAGATAAGTAAAAAGAAAGCCACGGAACTGCTGGACAAGCTGCTGAACCTGGAAAAGGTGGACAGCGTGAGGAAGCTGGTGCCGCTGCTGGTGGGGTAAGGAGAGGGGTAAAATCTCCCTCATGTCCCTCTTTACGAAAGAGGGAGGATGATTATACTACTACAAAATCCCTCTTAATCTCCCTTTTTCAAAGGGAGAGACGGGTAAGGGGATTACATTATAAAGACACCGGCGATAGGGTGTAAAGCGGTAAATGTCACTATTTTTTATGGAAAATGTCAGAGGATTTCCATTCCGTTGTAAAACGGAATCCAGTGATTACGGATTGGCTGGATTTAGCCTTTAAACTGCTCACAGTATGGGCTAACTGGATACCGGCTTCCGCCGGTATGGTACTCTCGTCTCTCCCCTTACGAAGGAGGGAGGATGATTATACTACTACAAAATCCCTCTTAATCTCCCTTTTTCAAAGGGAGAGACGGGAAAGGGGATGGGTTCCCGCGGGCGCGGGAATGGCGGTTTTTTTACTTTCTTTCCACCAGTTCAATCAAGACGTTCTCCGCGGCGGAGGGGTGGACAAAGACGATTTTGGCGCCGGGGAGCTGCATCGGCTCTTCATTCTGGAGTTTCTTACCCTGCGCTTTAAGCGTTTTGACTTCTTTCATAATATCGTCGGTAAGGAATGATACGTGGTGCAGACCGCCGCCTTTTTCTTCCAGGAAGCGGGAAAAACTCCCTTCCTTTAAGGGCTGGAAAAGCTCAACGCGCACATCGCCCAGTGCCAGCATGGCATTTTTGAACTCGCCGCCCGGGCCGGCCATTTGTTCCACTACCTTAAAACCGAACATGTCCGTATAAGCCTTAATCGCGCTATCAAGTTCTTTCACCACGACACCGATATGGTCCATTTTCTTTAACATTTATAATCTCCTAATACAAAATCCCTCTTAATCTCCCTTTTTCAAAGGGAGAGACTGGTAAAGGGGGAGATACTAGAACGGGAAAATAGCGGGCAAATCGTGGACTTTATTCTTGGTGATGGTGGAGGGCATGGTTTCCACGAGCTCTTCCGGCGTCCAGCGGCCGTCTTTCCAGAGCACGCCTTCCAGGGGCGGGGGGTCGTTAAAGATGCCGACGTGCCCGTGCCAGACCTCGAAGACGCAGCCGTTAACGTTATCCGCCTGCTCCGTGGCCAGATAGACGACCAGGTTGGCGACATCTTCCGGCTGGTTCAGCTCCAGCATCTGCTTGAGGCGGCGTTCCGCAACTTCTTTGCCCCACATCTTGGCCCAGGCTTCCGCGAGGTTCTTGGTTTCCAGCATCTCCTTAAAGCCGCGCGTGCCGGAAACGGGACGGATGACGTTGGCGGTGACGCCGAAGCGCTGCATATCACGCGCCACGGTGCGCATCAAACCAACGATACCTTCCTTGGCGGCGCTGTAAATGCACTGCCCCATGTTGCCCAGCCCGGCGTGGGAGGAAGTGCTGATAATGCGCCCGTATTTCTGCTCTTTCATAATGCGGCAGGCGGCCCGCGTGCAGTAGAAGGTGCCGCTCAAGTTGACAGCCAGCACGGCGGCCCAGTCTTCATCCGGGACGTTGTAAATCATGCGGTCGCGGTTAAAGCCGGCGTTGTTGACCAGGATATCCAGCCGGCCGTAGGTATCAATGGCGGTCCGGATAATGCTTTCCGCGCCTTCCGGGGTGCCCACGCTGGCATAGCTGGGTACGGCTTCGCCGCCGGCTTGCTTAATCTCGTTAACGACCTTTTCCGCCGGGCCTTTGTCCTGGCCTTTGCCGTCAGAGGTGGTGCCGAGGTCGTTGATGACCACTTTGGCGCCCTGCGCCGCGATAGCGATGGCCTCCGCGCGGCCGAGGCCGTTACCGGAACCGGTGACCACCGCCACTTTGCCTTTTAGTAAATCGCCCATGGTGCCTCCTTGAAAAATCCCTCTCTCACTCTCCCTTTTTCAAAGGGAGAGGATGATGGTACAAACCAATCATTTTTAGTTCAGGCTTACCTTCCCCTCTTTGAAAAAGAGGGGGCAGGGGAGATTTTTACTCGATGACTTTTTTGTCCTTGAATTTGGTGACATCGTCCCAGGTGTAACCGAGCGTTTCCGTGAG
Organism: Dehalococcoidales bacterium; assembly: GCA_034429595.1. Taxonomy (GTDB): domain Bacteria; phylum Chloroflexota; class Dehalococcoidia; order Dehalococcoidales; family RBG-16-60-22; genus RBG-13-51-18. The sequence continues at coordinate 13,056 of DAOUGB010000072.1, forward strand.
GATTTCCTCGGTGTGCTGGCTGTATTCCGGAGCGGTGCGGCGGATGGTGGTGGGGGTTTCGCTGAACTGCCAGGGCGGCATGATTACCTTGAGCTTTTTCCCGGCGGGGTGGTCGATTTCTCTATAATAGGTATCCGCCCAGGCGCTGGGGTCTTCCGCCGCCTCTTTAGGCGTGCGTACCGTCGTCCAGATAATGTTTTCTTTAGCGAGGCGCTCCGCCCATTCTTTCTGGGCCTTTTGTTTAAAGATCTTATCCAGGATAACGATAAGTTCCTTATTATTCTCCATCCGCTTTTCATGGGTAGCGAATTTGGGGTCGGTCTCTAACGCGCCGAGTTCCAGCGCTTTACTGACGCCCGCCCAATAACGGTCGCCCTGGATGCAGGCGAGCTGTATCCAGCGCCCGTCGGAACACTCGTAGCTGTTAAAGATGGGGTTGCTCTGGTTGGTGCGGGAGATACGCCCGTATTCCTGGCCGGTGGCCAGCACCGATGAGAGGACGATGCCCATCGACCAGATGCCGCCGCCGAGCAGGGAAACACAGACTTCCTGGCCTTCGCCAGTGCGCTCGCGGTGGAAAAGGGCCATCATGATGGCGCAGGCGGCATACATGCCGGTGGTGTTATCGCCGAAGCCCGGCACCTGGAAGGGTAAAGATGTGCCCGGCTCGCCCAGTGACGCCATGACGCCGCTGCGCGCCCAGTAGCCCACGAAGTCATAAGCGCCGGTGTCTTTCTCCGGGCCGTGGAGGCCGTAACCGGAAAGATGGGTGTAAATAATTTTGGGATTCAACTTTTTGATATCCTTATATTCCAGACCGAGGTCGGTCAACGCGTGAGGACGGAAATTGCAGACGAAAACGTCTGATTTTTCCACGAGTTTATAGAGGATGTCCCGGCCTTCTTTTTGCTTGAGGTCCAGCGAAATGCCTTTTTTATTCAGGTTGTAAAATTCGAGGACGTAATTGATATCGTAAATGGGGACGTTGCCGCTGATTTTCAGAATGCCGCGGGTCTGGTCGCCGCCGCCGGTGCGCTCCACTTTAATGACCTCCGCGCCCATATCGGCGAGGATACGGCAGCAGACGGGGGCCAGCCCGGCCTCGGAAACATCGAGGACACGAATGCCTTCAAGCGCCATTTTCATATAAGTTACCTCCCTGAATAGTACACGGTAAAGACCGTTATTCTTACCTTTTCGTTTTCACCCTCACACATTCGTTACGCTCAGTGCAGGCTCTAACCTCTCCCCCTCTTAATCCCCCTCTCCGTTGACAGAGAGGGAGAAGATGAGAAGCAATGAGACGAAGCAGTATATTAACCTTTTGCTACTTCAAAATCCCCTTTTAATTCCCCCTTTACCAAAGGGGGAAAATGATTGCGCAAACCCAGCACAATATTGTTTTTCTTCCAATCATCATCCCTCATAACGAAGATGGATAAGAGGGAGATTTTTTAGCCCTTCTCGTTGCCGACGATGAAGCAGGAGCAGACGCCCGTGCCGGCGTTGCCGCCGAGGTTATGGGTGAGGGCGCGGGTGGCGTTTTTTACCTGCCGGGGGCCCGCCTTGCCCTGGAGCTGTTTGTACATCTCGTACATCATGCGCAGGCCGGAAGCGCCGAGCGGGTGGCCGAAGCACTTTAAGCCGCCATCGGTATTGACGGGCAGTTGACCTTTAAGCTCGAACTTGCCCGCCAGAACGTCTTCCCAGGCATGGCCGCGCTGGCTGAAGCCGAGGTCTTCATAGACAATCATCTCGTGGACGCTGAAGCAATCGTGCACCTCGGCGCAGCTGATTTCTTTTTGCGGGTCTTTGATGCCGGCTTCCGCATAGGCTTTACGCGACCCCAAAACATTCTCCTCAATGTGGACGAAATCATAGTCCTGCTTCATGGCACCCTGCCGCGCTCCCACATTGACCTGCAAAGCCTTGATATAAATGGGGTCGGGGCGGAACTTTTTGGCCATATCGGCACGGACGACGACGGCTACCGAAGCGCCGTCGCTGACGCCGCAGCAATCGAACAGTCCCAGCGGCCAGGCGACGATGGGAGCGTTAACCACCTGCTCGATGGTCAATTCGTTCTGGAAATGCGCCTTGGGGTTCAGGCTGCCGTTGTGATGGTTCTTCACCGCGATATGCGCCAGGACACGCTTGCCTTCTTCCGGTTTAAGCTTATAATCGTGGAAATAGCGGGTGGCGAGGTAGGCGAAAGAGGCCGGGGCACTATAGCCGGGGCCGATGCCGGAGCTGCCGTCCTGGTTATCGCCGACGACGCTGGGGCCTTTGACGCCGGTGGCGCCGGAGTCCTTAAGTTTTTCCACCCCTACCGCCAAGGCGATATCGCAAACACCGGCGGCCACGGCATAGCTGGCCGCGCGCAGCGCTTCCGAGCCGGTGGCGCACATGTTTTCCACCCTGGTCATGGGGATATACTGCAATTGCAAAGGCGAAAGGGTGATGGCGGAGAGGCCGGAAAAGACCGTGCCGACCCACGCCGCCTGGATATCTTTAGGCCCGATGCCCGCATCCTCGAACGCTTCATAAGCAGCCTCGACGATGAGGTCTTCCACCCCTTTATCCCAGCGCTCCCCAAACTTGGTGCAACCCATCCCGACGATGGCTACTTTATCTTTAATGCTTTCCATATGATTTATCCTCCAAAATTACCTTGTCATTCTGAGGGAGCGAAGCGACCGTGAGAATCTCTATGATTGATTTAATTCTATTATTGAGATTGCCACGCCTTGTCGGCTCCGCCTCCAATGGCTCGCAATGACAGTCAATTATTATTCCGTGACCGGTTTGGCTTTCCAGAAATAATTGTGTATGCCTTTATTGGTAAACATCTTCCGGAAAGTCATTTCCAACACCATGCCGACCTTTACCTTACTGACATCGCAATCGGTCAGTTCGCAAATCAAGCGGCCGCCGCCCTCGAAATCAATAACGCCGTTAACGCCCGGGGGATTGAGGGTGGGCATCAGCTGGTCGATGGCATAGCTGAAGAGCACCGCTTTTTTATCCGCAAACTTATACGGTTCAAATTCATCTTTGGTCTGGCAATGCACGCAAACGCGGGTAGCCTGGCCGATCTGCACCATCTGCGGGGTGCCGCATTTCTTGCATTTAGACCCGTAGAGCGCCATAATGGTCTTTCTTTCGCGCCAGCGGCTTTGTAAAGAAATCAGCGCCCGGTCCGGCAGGGTGGAAGCCTCCACCGGCACCAGGTTGCGCCAGGTCAAGTACTGCCCGTAGGTAATGGGCATTTTCCCCTTTAATTGGGGAGATACGGCTGGTTGCCGCTGGTATTTTTTGATTTCTTCAGTAACGCGCAGGATAAAGGCATCCGCGCCGTCACCGTAACCGGCGAAGAGGATGCGGTCGCCGGGCCTGGCGGTCTCCAGCGCCGCCGCCAGCATTAAAAATCCCGCCGCCGTACCGGTGTTGCCGATATCGTTGTAAAGCGGGTCCTGCACCTGGGTCTTATCCAGCTTAAGCCTTCTGGCAAGACCAGCATGCTGCCGGGCATCCGAGGCGTAATAGACGAATTTGCTGATGCCCGCGGCGGTCAGCTTGGCTTTTTTCAGGAGCCCGTTAATGGCGGCGGCCATGGTGGGGCCGTAGCCGACATCATCGATAAAGCGGCCCTCGGCGGAGCGGGGGAACTTATCCTCGTCCGTGCGCCAGATATCGGTAAAATCGTTGAAGACGGAATAACCGGATTCAATCTCGGCGATGACCTTTTCCGAGCCTATCATGAGGGCCGCGGCGCCGTCCCCGAGGTTTTGTTCGAAGTTGCCTTTGGCCGCGCCCAGGCGGCTGTCCGAAGCGACGACCATCATCTTTTTAGCCGAGCCGGCATTGACGGCATCAGCCGCGGATTTCAAGGCGGCGGTAGACGCCCGCAAAGAATCCCCATAGTCCGCCACGTGACACTCCTCCGCGAGGTCGGCCACGGTGGCCACGACCGCGGAAGAAAGCTTTTCCCGGTAGGGAGCGGTGGTGGTGGCTAAAAACAAGCCATTGACACCCGCGCCGCCCCGGGCGATGCAGTCCAGAGCCGCGGCGGCGGCCATGGTGATAGTGTCTTCATCATAGCCGGCAACGGCCTTGGCGCCGCCGCCTCTGCCGCCCCAAATCTTCCCGATTTCTTCACGGTTTAGCCTGTAGATGGGTATATATGCCCCGATGGATATGATACCTGCCATGCGCTTTCCTTTCTTTTACATGTCCGCCCCGACGAAACCGGGGCATTTGAACTGTAGTAGTAGAATTGATGATATGCTGCGGAATGGTAAATCTCTTGGCTGATTTTCCTACCCTATTAATCTTATGCTGTGGCATCAGCAGTGTCAAATTTAATAGTATGGAATTATACGTAAAATATCAGAATGGACAAAGGCGGAAAGAATAGCATAAGATAACAATAACTTTTACCGGGGGGAGAACTGCTGATGCCAAAGACAGTAATGATTATCTGCCTGTTACTGGCCCTAATTGCCGCTTTAGCGTATGTCCTCATGGGGGTGGGGGTGCTAAAGCCTGGCAGCCTGGCGGAGGACGGTGAGACAATGCCGTCTTTCTTTTACGTGATACCGGCGGCTTACGTGTTAATGGGCGCGGTGATTTTCTTTAAAAAACGCTGGTTATTAATACTAGACACCGCTATTACCGTTTTTACGATAGTGGTATTTTACGCAATGTATCCAGACCAGCCGGACGTAATGTGGAGCGCGCCGGGCCTGATAACAAAAATAGCGCAGGTATTGCTGCTGGCAGGGCTGCTCTATTTGATTGCCCGGTTCCCCAAGAAAGAAAAAACCAACACCGCTAAATAAACCGCTCGAAGCGTTCTTTGCCGGCTTTACGGGACGTGCTTTAGTATAGAATGTATTACCAGTTTTTTACGGGGGAATAACGATGAAAGCCATGATGTGGCTTTGCCTGGCCCTGGCGCTGGTAACGGCGCTGGTATACGTGTTCCTGATTACGGGCGTGATGCAGGTCAAGCCAGGCTCGGGGGGCGCGCCCGGCAGCTTTTTTGTGATACCGGCTTTATATGTGGCGGGCGGGGGGCTGCTGTTTTTGAAAAAGCGCTGGCTGCTGATAATCGGCGCCGTCTGCAATGCCATCCCGATTACATTTTTTTATATAGTCTACGCGGGCAGGCCGGATATCATGACCTGTGCCGCCGGCGTTATCTCTAAAATAGCGCAGGTTCTGCTGGAAGCCGGTCTTATCTACCTTATTGTAAAGATAAAACCCGCCAAAAAAGCCGCAGCTAAATAAACCGCTCGAAGCGCTCTTTGCCGGCTTTACAGATGGGGCAGACCGAAGGCGGACCGTCCCGCGCGCAGAGATAGCCACAGACCTTGCAGCGCCAGACCGGCAGCGGCAGCGATACTATGGATGCTGCCGGTTTTTCCGTTTTTACCGGCATTCTTTTACTAAGCGGCGGCCGGCGTTCCGGGATAGATTGTATTGGCTGCTTGCCTTCTTTAATGTCTTTGGATACGTACAAGCTGCAATAGCACCCGCCGTATTCTTCTAAATCAGGATCGCGGTAATCACAGGGGCAAATAATGTCCAGGTCTGCCTCTTTTTTCCCGGCAGCCAGGCGGCAGGGACAGGACATATAGCCGAACCGCTTTTCATTCACCAGCAGCCCGTTCAATAATTCGCGGGTCATGGCGGTATCCGGATTCAGATGGTAACCGGCGGACTCGGCCTCCCGGTTCAGCTTTTCATATAGGCGGTCGATTTCTTCTTTGGTTACTTCCGGACGGTCTGCCATTATTTAAACGCCTCCCGGATATCGGACTCTTTAAAGCCGATGATGCATTTATCAGCATCGATTACCAGAGTGGGGAAGTTGGTATCCGGGTTATGCTTTTCAATTTCCCTGATTACGGCATTTTGCTCTTCCCCTTGAAGCAGGTCAACATCCGTATAGTCATACTCAACGCCCAGTTCATTGAGCAGGGCTTTAGTCTTTTTACACCACCCGCAGGTACTTAAAGCGTAGAGCATTACCTTGCCTTTATTCTTGCCGGAGACATGAGTGAGACTCATCTTGATTATCCTCCTTCCACCCTTTTAGCTCTTACCGGATTTATTCTAACACATATCGCCGGTGTGTATAGGACTAAAGTCCCATTCGTAATATATTGATTTTAAGAAGTATATAGTTTATAATATAAACTATATAGAATTTAAACAGTTTATATTTTATACAAACTTGACCGTATTATTTCGGAGGAAATTAATATGCGCGGGGAAATTCTGGGACAGGTAGCGATGGATTTACTTTCCGTCCCTTCACTTATTTTCCGGCTCGTACGCACAAGGCTGGTAAATATAACGCTGGCCGATACAGATGTAGACCTCAAGCATTTACACTTTGAAATCATGCGGGTGTTGAAGAACGATGGCACGCTGCACCCGGCTAAAATCGGGGAGAAATTGCTCATCGCCAAAGCCCAGATGACCCACCTTGTGGATAAGCTTGTCGATCTGGATTTCGTCAAGAGAGAAATGGATTCCAACGACCGGCGCACCATCAATCTTAGCCTTACGGATAAAGGCAAAAAAATACTGGACGACCAGGACAGCGTGGTGGTGAGCGCCGTCAGCGAAAATATGGCGTCACTTTCCGATAAAGAACTGGGAGATTTATCCAATGCGTTAAGGACATTACGAGATATATTATTCAAGTTACAGTAACGGAGAAAAAGTCTTTTTCTGACCTTACTAGAAAGAGTGAAAAAAAATAGATGCACCTCCATAAAGCTCAAGACCACACACATAATGTTCTGGATTCCAATAATGTAGGCCGCCTGCTGATTACGCTGGCGGTGCCGGCTTTTATGGGTATGTTCGTCCAGACGATGTATAACGTGATAAATACCATTTTTATGGGGCAGTTCGTGGATTCGCTGGCGATTGCCGCGTTATCAATCGTATTTCCCATTCAGATGATAACATTCGGCATCTCACAGCTGGTGGGCATGGGCGGGGCCTCACTGATTTCCAGGTACATCGGGGGGGAGAC
>DAOUGB010000073.1:0-8834 GCA_034429595.1 Dehalococcoidales bacterium
TTTCACCGAGCACCTTATATCTTTAGCTGAAAGTCCAGGTAGAGAAAATCTCGTCCGGGTAAATGGTATCAACACCCATGTTCCACCCCGATGAAATAGTACAAATCATGATGAACCAATTGCCGTTTTTGAGGAAACCGAAGGCTTTAGTCTGGGCAGTTGTTCCATCTTGCCATCCCCAGGATAACAGTACCGGGGTGGCAGTGATGTTGTGGGTATTGGTGATATTAGCCAGCGTTTGGTCCTCGATGGTGATATCAGAATACGCAACAATGGCTTTTTCAAATGCCTCCGATTTAAGAACAGCCGCCAGTGTCGTCCCGGTACTGGACGGGAGAACAATAATCCGCACCGAGGGGTCAAAATAGTTGGGGTCGCCGAGGGAGACGGGGTTGTTATCGCCGCTCCAGTTAGCCGTCCAATCGCTATTGTAGCTGAAGGAAAAATTATAGGTTGAGTCGTTATAAGTGGCAGCGTTAAATGATAATCCTGGGGTATTTGTTTTCGCTGTGGTCGTCGTGGCAGTAGTTTGGGTGGTGGTAGTCGGGGATACGGTAGTGGCGGTGGCCCCGGCGATTTCTGTCGCGGTGGCTCTGCAGAAAGTGTGGGCGACGGAGCGCATGAGTCCGGCATCCCATTCCAGCGATTCTTCGATTGTCCAGACGACAAAGAGCAGCCAGCGGTTGCCGTCGATATAGCCTACCGAGTAGCAGTGCATGAAATACTGTTCGTCAATCAGGGCGTTGAATTCACAATATGCGCCGGGGGTAGTGCCGTCAGCCAGAGTGGTAGTGCCGGAGCTGAGCACTTCGCACTGGGCAAATACACCCAACGCCACGTCTTCCAGTGTCATGCTCGTCCAGTTATATGTGTCGGAATTATTGATAAGCGAGACCCAGGAACCGGGATTACCGGCGTGGATTTCCACCGGTACGGTTTCACGGGTGTTTTCCTGTGTGATATTCCATCCCGAGGGATAATAGAGTTTGAAGCCCTGTACCTTGTTGATGTAAAGCACCGGCCGCCATAAGACCTGGGTGATATCCGTAGGTCCGGTTTGCAGCCCGCCACTGGTGGCGCCCCCTGCTTCCAGGTCGGCAATCTGTTCCTGGGCAGCTTTCAGGTCGGACTGGGCTTTGCTCAGTTTGGCGAGGGCGTTATCCCTTTCCGCCACCACGGAATTGTATTTGGCCTGGGATATGCCGCCGCTGCAGCTCATCAGCATCACTAGGGATACCAATATCCCCACGCCAGCCATTAATTTTTTTCTCATGTTCTTCCCTCCTTGTATATCAATATATTCAGGTAAACTTTATTTAGCCGTGGTCTCCGTATCGGTGCAGGCGCCAACCACGTAAGTGTTCACCAGTCCTCGCAGTTGTGTTTCACGGTCGGGGTCCGGGATAGTACAGGCAAAAACCACCACGATATTTTTCTGCGGGATAACGTAGATGCGTTGGCCATAAATACCGTTACAGTAGAAAAAGCCTTCCTTGATGGCAATCCACCAGCTTTCATAGCCGTAACCGGTTGTCGCAGAGGTGGTATGACGGGAGGTGGTAGCCGCGGCAACGTATGCCTCCGGTACGATTTGCTTGCCCTCCCACTGTCCGTTATACAGAATCAATTCACCGAATTTTGCCATATCGCGCGCGGTCAGGTTTAAGCCCCCGGCAGCTTCATACTTGCCGGACCTATCCTTACTCCATCTCACATTAGTAATCCCCAGCGGCGTGAAAATTTTTTCCGTAGCGTAGGTAAGGATGTCCTTCCCTGTGGCTTTTTCTAAAATGTCCGCCAGTATATACGAGTACCCCCCGCAGTAGTTCCACTTTGTCCCGGGGTCAGTTGCCATCGGCTGGTCGAGGACGAATTGTATCGTATCGCCGCTGTTCAATGCCTGAATCCAGATGTTATTAGGGTTGGTGTATGGCAGTGACCATTCGCTCCACTGCAGCCCGCCGCACATTTCCAGCAGGTTTTCGATGGTGATAGCCGCTTTCCGTTCATCCATGTTTTGGATAGTTCTATCGCTGTAATAATCCATTACTTTCGTGTTCAGACCGGGGATGTCTCCATCAGCGATGGCAATACCAACGAGTGTACCGAGGACGCTCTTCGTGCAGGAATAAATGGGATGGACGGTATCCTTCAGGTATTTCGTGCCGCGGTAGTCCTCATACACGATAAATCCGTTACGTACGACCACCACCGAGTCGACAGCGTAACCCAAGTTGCTGATGCCGGTTTCGATACCGTTAAGAATATCGGGGTTCATTTGCTGGTTTTCCGGCTTGGCGAAAAGCCATTCTTCCGTCGGCCAGTATTCCGGCCCGGAAGCCGTGCCTTTTGTGCAGCCGCTGACGGACAGCACGATGGTGATGATGACAAGCAGCAGACTAAATAACTTTCTCATACACCTTCCCTCATCTATTTGTTGTCAGGTATTGCCAAATATCACGGTGATAAGGTTACAACTGCCCGGCGGTGAGAAGTACCTGGCGTAAAAAGAATCCGCCGAAAATGAGACAACTGGAGGCAACGATGGTAAACGCCCGTATACGCCCGTTTGTGATGTCCTTTTTCCGGCTGAAAAAGTAGAGAAATAATGGCAGTCCGAGGGCGATAATGACGACACCCGGCCAAAATATTGCGGCTAGCTGTCCCGCATACAAACTGGTAACCTGCACCCCGGCTCCGGGCAGCCCGGAGAATAAGACCGCGATGATTTGCCCCGCCAACATTATCGCCTCCAGAATGATAACGCAGGTGGTTGCTACCATCAGATTCTGTGTCATCGTGGTGGTCAGTATCTTCCGCGCCGGGTCAAGCAGCCAACTATCGAATCTATTCGGTTTTTTCCCCAGCCGGCCGCCGGCGCCAATGATTATTAAAATGGCCAATCCCATCGAGATGTCAGAGAAGACGAGTAACGGGGGAAAGAAAAACGAAACTGACCACAGCGCCCGGCCGCTGACCGCCGGCGTCACTGCCCCATAAGCCATCAATAGAAAAGCCAGCGCCGTCTGAACATAAGGCAGCCAGCGGTTGATTCTATAAGCGCGGTGGCGTATTTTCTCCAATTGCCAGACGAATATCGACAAGACTGCCAGCCCGCACCAGATGATGATAGACCATGTTCCCAGAGACATTGGTGAGGTTATTTTAAATTGGGTAATGAAATGCCAGAAACGCAGCGGATTGCCAAGGTCGGCGATTAAGAAGCACACGCTTAAAATTACCATTGGTAAGCCGGTATAAATAGCGAATTTGAAAAGTTTTTGCTCTTTGTCCCCGGTGAATAATCCCAGGAAAAAGGCCGTGGCGCACAGTCCCCCTGCCATCCCTATGAGCCATAGGTCGAACCAGATTGGCGCTCCCCACGTCATGGTTTCACCTCTGGCGGTGTGGCTTCTTTTTCACCCCGGCGTTTCAACACCAGCCACAGCGGCGCCAGCGCGATGCCGAAAGCGGCAAGACTGCTCGTCCATTTGAGGGGTGAAGTGGAAATAGCGGTTTGTGGCAGGTCCGGCAAACCGTAGACCGTTGGCTTAGCATCCAGCACGTAAATCACGTGCATCCCGCCCAGTTCGGTCACCCCGTAAACATTAGCGTCGGGGAAATCATCGTCAATTAAAGCAGCAACCTGTGTCCTAGCGCTTTCAATCATCTCGTCTCGAGGTCCGAATGTAAGGGCGCTGGTGGGGCAAACTTCTACGCATGCCGGAGTGCCGCCTTGACTCACCCTCGTAATACAGAAATTGCACTTGCGGGCGGTGCCGGTCTCCTCGTCTTTATGCGGCACACCGAAGGGGCAAGCCTGGGCACAATACCCGCAGCCGGTGCACCAATCCTGGTCAATGATAACGGCTTCACCCTGCCGTGAAATGGCGCCAGTCGGGCAGACCTCCATGCAACTGGCGTCAGTGCAGTGCATACAGGAATGTTTTCTGAAATGCCAGGCTTTACCTTTTTCCGCCGGAACATATGCCACCCAGTCCTGACCGGAAAGTGGGAAGGGTTTGTTCGGGTTAAAGGTGGCGCCTTTCAGATTGTTTTGCGTGCCGCAGGCGGTATGGCATTTGCCGCAGGCGATGCATTTCACCACATTGATTTTTATCGCCATACCGGAATCTACGGCGAGCGCCCGGGTATTATTTTGCGGCAGCATGGTGGCCGCCAGTCCCAATATGACGGCGCTCCCGGCGGTTTTAATAAAATCTCTTCTGGTTACATCCATAATCCCAAAGTTTCACTTTGCTTGATTGCTATTTAGGAATCTGATTTGTCTGTGAGCAATGCCACCTCTTACATCACAATCAGACAACTCAAAAAAATAAAACTTAAATAACCCAGGAGGTAAAAGTATGTTATTATAATATCAGTTACCCCGCGGTGTCAATACCAAAATCTGAAGTTTATAACACTGGTTATCCGAACATTGACGCCATTTACCTCAAATGTTAATATATCGTAATTATTGTATTATAAGGCAGGGAAAAGAACTTTTCTGTTAGCCATAAATAAAGTATGAAAAAGGTGGCTTATGGCAAGCAAAGACGATGCCCCAATTGACATCGGGCGGAGGGAGTTTCTTATTAAGGCGGGGGCAGTGCTGGCGGTTGGTATGGTTGCCGGGCTCGCCGCCTGTACTCCAGATCACAGCCAGGAAGAAGAAATTTCTGTTCCCGCGGACCTGATTACCCACGACCCGGAAAAGTGCGCCGGGTGCGGCACCTGTGTGCTGATGTGTTCCCTCACACATGAAGGCGAAGCCGGTCCGGCAGTATCTCGTATGATACTGGACAGAGACCCATTTTCTGCGACTTATGCCTTCTATAACTGCCAGGAATGCCGGTCGCCAAACTGCTATTATGCCTGTCCTAATAAAGATACAGCGCGTTGTATCGACCAGACTACTGGAGTGGTCTATGTAAACGCCGATAGATGCACCGGTTGCGGTAAGTGTATCAAAGCCTGCCCGTTTGAACCGGCGCGCACCCGGTTAAATCCGGTCACTAAAGTTTCTATGAAATGCGACCTTTGCCGGGACAGGAAAGGCGGCCCGGTTTGTGTGCAATACTGCGGTATGAACGCGCTTTCTATTACTCCCGGCGCAGAGAGGGTGTAGAAATGGCAACGAGTTACGGCTGGACCGGTAAAATATTGTGGGTCGACCTCACCAGTAGAAAGATAACAACCGTGCCCACTTCGGATTACGAACCGCAAAAATACTTCGGCGGGGTTGGCTTGAATACCAAAATTTTCTGGGAACTGGGCACTCCCAAAGTTGCGGCATTTGACCCGGCTAACCCACTGTTGATTTCTATCGGGCCGATGACCGGAGTCAACGGTCCTTTCAACCGGGCAGAAGTATGCAGCATCGCGCCGCAATCTTACCCTCAAGAGTTATTTTCTTTTTCCGGGTTCGGCGGCAAATTTCCCACGGAATTAAAATATGCCGGCTACGACGGGCTGGTGGTGTTAGGCAAAGCCAGCAAACCGGTGTATTTAACAATTAATGATGATAAGGTTGAAATAAAAGACGCTAAAGCGCTCTGGGGGCTGGATACTTTTGATGCGCAGCAAACGATTCTAGAGACTTACCCTAAGGCCTCCAGCATTGTCATCGGTCCGGCGGGTGAAACAATGTGCCGCATCGCCATCATCCTTAATGAAACGGCGAGCGCCGCCGGTCAGGGCGGGTTTGGGGCGGTAATGGGGTCAAAAAATCTTAAAGCTATCGTTGTGCGCGGCACCGGTACGCATAAAGTTGCCCGCCCGGAAGAATTTCTGGCATTGATTGAAGAACGGCGCGCCGCCGGCGAGTGGCTGAGAGGCGCGGCCCAATCCTGGGGCAGGTACCCGCTTTGCGGTGAGCCGGTGGTCTCAAATATGAGAAACAATTACCTCAAGCGCATCGCGGGCTGTCATGGTTGCCCTTACCAGTGTATGGGGTTTTACGATATGCCCGGTATCGGCGCCGGGGGACAGATGTGCGTGGAATCGTGGTATGGCTACTTCTCCCGCGGTAGTTCCGAAGGTTATTGGGAAGGGAATATTTTATCCCAGAAACTGGGGATTAACAACTATGACCTGATGGCGATAATGGCTTTTATCAACTCCCTGGGGCGTACTAAGAAAGCTGAGATGGGGTTATCGATGATTCCTTCAGTGGATTATGCCGGAAAAGCGGAATTAGGTGGAGCAGAAGTGCATCACGCCTTTTTAACCGAGCTGCTGGGCGGCATTGCCGATGGTACCAGTCTTTTCGCTCAAGGTCTCGCGCGTGCGGCAGAACAGCTTAATGCGATGCCAACCTATAACGGTATGTCACCGGCCCGCGGTTATCACCAGCATCATATTGAATGCGTCGGGTCGGCTTTGCACTGGGCAACCGACGCCCGTGACCCGTGGAGTTCCTGCCACGATTATCAGTCCGGCTTCGGGCCCTATGCCAATATCGCGGCGCATTTCGGCGTTCCCGGCGGCGATTGGCGCGGCACTACCAAGACGAATATGTATGACGGTACGGAGAAGCAAACAGCCTGGGTGCAAAATAACCAGCAACTGAAGAACTCTCTGCCGATTTGCGATTACGCCAGTTCTCCCAGCACTTTTTACCATCCCCCGGCAATGGATATCCAGATTTTTATGAGCAAGGTTTTGTCCGCGGTCACCGGCGTTGACTATACGGCGGAACAGCTCTGGGAGTCTGCGGAACGCATCTGGACGCTGCGGCGGGCAGTTGGCGTCCTCCGGGAAGACCGCAGCCGTACCGATGATGACCTCAGTCAAGCCTGGTTCCAGAGAGTAATCGGCGGTAGTGAAGCGTTATCGGCGCCGCTGGATAGAACGAAATTCGAGGCGTTAAAAGACCGGTACTACGCTTTACGCGGTTGGAACCCCGAAAACGGAAGACCAACTAGGAGTAAATTAGAAGCACTCGGGTTGAAAGTTGTTGCGGATAAATTAGCCAGTAATAACAAATTAGGGTAAATTGTATAATACGAAATCACTCTTGTATTTTTTAATGGTCATAATAAATGATGGCGAAAACCATAACAATCTATGAGTAAACCATTAACTGTTATTTAGCAAATATACCAATTGGCATTTCAGTCTAAACACAATTCAAATATTTACGTGTTCATACTTTTCCTCAGGGTCATGACAAACAAGCCCAACTGTTTTAATGAAGCATCCGCTTCAATTACCTGAATTATTTTACTCCCGATAATTACGCCATCCGCGATTTGCGCCACTCGTGCCGCCTGCGCCGGGGTTGATATGCCAAACCCCACGCATAAAGGTTTATCTGTGGCTTGACGGACACGCTTGATAAAAACATTCAAACCGGGCGGTAAATTCTCGCGGGCGCCGGTGACGCCGGCTTCGGACACCAGGTAGATAAAACCGCGCGATTTTGCCGCCACCAGCGCAATTCGGCTGGCAGTGCTGGTGGGCGCCAGCAGGTAAATCAGGGCAATACCGTTTTCCGTAGCATCAGGCTCGAAAATATGCCCCTCTTCCGGCGGCAGGTCTGGGATAATCAGCCCGTTCACCCCGGCGCGGGCACAATCGCGGCAGAACTTCGCAATGCCGTAACGGTAAATGGGATTCAGATAAGACATAAAAATCAACGGAGTAGATATTTTACTGCTTATTTGCGCCGCTGAATCCAGACATTTCTCCAGGTTGACCCCGTTCAATAACGCCCGGTAGCTGGCGTTCTGGATGGTAACGCCGTCCGCCAGCGGGTCTGAAAAGGGTATCCCCAGCTCAATGATGTCGGCGCCGTTTTCCGCCATCAACACTGCCGCCGCTACCGTGGCTTTTGAATCAGGGTAACCAACCGTAAGATATGTAATTAAGGCTTTCTTTTGCCGATGGACGAATACCGCATCTATCTTGTTCACAATTTTACCTCCAGTGCCTGCGCTACGATGCCGATATCCTTATCGCCGCGCCCGGAAAGGTTGACGATAATATTTTGTCGCGGGGAAAGTGTTTTTGCCATTTTAACCGCGTAAGCGACGGCGTGAGCGGATTCCAGCGCCGGGATAATACCCTCGGTTTCGCATAAGAGCCGGAATGCGGCTAAAGCTTCGTCATCCCCGGCGGTGACATAGGTAACACGCCCGATTTCCTTGAGATAGCTGTGTTCCGGACCCACGCCGGGATAGTCCAGCCCGGCGGAGATGGAATGGGTTTCCAGCACCTGTCCGGATTCGTCCTGCAGGAGATACGATTTGGCGCCGTGCAACACCCCCACGGCGCCTTTTGCCAGCGTCGCGGAATGCTTGAGGGTATTTATCCCTAGCCCCCCTGCTTCCACTCCGATGAGTTGTACTTTGGTATCTTTCAGAAAATCGTGGAAAATCCCGATGGCGTTGCTGCCACCACCTACTCAGGCGACTACGTAGTCCGGCAGGCGCCCGGTTGCCGCGAGCACCTGCTCCCGGGCTTCCCTACCGATGATGCTTTGAAAATCCCGGACCATTAACGGATATGGATGCGGACCGACCACCGAGCCGAGCAGATAATACGTGTCACGTACATTGGTGACCCAATCCCGCATCGCCTCGTTAATGGCATCTTTCAAGGTACGGCTGCCGCTGTTGACTGCCCGCACTTCCGCACCCATCAATTTCATCCGGAAGACGTTGGGGGATTGCCGTTTGATATCTTCCTCGCCCATATAAACAATGCATTTCAATCCCAGCTTGGCGCAGATGGCCGCCGTGGCGACGCAGTGCTGCCCGGCGCCCGTCTCCGCGAAAATACGCTTTTTCCCCATCCTTTGCGCCAATAACCCCTGCCCGATGGCGTTG
>DAOUGB010000074.1:0-2124 GCA_034429595.1 Dehalococcoidales bacterium
ATCGCCCGGTTGATCGTATTGTGCCAGCCAAGATAGGGATTGTGCTGCAAATCATGCCAATACAGGCCGTGTGTCTGCAAAATATCCACGCGGGGAAAATTCTCGGGCCGCGAGATATGGCAGACAACCAGATCCGCCCGGTTGGGCTCGTTCACGAACTGGACTCCGAATGCCGGGAGATATTTCGCCTGGGCAATGATGACTCTTCCAACACCTGTCTCTGGCTGTACCTGCTGGGGAGTAGGGAATAAGCAAACGCGCATCGTAACTCCTTAGCGGTCCTTCTTGCGGATTGTCATCCAGGTGCCCATGTAAACCAGTCCGTATCCCTTACAGGCCGGGCAGGTTTTCCCTTCGAACGCACCGGTTCCCGCGCACACGCCGCACTGGGCAGGCGACATATCCACATCACCGGATATCTCCAGATCCTGGCGCGGCTCATCTAACCCGATATCCAGCGCTTGTTTTTGCTTTGGTGCAAACGGGTTGGTCAGTTTAATCATTCGCCGATCTTTCGCCCAAACCACAGCGTATCGACGGTGAAGATGTGCTGAAAACCGCGCATATTCTCTGACTCGACTGCCGGCGCAACATCGGGCCATACGTCGCGCCCAAAATCGTGGAAGACAATCAGGCCGCCAGGCTTCACGTATTTGGCCCAGGCCAGGATATCGCCCACGCAGCCCTCATAAGAATGATCGCCGTCAATAAAGAGCATATCGATGCCGGTATCCTGCCCTTTGCGGATCGATGGCCAGCGCTTCCCGGTTTCCTTGGAGTCTCCCAAAACATGGTTGGGCAACTCTAATTCCTTACCCTCAAATGCATTCTTCTCGTTCGCCATCCCGCCGTATGGGCCGCCCTGGGAAATGTCGATCGTATAGATCTGTGCGTCCTTGCGCGTTTCTCGGAATGCCAGGCCGGACGTGCCCGCGCCCGCGCCGATGTTGATAATCACCGGTCTTTCGGGAAGCGACCACGCGAATACCCGCATGGCCAGGATTTCATACGGGGTCATAAACGAGAACGCGATGCCCAGATCGGTGCTGTAAAAGGTTATTTTCGAAAAGTCTAATGGCATAAATACTCCTATCGAACTTGATCCCTCCAATACCTATTTCCACTATAGCACACGTGTGCTATGGCTTTTCTCCAGACACATGCTTCATCAGCAGAAAGAAATCCCTGGACCACATATCGCCTTCTGATCCTGATTCAAATGTGCGGTGAATTTCCATCGTTATCGGACCGGAAAGCGGGTAGGCGATGGTTAGCAGGGGCCGGCGGCACCAGCAAGGGTGGAGCACATCGCTGGTATGGAAGATCTGGACGTGGCGCCAGTCCTGGCTGAGGAGAAATGTGCTCACTGGCGATCCTCCCAGTCGCTTTCTTCCTCGTTCAATTCCAACTCGGGCTGCTGACAAGTTCCATAGAATAAATCTTTTAGCTTTTCATCGGTAAAATTACGGGAAAGTCCCATCGAAACCCCCATGGCTTTCAGCCAGACGACTCCCGTGCTGGCCAGCCATACCCGCGCTTGGTCGGCATTCTTTGGCGATTTTTGCGTATCCCATACCGCCATGCGCATAATTTCCAGACACAATCGCTTTAGGCCGATGTCATCCAACTCGTGCGGATACGGGCCGGCAGGACCGGTGTCATCCAGATCCTCCAGGCGTATCCGCGGCGAAAAAATATCCCCCAATCATCCCCCCCGCCGTTTTGGCACAATCGAGATTTCCGTTATCTGGAAGTAATAGCCCTTGCCGGCGCAGGTCGGGCACTGGCCGCCCCCATCCAGCCAGCCGCCACCACCGCACCGTTCGCAAACACACTGCCGGTAACCCGGCTCGCAGTCCACGTGTATCGTTTCCGATGGCTGATCCTTCCCGGATACTTTATGACCCCACTTCAAGAGACCCATTTCTTACCCACCTTTCGCTTGCCTCGTGGACGCTTCAATCCGTGTTTGCCGCGCTGCATGAACGCTTTGCGCCGCTCGCGCTGGGCAGCCTTCCGCGCGCGTCGATCTGCCGTAGACTCGACCAGCTTTCCGTAATCGATGCCGGCCATGATAACGGTAGACCACTGCCTAATTCTCTCAACGATGGGCATCATGGCGTG
>DAOUGB010000075.1:0-1618 GCA_034429595.1 Dehalococcoidales bacterium
TTTCTGGTAACACGGTCGAAAAGATTCTGAATATGTTCTTTGTCCATCATCCAGCCGTCCAGATTATAGCAGGGTCTTCCGGAGACAACGGCAAGATAGGTCGGGTCTAAAAAATCCGGGCCGACCTTGAACGTCTGTACTTTATATCCGCGGCGGCAAAGTGCGCCCGTCAGCGAAATCGCGAGGCTTGTTTTCCCCGATCCGCTGTGAGCGGCGGCGATGACTATTCGCGGACATTTCCCCATTAGTACTCCACCCCTTTTTGCGCCGGGATATTTTCCTGAAAGCCGTGTTTCCGGCACTGCATAATCGTAACCGTATCGGCCGCAGCAATTAATCCTTCGGAGGCTCTCCGGCCGGTGAGCACCAGGCAGAGCGAACTGCCGGTGCTGCCAATTATAGCCAGCACATCTTCTTCCCGAATAAGTTTCTTATCAACGGCATTGCATATTTCATCGAGGATAATCATGTCATAAGCCCCGGATTGCACAGCCTCCGCCGCAATTTTCAAGGCGCGGGCGGCGGCATCCTGGTGTGAATAGAAATCCGGATGACTATCCGCCGGAACGAAGCCCAGACCCGTCTGGACAAATTCCACACCGGCAAGATTTTGCACGGCGGCAATTTCACCGGTCAGTGCGGCGGCTTTAATAAACTGCACGATCTTCACCCGCATCCCGTGGCCGCTGGCCCGCAGGACCATGCCCAGCGCCGCCGTCGTTTTTCCTTTACCATCACCTGTAAATAATAATACTCTTCCCACGTCAGGCACCAATTATCCCTTTAATTATAAACCTGATCCCCACAAAAATTACAACCGCCGCCAATGAAGTGGCCAGCATCAAATAATTGGCTTTCAGTATATGCCGCCGCTCCATGGATTCGATGGGATCGCCGATGAAAGGCAGCTCCACCAGTTTTCCATGGCGAAAAAGCGGCCCGCCCAGTTGAATTCCCAGCGCCCCGGCCATCGCCGCTTCCGAAATTCCCGAGTTTGGGCTGGCATGATGGCTTCTGTCGCGCCAGCAGACGTTCCAGGCATGAACGGGCCGGTAACCGGTCAGAACGGCGCCGATAAACATCAGGGGAGCGGTCAATCTTGCCGGCAGAAAGTTGGCCGCATCATCTATTCTGGCTCCAGCCCAGCCGAAATAAAAATATTTTTCATTCTTGTAGCCCACCATGGAATCCAAAGTACTGGCGGCCTTGTACATCATTGCACCCACCGGGCCAAAAAGAATGGCAAAAAATAGAGGGGCGATAATCCCGTCAACCGTGTTTTCCGCCACACTTTCCACGGTCCCGCGAATAATTCCCTTTTCGTCCAGTTTATCCGTATCGCGGCCGACAATAAAAGCGACGTTGGCGCGCGCCTGCAGTAAATTCCCCGCCTGCAAGGCCCTGTAAACATCCATGCTGTGCTTGCCCAGGTCTCGAATGGACAAGGCTGTGTATATGATCAATACCGAAAGCACATCCGCCGCCCAGGGATGAATCCAGGAGGCAATTCTGAGAGAAAAAAATGTAATACCTCCCGTGACGGCAATCACACTGATGGCCATCAATGTTCCGGCCGCGCGCTGATTCGCGATTATTTTTCGCAGAGAACCTTCCAGGA
>DAOUGB010000076.1:0-3993 GCA_034429595.1 Dehalococcoidales bacterium
ATAATATCAAACTCAAACTCTTCATCCTGTTCTTCTAAGAGAGCTAAAGCCATAACCCCAGGACCAGCGCCGATCATGACTGCTTTATCACACCAATACAGAGAAACTTCGTGGAGAAAATTTATTTCATCCCCAAAGCAGTATTGCGCTGTTTCATTGAGTTGGTGAGCAGTTAATTTAGACTCCATACAAACGCTCAGTTTCAGCGATCATCTCAGCCAATTCTTCATTCGTAATATAGCGTACTGGATTGTTGCTCATATATGAAAACGGAGCATCTGGATTACGGTATTCATCGGTAGGGGGGTGAATATAAAAGTGATCTTCATCTTCTTCCACGTAGAAAGATTCCGATTCAGATACCATACCTTCGTCCAACTTTTCACCCGCTCGAATGCCTGTCTCAACAACAGGTAGTCCATTCCCAATAACTTCTGCTAACTGGTAAATATAGGTGCTAGGCGCTTTAGGGACAACAATATGTCCCGGCTTTGTATCGAGTGCTCTCAGAATTAAATCAATTGCCTGATCTAACGTCAAAAAGAAGCGCGTCATACGCCGATCCGTAATCGTTAAAGGTCCACCGTCTTGCGCTTGCTTTTTAAACAGCAACCCAACTGACTGATTAGACATCAACACATTACCGTAGCGAGTAATATGAAAAGTTGTTGCATCGTATTTATTGGCGTCTTGAAAAATACACTCTGTGATCTTCTTGACACACCCATAGGCATTTTCCGGCGACATTGCCTTGTCAGTGGATGTAGTAACAACTTTGTATACGTTATTGTCAATAGATGCATCCACTACATTCTGAGATCCAATGACGTTGACTTGAACAGTTGCACCGATATTGTTCTGCGCCATCGGAATCTGTTTATAAGCCGCAAGATGCAGGACAATATCGATCCCCCGCATAGCGCGTTTGAGATCGTTATATCGACAAATATCACCTAAAACAAATCTATGTTGGGGATATTTCTGTTTGAGGATATTCTGTTTAGTTTCGTCTCGACTAAAAATAGTAAATTCAGCAGGCCAACTCTCTCTTTCAGCACGAGCGAGTATTGCTTTTCCAAGACTACCCGTTCCGCCTGTGATCAACACTTTGCCTTCTAGCATTTCAGCCTCCTAACATGGATACTAATAGTATACCACTAAAGGAAAATTTGTCAATGAAAAACCCTTGACAAATTGGAAATTGTGCTACGTAGAAACAGTATTTTCTCTCCCACTTAGCTCAGTATATAATTAATAATATCTGAAAAGAAAAGCCCCGCAGCGTCAGAAGCGCTCAGGGCATGAGTGACCTATTAAGGAGATCACTGTGTTAGATTGTAGCACAATCCCCGCTGGTTATAAAAAGTGTACCAAGTGTGGCGCGGTATTACCTGCCACGCCAGAGTATTTTTATCGTGCAAAGGATGAAAGATACAGTGTTACTGGCGCATGTAAATCCTGCACCAAGAAATATCGTCGCGCATACTACGAAGCCAACCGCGAACGTGTTTTAGAAACTAATCGTCGTTGGCGTAAAAAAAACAAAGATAGAATACGGGAAATTAATCGAAAATATCAAGCAGAACACAGAGAACAATATCGAGAATATCAGCGTCAATGGTATTGGAGAAACCCTGAAAGAGGACGTAAATCTGCTAAGAAGTGGCGACAAAACAACCCAGAAAAAAGACGTGTCACGATACGGCGATGGCACGAACAAAACCCAGAGCGAAATCGCTTTTATGCCCATCGAAGAATAGCCCGCAAAAATAATGCTATTGGTAGTCACACCGTAGACGATATTAAACAACAATACAAAAAGCAAGAAGGAAAATGTTATTGGTGTAACACAGCAGTTGCAGACACGTATCATATTGATCATGTTATCCCGCTTTCGCGTGGCGGGTCAAACAGCCCAGACAATCTTGTAATTTCTTGCCCTACCTGTAATCTCAGCAAAGGCAGCAAACTACCTAGCGAATGGTCTGGTAGTAATGGAAAATCTTAATTACTGAACTACTGAAATAGCCCCGGTAGGCAGTGTGAATCGTCTACCCACCCACCGCTTGCGTAAACACCAATATTCCACCAGTTAAAAGCATCAAAAATATCTGGGTGCAGGGCATAGATACGAGCGGTTTCCTGTATCAGTACACGCTTAATGTCGCACGACGCATCTTGGTCCGGCGCACCCGCATAACCATCCGAGAAACCCAACTCGCTAACCACCTTCGGGCCGAGAAAGTCTTGTATGCCAAATCCGGTATCTTCAATCATCTGTTGATTACCAAGAATAGCGTTACCCGCCACAAATACCCAGTTCACCCAGGGCCAACGCGAGATATCTACCCAATCAGGTGCATATGCAGCAGCGTGCCAACTCAGTCCGTGAAATTTTAAACTGCCGTCCGGCCAAGTCCCACAAGGGTGTTCGTTCGCCCACTGTAACCACTTCACCAGTGACGTCCATTCGTGCTGATTTAAATCTGGATGCCCAGGTGCAAATGCAGGCGCTAACATACATCGTCCTGCCCTGTTAAATTCCTCGCCTACCCCAATCAAAAAGTCAGATAGCCAAGAATACTGCTCATGCGTCATTGGCCTCTCATTCATAATTTCACAGTAATCAGCCCCAATATCGCACACTGCCAGCACACGCTGCGCGTAGCTTCGGGCACCGTAGGCAAGCTCAGCGTCGGTAGGATTCTCGATACGCACGTCACGATACACATAAACGGTGCCCGGCTGGGTGTCGAGGGCCACGCTACAAGAGTGCGCCGCGCCCACTAGACATTTGACGATGGTCCAATAGGGCGCGGATTGCCGCACCAGGGCCTCCTGGATGGAGTACGTGAAATGCGGCCCAACCAGGGCCGCATCGGTCGAGAACGGGCCACCATGTACGATGGCCCCTGGCGGTTCCAGGCCCACCGGCCAGCCCGCCACCTCGTCGCAGAGTTCGCTGCCCTGCGTCCCGTACACCCACCATTCCGCCCCGCTGCGGACCACGGCCCAGCCCTGCGCCATGCGGCCCCACAGGTAGCCCTCGGCAGTCGTGAACGCGGTGAACACAGACTCGACGCCCGGCTGCCACTTGTTCACGATGTTGTTCGTCGCCGTGGTGGGCGCGCTGCGGATGTTCGTCACGCTGGCGTTGTTCTTCAGGACGCACGCCTTCTCCGGCCCCGGCGTCACGGTGAACGTCGGCGGCGGTTCGACGGTTTCCGGCGTGGGCGTGGGCGGCTCGCCCGTCTCCGGCGTGCTGCTGGGCGTCACGGTAGCGGTCGGCGTGCTGGTTGCCGTGGCGGTGCTCGTGCTCGTGGGCGTCAGCGTCGCGCTGGGTGTGGGCGTTGGTGTGCGCGACGGTGCCACTGTTGGCGGCGCATCTGTCGGCGTCGGTGCCACCAGTGCGGGGAACGGCAGAATGAAAACCTCTCCGGTTTCGCGGTGTCGGATAGCAACGCCAATCACCTCCCAATCGCTAATGTCGTCGGGCGCGGGCGTGTCGGGCTGGCGCCCCGGCAACTGCGCGCGCGCGGGCAGGACCGACAGCGCGACCACCGCCAGCACCAGGGCAACTAGCAGGACCGCAAGGCCGCTATTTAGCTGCTTCACCGATGTTCACCTCAGTGGGCGGTGCGCCGCCGATGGCGTCCACCGTCGCAGTCAGCAGGCGCGAGATAATCGCCTCGTCCAGCTTGCGGTTGAGTATCCACTCACCGAAGCCATCCACAGCCACGATCAGCACATCGTCTGGATCGTCTACATAGCCGCGTATGGAATGCGCCACAGCACGAACGCGGTCAGCCAGTGCCGCGCCGCCAATCAGCGTCAGGATGACGCCAACCAGCAGGCCGAGCGCCGGGATAAACACGCTGATGATGAGTTCCAGCGCCTCTTGACTTTCGTTTGCGAGTTGCAGGTCCATGTGTGCCTCCTGCGGCGCGGGGCCGCTAGAGCGCCTTCACGCGCTCGATGAACGCCAGCACGTCA
>DAOUGB010000077.1:0-5767 GCA_034429595.1 Dehalococcoidales bacterium
GCCCCGGCGGTAATGTTTTCACTCAACAGCTTGATATCACCGGGTAAATCCGGCGGCAACTGGAGATAGATTGCTTTGATAGCCTCCGGGTATTCACTTCCGGCGGCGGCCAAAGCGCTCACCGGGACATCGGGCACGTAAGTCCTTACCGTATAGCTTTCTCCGGGGCTAAGAACGCGGGGCGCCCTGGCGGCGGTGATTTCATCTTCCACGCCGAGGCGCGCCATCACCGGCATTTCCGCAGACGCAAAATCGCCGGTCAAGAGCACGATATCCGTGCTGATACCGGTAATCACTTCATAAACTACTTTATCCCGCCCCGCATTTGCCGCCGTGTCTTCCCATTTCGTCTTTTTTCCCATCAGTTCTTCGGTGGCGGGGCTGCTCTGCCAGTTGGCAGCATTATAGGTATCATACACATTTACCTGCCAGTAGGCGGGCTGGGGAGAGATGACGGTATATTTGATATCCTCACCCGCATGCCAGTACTTCCCGAAAGTCAGGTCCTGTAGCTTGGCGGCCTTGGTGACTGACTTTTTTGCATGTACTTCATTCAAAATATTAAAACTGGAATCCTGTATACGGCTTTTCCATGGCATGCCTGTGGCGATGGCATTTTGCAGGGCCGGCACACGGAGCTGCGGCGTTACCCAGGCTATGGAAACCGCCAGGACGGTGATGCATAAAAGCGATGTGATGAGATAAAACAAGCTCCGGCCGGAATAGCCCGCGTTGTGCCCGGAGAGCGTTGGCTGCCTGACGATGCGCGTCTGGATAATTAAAACTGCGGCCGCCACCAAAAAAAGTGCCGAGAAGAGATAGTTCTTCCCGGGGAGATTGCTTAAATTGACAATGATAACAACCATCCCGAGTAATACCGCTACCCAGGCATTGCCCTTCCGCAAGACAAACCACGTGGCAAGATAGCCTACCAGCCAGGTCAGCAAAGCCAGAAATACCCCGAAGAGCGCCGGTTTACCTCCCGGTATCATGGCAGCGGCGCCCTGTATCCATAAACGGAAAATGCTGATAAGGCCGTTAATCCCGGATACGCCCTCCGGTAAAATAATAACCCCCTGCCACACCGTTACCAGCAGACCGGCGATAATTGCCAATATGTGAGCTAGCCACCCGGGGATACGGCTTGCCGTCAGTAGCCGGGCCGCCGCTATCGAGAACAAGAGTACCAGTGTCAGCGAGGGCTGGGGCGTAATCCAATGCGCCTGCTCGATGGAATAGACCGCTATCTCCAGGGTCAGGAACAGGAAGATGATGTTCACCCATATCTTCCAATCACCCCACCGTGACGCCGGCGGCTGGAACGTGCCGGTTTCCGTTATTTTTCCCTTTTTCACGCTGCTGTTCACAGTTGCTTTTTTACTCCCGTGTATTGCGCCGAAGATGAACGATGCCTGATATCCAATGACCGGCTTATCTCTACCCCCCGCCTGACGATATAAGCATTGATGCCGGCGGAGGCCAGGGCGCGGGCCGTATCCGCCGCGGCAATCCTCCCCCCGAAGCTGGCTGCATCGAGTAAAACGGCGGTAACCGCGGCGCCTCGGTTAAGCAGCCGGCGGAACGGCACTCCCAGGTTTTGAAAATCGGCTGGCGTGATAACGATAACCGCCGCGCCCTGATTAACGCGTTCCTCTTGGGAGATAATCAAATCTCCCAGTTTTACGTTCCCGGAAGGTTTCATGTTAGCCAGCGCCTGCTGAATGTTCCGTGCGTGCTCCTCGCCGGTGTCCGGCGAAAACAGGTACGAGTAATTGCCGGAAGCCATCAGCCCCACCTTTTTATCGTTTTCCAGATATTTTTTTACCAGCGAGGCGGCAATGGTAATACCGTATTCCGCGGTCGTTTCTTCATCCGCCCCGAACTCGGCTTCACGGTTCATGTCCAGGATA
Source organism: Dehalococcoidales bacterium (assembly GCA_034429595.1). Lineage (GTDB taxonomy): Bacteria > Chloroflexota > Dehalococcoidia > Dehalococcoidales > RBG-16-60-22 > RBG-13-51-18. Next base: position 1,911 of record DAOUGB010000077.1, read on the forward strand.
ATCCAGACATCGGTAAAGGAATAAGTCCTGATAAGATCGGGGTCGAACTCCTTAACCATGAGCTGGCCGGTGTGGGCGGTGGAATGCCAGTGGATATGGCGCAGGCTGTCGCCGCTGACGTACTCACGCACGCGGGAAGCGTTATGACCGGGCTCGCCGGCAAACCAGCGGCGGGCGTTCAGTCCCGGCTCGCGGCGGGGCAGCACCTGGAAAAAGGGCAGGTCGACCGTGGCGGGTAATACATTGATGTACTTGATGTCCGTTAATTCGCGGTTAACGTAGAAGAAGCCGAGGGGGTCGTAAATTCTTGCCTTGAGATTGCCGATACGGTATTGCCCGCGGCGGCGGCACAAGCCCCGGGAACGCCAGGTATAAGTGCCCCAGGAAGGCAGGGGGAACTTGGCGATGTTGCTGTAGCCCGGTAAATCCGTATTTTCCTCCACCTCGAAGAGCAGCATCGGCAAGCGGCCGTTATTGACCACCGTGAACGTTTCTTCAAAATAATCCCCCACCCGCCCGAACTGCGGAATTTTCTCAATCCGCCCTGCTATCTGGCGGACCAGCAGGCGCAGCCAAACATAACTCACGGCCAGCAGCACCGCCAAGAAAATAAACAGACGCCAGAGCATGGTCATCCCGCCGGCTAAAGCCAGCGCCAGCGTGAGGAACAGGATAATAATGACCGGCCAGCGTATTTTCATTGCTTTTTCCGGGAAGCACGAGAGGGATATCCCGCCTCTTTATTTACGGTCGGGGATGGCGCCGGGTACAGGGGTAGTATTGACGATTTCCCTGATATAGATACGGCTGTCCTTGCCCTGCGATTGGTCAGCCGAGGATAACAGCGCCCGGTGGGCCAGGGCGGGTTCCGCCAGGGCTTTAACGTCATCCGGGAGGACAAAATCACGCCCGGACAATAGCGCTCTGGCCTGGGCGGCGCGGAAAAGGGCCAGCGAGCCGCGCGGCGAGGCGCCGAGATAAATCGAGGGGTGGTGCCGGGTGGCTTCCACCAGCGCCACGATGTATTGCTTGATAAGGTCATCCACAAAGATTTTTTTCACTGTTTCCTGCAGCATCAGCACGTCGGCGGTCTCCACAACATGGCTGATCTGCTCGATAGGATGCGTAATCTTCTGCCTTTCGATGACCGCCACTTCTTCCGCGGCATTGGGATAACCGATGTTTATCCGCAGCAGGAACCGGTCCATCTGGCTTTCCGGCAGCGGGAATGTCCCTTCGTATTCGATGGGGTTCTGGGTGGCTAAAACGTGGAAGGGCGAGGGCATCTTATGGGTCACGCCGTCCACGGTAATCTGCTTTTCTTCCATGGCTTCCAGCAGCGCCGACTGTACCTTGGGGGTGGCGCGGTTTATCTCGTCCGCCAGCACTACCTGCGCATCGATGGGGCCGGGGCGGAACTCAAAGTCTCCCGCTTTCTGGTTATAGACCGTCACGCCGATGATATCGCCGGGAAGCATATCCGGGGTAAACTGGATGCGCTTGAAGCTGCAGTTAATCGATTTCGCCAGGCTGCGGGCGAGCATCGTCTTGCCGACACCCGGGGCGTCCTCGATGAGCAGGTGGCCCTGGCTGATTAAAGCGATTACCGCCAGCCGCACCGCTTCCGTCTTGCCCACCATTACCAGTTCCACGTTCCGGATAATTTTTTCCGCCAGCTGCCTGGCTTCATTAATGCTGTTATCCACGCTTTCCCATCCGGCTCCGGGTGCCCGGTTTAAACTCAAATTACACTCGCCCCTGATTGGAGTATATCACAAGAAATCAAGCGCAACAAAAACCCCGCAAACGGCCAGGCAGGTGCTATCCTTTCATCTATTGCTCCTTAAAATACGCCATGTTAAAGTGACGGTATTAATCTGCATTATGGGCGGTAACCCGGGGCTGACCATTTCCGGCGGCGGGCGCCGCCTGCTTTGTGCTGACCTATATGATGGTTAGAAAGCGGCGTTAAAACGGATAGCGCAGAGTTTTTTCCCGGGCAGTGCCTCTCAACAAGCCCCCCCGATAATGCGGGGATGCTTTTTTCTATCGGGAATGTTTCCCGTAAAAAAGCGAAGTGTCATTCGTCATGGGTAAAGTTAACGATTAATGACCGTAGTTACGCCTGATTTGACAAACCAACCGTATCAAGCTAACATTCTGGGCAAACGGGCTATCCGCCCGCCCTTCCCTGGTTAAAAACGATAAGGAGGAAATTCTCCCATGAGCACCTGGCATGAATACGTGCAGAAAACCGGTAAAGTGCCGGAATGGCCTTACCCGGTTAACTACGGCAAGATGAATGAGGTCGTCTCCGATGTCCTGGTCATCGGGGGAGGCGTGGCCGGTTTGCAGGCCGCCATTAACGCCGCCAGACTGGGGGTTAAGGTAGCCTTACTCGAGCGCGGGCATGCCAAGCGGAGCGGCTCCGGCGGGGCGGGTGTCGACCACTGGCACGGCGCGGTCACCAACCCCTGCTCCAAAGTGACCCCGCAGATGTATACCGACGCCTGTTACGAAAGCATGCGCGGGTGGACCGGGGCGCACGTGCGCTACATCATCACCAAAGAAGGCTGGGACACCTTGCTGGAGTGCGAGAGGATGGGGATTCAAATCCGGGACGTCCGCGATGAGTTTAAAGGCGCCAACTTCCGCGATGAAGAGACCAAGCTGATGTTTGCTTATGATTACGAGAACCGCCACGTGATACGCGTCTGGGGCTGGAACATCAAGCCCAAACTCTATGAAGAAGCCAAACGGGTGGGCGTCAACATCCAAAACCGGATGATGCCCACCGCGCTGTTAACGGTTGGGGGAAAACAGGGAGGCAGGGTCGTCGGCGCCGCCGCCGTCAACACGCACACCGGCGAGTTCTATGTCTTTAAAGCCAAAGCCACCGTCATCGCCACGGGCGGCAGCGCCGGCCGGCTGGCCTATTTTGCGCCGGAACTGACCGCCTCCGGCACGATGTCCGATATCAACGGGGCCGGGGTGGGGCAGGCGCTGGGCTGGAACGCCGGGGCGGAATTCGTCAACGCGGAGCAGTCCGGCCATAACCGCTTGAGCGGTCTGGGGTATGCTCCCTACAGCATGGGCGGCGCGCACAACACCTATCACGGCACGCCCATCGTGGATGCCGACGGCAAAGAACTGCCGTGGAACGACCCCTTTGGGAATGAACTGAAAACCGTTGAAGACCGCTTTTTGCCGCAGCCCGGCCACGATTTTATCCTCGGGGAGGGCATCGGCATCGGGCCTTATCTGCCGCAGTTCCGCTCCAACGAGCTTTGCAGCGCCCTTGTCGACCGGATACTAAAGGGCGATTTCAAACTGCCGCTTTACGCCGATTTGAGTCGGCTTTCAGCAACGGAACGCCGCGTCATCTTCGGGATGATGGTGGGGAGCGAAGGCAAGACCCGCATCGCCGTCTATGATACGATGACCAAAGCCGGCTTCGACCCCGATAAAGATCTCTTCCAGGCCCCCGTCATGCCGGCGGAAGGCTACGCCCATTCCAATTTCTGGGGGGCGGGGATTAACGCTCCGGCGAATATGCGCAGTATGGGCGGCGGCGCTTTCCTGACCGATTGGGATTTAAAGACGAATCTGGAAGGTTTATACGTCGGGGCGGGGGGCAATCTTTACGGCGGCGGCTGCCACGGGGAGTCCCATACCACCGGCAGATACGCCGGTAAACGCGCCGCCGAATACGCCAAAACAGCCCCGGAACCTGAAGTCGATAAAGCCCAGATTGAAAAAGAAAGAGATTCAGCTTATCACGCCACCCGCCAGTCTAAAGAAGGCAACGGCTGGAAGGAAATCAACGCCGCCATCGCCCGCATCATGCGCGATTACTG
>DAOUGB010000078.1:0-6877 GCA_034429595.1 Dehalococcoidales bacterium
ATGGACAAGATTTTCCAGAGCGCGGGTATTGATGAAGTGCTTAGCCACAATATCCCGCTCGCGGGGCCAGTTGGTGATAAGGACAATGATATCGGCGCCCTGCAGCATCAAGACGCGGACACTTTCCGGGAAGGTAAGGTCGTAGCAGATAAGCACGCCGATGTTACCGATGGGGGTTTTAAATATTTCAAACGGGGCATCCCCTTTTGACACGAAGCGGTCTAACCCGAAAAACGGCAGGTGGTTTTTACGGTACTTGCCCACCAGCCCGTCCGGCCCGATGAAAGCGGCGGCGTTATACAGCTTATCGCCGTCTTTTTCTATCAAGCCGAAGATAACGTAGACGCCCAGCTCTTTACAGAATCCGGCGACCTTTCGGGTGGCGGGGCCGGGGATGGACTCCGCATAAGGCAAAGCTTCCTCCCGGCTTAAAAATATATAGCCGGCCAGGGCACATTCCGGAAAGACGATAAGCTGCGCGCCGCCGGCGGCGGCTTCACGTATCTTAAGGAGGATTTTCTCCAGGTTCTTTTCTTTTTTCATCAATTTGGGGTTCATCTGGACGGCGGCTACTTTAACAATCGGCGGCATTTTCCCCTCCTCGGCTGCAAATCTTACGTGTTACTGATTATGTTATATTATACAAAGAAAATCATCAGCGGAAATACCGATTCTCCCCTTGAACTTTTTAGGCTTAACTGCTACAAATATGTAAGTGATTGAGGAATTAAATATCCGCCAGCTCACCGAGGAAAAAGAAGCGGGACTTGCCGCCTGGGCAGTGCAGAGCCGGCTATCCCAGGGCAGACAGCGCCCGGAAGACCCCGACCCTATCCGCACCTGTTTCCAGCGCGACCGCGACCGCATCATCCACTGCAAGTCGTTCCGCCGGTTAAAGCACAAGACGCAGGTCTTTATCGCCCCGCTCGGCGACCATTATGTTACCCGGCTGACGCATACGCTGGAGGTCTCCCAAATCGCCCGCACCATCGCGCGCGCTTTGAACCTTAACGAAGACCTCACGGAAGCCATCTCCCTAGGGCACGACCTGGGACACACGCCCTTCGGGCACTGGGGGGAGGACACTTTAAACGAGCTTTACAGCGAAGGCTTCCGCCACAACGAACAGAGCCTGCGCATCGTTGACTTACTGGAAAAGGACGGCAAAGGACTCAACCTTACCTGGGAAGTGCGTAACGGCATCGTCAACCATTCCAAAAGCGAGCGGGCGGTCCTCGGTGAAGACTGGGGGGAAGTGGGTACGCTAGAGGGAGAAACCGTTAAAATAGCGGACATGGTAGCCTACATCAATCATGACATCGGGGATGCGGTGAGGGCGGGGCTATTGACGGAAAACGACCTGCCGCTGGAAGCGATTAAGGAACTGGGGAACTCCCATTCCGTGCGCATCAACACGATGGTTTCCGATATCATTCAAAGCTCATGGGACGCGCGCACTTGTGATATAATGAGTAAGAAGCCCCGGATAAAAATGAGTTCCGGCGTGCTGGCCGCCGCCGAAACGCTACGCGATTTCCTCTTCGAGCGGGTCTACACGCCGACGACGGAACGCGCGGATGCCGCCAACGCTAAAGACGTAGTGATTTTCCTCTGGAAGTACTTTATCAAGCATGCAAAGAAACTGCCGGCGGAATACCGCCGCCACGCGGATACAGTGGAGCGGGGGGCGGCGGACTACATCGCGGGCATGACCGACCAGTACGCTTTGAGGCTGGCGGGGGAACTTGGAAAGTAAATGATAATACCTCTCCATCGAGGGGAGAAAAAAACAAAAACCCCCTTTTCCCCCTTTACTAAAGAGAGAATGATGAATCTAGGGCGGCGGGGATAAGGAGAATGCCGACATCATCTCCCTTTACAAAGGGAGATTGAGATGGTTTTTGAAGTAGAAAGATGATTACGATTATAGATTATAATGCCGGTAACATCAGGAGCGTGCTGCGGGCCTGCGCGGAGGCAGGGGCCAAAGCGCAGACCACCAGCGACCCCAGGGTAGTGGAAAAAGCGGCAAAGATAATCTTTCCGGGGGTGGGGGCGGCGCCCAGCGCGATGGCATACCTGACGCAAACCGGACTGGACATAGCGCTGAAGTACGCTTTTAAAGAGGGCATCCCGATACTGGGCATCTGCCTGGGAGCGCAGATAGTGCTGAAAAGCTCCGAGGAAGGCAACACCAAATGCCTGGGGCTGGTGCCAGGCGAGACCGTCCGCTTCAAATTAAAAGATAAATCTTTAAAAATACCGCACATGGGCTGGAACGAGGTAAAAGCGGTGCAACCACATCCCCTGCTGGATGGCATCAAGCCGGGCGACGAGTTTTACTTCGTCCACTCGTATTATCCGCAGCCAAAAGACAAAGCAAACATTTACGCCGTCGCCGAATACGGCGGGGACTTCTGCTGCGCGCTGGGCTACAAGAACCTCTTTGCCATGCAGTTCCACCCGGAAAAGAGCGGCCGGCTGGGCCTGGAGATGCTGGAGCGGTTTGTGAAATGGGAGGGGAAAGACAACTAAATCTCCCCTAACCCCTCTTTTTCAAAGAGGGGAAGATTGGGGGTAACACGTAAATAACCGATTTAGACAATCATTTTCCCCCTTTGGAAAAGGGGGAATAAAAAGGGGATTTAAAAAACACAAATTCCCCCCGACCTCTTGACTTTTAACTTCTCAAAATGGTATATAAAACACCATGCTTAGTAAACGTTTGATTGTCTGCCTTGACGTACGCGGGGGCAAGCTCGCAAAAAGCATTAAGTTCGTCGATACCAAAGACATCGGCGACCCCGTGGCTAAAGCCCGCCAGTATTACCTGGACGGGGTGGACGAGCTTGTTTTTTATGACATTACCGCCTCACGGGAGGAGCGTGACATTATGATCAACCTCGTCGAGCAGGCGGCCTCCCAGATTTTTATCCCCTTTTCAGTGGGGGGCGGCATCCGCTCCGTGCAAGACGCCACCAAGCTAAGAGAGGCCGGGGCGGAAAAGGTGAATGTGAACTCCGCCGCCGTCAAGCGCAAGGAACTAATATCGGAGATTTCCCAGGCTATCGGCGCGCAGAGCACGATACTCTCGATGGATGTCCGAAAGTCGCCCAGAACCGATGCCATCCCCTCCGGCTATGAAATCGTCATCAACGGCGGGGTAACGCCCACCGGCATCGACGCTTTATGGTGGGCCAAAGAGGGCGAAAGGCTGGGGGCGGGAGAACTGGTGGTCAACTCCATCGATGCCGACGGCACCAAAGAGGGCTATGAAATAAACCTGACGCGGCTGCTCGCGGACGCCGTGGGCATACCGGTTATCGCGTCCGGCGGGGCGGGCAAACCGGAACACCTTTACGATGTGCTGACCGAGGGCCATGCGGATGCGGCGCTGGTGGCTTCCATCGTACACTACGGGGAATACACCTGCCGGGCGCTTAAGGAATACCTGCACGGGCGCGGCATCAAGATGCGGATGAATTTTTAAGTACACGGTATACAGTACACAATCGGGGTCAAGGGGTGGGGATTCCCAATTGTCATCCTGGGCATAGCGAAGGATCTCGGCTTGGGGCGGTGTTAATGTAAGTTGATTACTATTAACTGTTAACTCCCCCCTTTTCCCGCTCAAAATCTGTTATAATATATATTTGCTGTCATGAGCGTAATCGATGAAGTAAAACAGAAGCTGGATATAGCCGAGGTGGTCGGCAGTTACGTCACGCTGAAAAAAGCGGGGCGGAACCTGACGGCGCCCTGCCCGTTCCACAGCGAGAAAACCCCCTCGTTCTTCGTTTTCCCGGAGCGGCAGAGCTGGCACTGCTTCGGGGCGTGCAATACCGGCGGGGATATCTTCGCCTTCGTGATGAAAAAGGAGGGGCTGGAGTTCGGGGAGGCTCTACGCCTGCTGGCGCAAAGAGCGGGCGTTACTTTACCCACGAGGGCCGAGCCGGGCATCCCGAAAGAAGAAAAAGAAGAGTATTTCCAGGCTAACGAAGCCACGGCGCTCTATTACCACAACCTGCTCATCAATTCCCCGGCGGCGGCCAAAGCCAAAAGCTACATCGAAAAAAGGGGGCTCACACCCAAGACCATTTCCGATTTCCAGATGGGGTACAGCCTGGACAGCTGGGACGCACTGAAGCTTTACCTGATGGAAAAAGGCCACAGTGAAAAGACGCTGGTCACGGCCGGACTGCTTTATCAGGACGAGCAAGGCAAGAGCCACGACCGCTTCCGCAACAAGCTGATGATACCCATCAGAGACAACCGGGGACGGGTAACGGGGTTCGGGGCCAGAGTACTGGACGATTCCCTGCCCAAATACGTTAATTCGCCGCAGTCCCCTACCTTCGATAAGAGCGGGACATTATATGGAATAGACCGCGCGGCGGCGGAAATAAGGAAAAACGATGCCGCCATCATCATGGAAGGCTACATGGATGTCATCATGGCGCACCAGTGCGGCGTGACCAACGCCGTGGCCTCCATGGGGACGGCGATTACGGAAACGCAGGTAAACATCCTGAAAAAGCTCTCTAAAAACCTGGTGCTGTCACTCGATGCCGACACCGCCGGCGAGGAAGCCATGCTGCGGACGGTGGGGTACGAGAACGTCCTTAACGCGGAAATGCGGGTGATTATACTACCGGAAGGCAAGGACCCGGATGAGGTCATTAAAGAAGATATGGAAACATGGAACGGGCTGGTGCATACGGCCGTGCCGCTGATAGATTTTATGTTTGAAAAGACCACGGACAAACTCGATCTTACGACCGCCAGGGATAAATCCAAAGCGGTGGACGCATTACTGCCGGTGCTGGCCGCCATCAACGACCCCATCCGGCAGGCACACTACCTGCAAAAGCTGGCCGGGCTGGTCAAAGTGGACATGAATACTATCCAGCTATCGCTGAACCGGTTGAAGCAATCAACCCCGCGACGGAGGATTATAACGCCAAAACCGGCGGCTAAAGCGGCGCGCCCGCTAGTTTCCCACGCGCGGGAGGAATACCTGCTGACGCTGCTGCTGCAAAATCCGGAATATAAAACGATGGAAGAAGACATCTCAATTTATATCGAAGACAGCGTGAACCGGGAGGTCTATAAACTCTGGCAGGAAGCCGCGGATATACCCGCGCTCAAAGAGCGGCTGGACCCGGCTATCCACGAGCACGTAGATGCCATACTGGACCGGAAGCTGCCCGGACCGCAGAATAATATCGAAGGCAGGATACTGGATTGCATTAGTGAGTTAAAGAGAACATACTTAAAGAATATGGCGGCGCGGCGTGCGGAATCCGGCGAAACGGAAACCGAGCCTTTAAGACTCGAGGATGATGTGGCGATAAGCCAGCGGCTGCGGGACCTGGATATCAACCGCGCCAAAAAAAGAAATTCTTCTTTTGGAAGGGCAAGGAGATAATATAATGGATAAACAAAAGAAAAACATAGATTCACTGCATAGCGGTGATAATTACGATGATATGCAGAACCGTGATGTGATAAGCCCGGAAGAAAAAAGCGATGTAGTTTTTGGACCGCCGCCGGATGAAGAACTAGAGTCCGAAGAACTCCCTGAAGGCGACGAACTATGGGACAAGGACAAAGACTTCGATGAAAAAGAAGCCATCGACCTTGACGTAGACCTGGCGACGGAAGAAATAGCCGAGCAGGATATCACCGATGACCCCGTGCGTATTTATCTCCATGAAATCGGCCGCGTGCACCTCCTCACCGCCGAGGATGAGAAAAACCTTGCCAAGCGCATGGAAGAAAGCAAATACATCAATATCATTAAACAGGAATATTACCAGAATAATAACCGGCAGCCTACCTCCGCTGAAATCGTCATGACCGTTATCCAGAACCTGGGGAAGACCGCTCCCCTTATCCACCTCATCCAGGAAAAACTGGGCATACATAAGGCGAAGAGCTTTATCAAAAGCGTTTATGACCCCAAACTACAGGAAGATATCGATAATGCCACAGACCCGATGGTAGTCCATGATTTCGCTACTAAGATGGGTAAAACCACCCAAGAAACGGAAGAAATGCTTATCCGGCTATCGATGGGCAGCCGGTTACTCCCGGAAAAAGTCCGTGAAGATATCGGCGAGAAAGTGGCATTGAACGATGTGGAAAAACTCACGAACGACCGCAAGTTCATCCAGATATTGGAAGAAAACGAAAAGACTTTTACCGACTACTTCAGCAATACCATTCACGAAGGGAAAAAGGCGGAGCGGCACCTTATCGAGGCCAACCTGCGCCTGGTAGTCAGCGTCGCCAAGAAGCACATCGGGCGCGGCATGTCCCTGCTCGACCTCATTCAGGAAGGCAATATCGGGCTGATGCGGGCGGTGGAGAAGTTCGATTACCGCAAGGGCTATAAATTCAGCACCTACGCTACGTGGTGGATACGGCAGGCGCTCACCCGCGCCATCGCCGACCAGGCTCGCACCATCCGCATCCCGGTACACATGGTGGAGACCATCAACCGCCTCTTGAGAATCAGCCGGCGCCTAGCGCAGGAGTACGGCCGCGAGCCGACCTCACGGGAAATCGCCAAAGAAATGGAAGTGTCATCGGACAAGGTGCGGGAAATCGTCAAGGTCTCGCAACTCCCCATCTCGCTGGAATCACCTATCGGCGAGGAAGAGGACAGCCCGCTGGGCAACTCTATCGAGGACCGCAACGCCCTGCCGCCGGTGGATATCGCCTCCAAGCAACTGCTCAAGGAGCAAATCGAGGATGTGCTGGGGACATTGACCCCCCGCGAGCAGCGCGTTTTACAGCTGCGGTTCGGGCTGGAGGACGGGCGGAGCCGGACGCTGGAAGAGGTGGGCGTTGAATTCAATGTCACCCGGGAACG
>DAOUGB010000079.1:0-35527 GCA_034429595.1 Dehalococcoidales bacterium
TCGATTCTTTATCATGCGGGTCGAAGTGGGCGAAGTTCTCCCAGACGGTGGCGCCGCCCCCGCCGACCACGCCTATTCCGCCCATCGCCCAGTCGCCCCCGGCCTCCACCATCGCGCCCTTCTTTTCCCACTCGCGTTTGAATTCGGCCACCTCTTCGATGTACTGTGTGCCGAAGAGTGTGCCGAAGTCCGGACTGCCCTGCAGCCCGAAGCAGCCGTCATAGCCGCCGCCGTAAACGAGGTTGAGGTTCTTGTGACACAGACGTACCAGATAGAGGAATGTCCAGACGGTAATCTCCGGGTCGAGCATGGCCTGGTTCTTCCAGCCGCCGGTTTCAGCCAGTATTTCATACAGCGCTTTGTCCTGCCAGGCGATGTCCCGGCTGGTCATTCCGGCCAGTATCAGCTGAAAATCGCGCTTCATATCCTCGGTTATTTTAACTACTTCCGGGTCCTGCATGAGCTCTTCGAGGTCATTTAAAGTGCCGTTGGGGTCGTTCAGTATCTTGACCATCGCGTATTTGAGGTCGCGCCCGAACATGCTGAACTGCCGGTGGCCGATGTAGCCGATTTCCGCGTCCCAGATTTTGTAGCAGGCATCCGCCCATGCCTTCCAGGTGGGGAAGCAGAGGGTGTAGGTGCGGAAATTGTCCGGCATCTTTACTTTGTAGGCCGGCGGCCGCCCATCGCATTCGAGTTTGGTCGGGCCCGGCCAGGGGAATAATTTGATGGCGATTCTGGTAAAGACGCCCAGGCCGCCCTGCGTCCCCAGCCCGCCGCGCATAAGCGCCCGGGTGCTCGGCCCCGGCCCCTCACCGGCGAACCAGCCCAGTCCCGCTCCCAGCGAGCCTGTCCTTAAGATTTCACCGTCGGGCATGACCCATTCCACGCCGAGCGCGTTTTCCCCGTGGCCGCCCATGAACATACCGGCGGGGCCTGCCCCGGCAAAAGAGGTGGCGCTGGCGAGAGGGGAACAGCTGGAACCCGCGCCGATGATGTGGGTGTTCAGCCCCACCTTCATCGCCTCCGCCTGGAGTACCGCCCCGGTGACGTTAGGCTCGATGACGGCGAACATGTTTTTCGTATCGATTGACACCACCTTGTCCATGCGGCGCATGTCCAGCTGGATGGCGCCTTCCTCGTTGGGGTAGCCCATCGCCGACCAGAAGGTGCTGGAGGCTTTGAATTTCTTTTTGTATTTGTTGCAGAGCTTAATGATAGCCTGCACCTCTTCCGTGCTGCCCGGTAAGAGGACGGCATCGCCGCGGGGAGTATAAACGCGGTAGTACGGGCCCAGGTGGACGGAGGTATGGCAAAGGTTATAACGGTATGAATCCAGCAGGGCGGGGTCGTTGGAGATATTGCGCGTGCCGACGATGTCCTCGAACGCCTGGTATTGCTCTCTGGTCAATGTCATTTCCGTCCCTCCTTAAAGCGCCTGTTTTACCAAATCGATGATATCGTATACTTTCATTTTATCGCCGGTCTTGCCGATGCTATCGATGAAATTCCTCTCGCACCAGCCGCACGCGCTGACGATGGCTGCCGCCCCGGTGGTCTTGGCTTCCTCGATGCGTTCCGCGGCCGTCCAGCCGGAAAAATCCGGGTAGGCCTCGCGGGCGCCGCCGCCCGCGCCGCAGCACCATGCGTACTCTTTAATGCGTTCCATTTCCACCAGTTCCACGCCGGGGATGGCGTTAAGGATGTCCCGCGGCGCATCGTAAACGCCCCAGGCGCCGTTATAGCGCGGTTTGCGCGGTTCATAGACGATAACCTGTTTAAAAATTTTCTTTTCCTTGCCTTCCCACGGCACGTAAGGCTCTCCCTGCCGTCCGAGGTGACAGGGGTCGTGGTAGGTGACGCGCAGGGGCACTTTCTTGGTGAATTTAATCTTGCCTTCTTTAATCAGGCGGTCGATGTACTGCACGGTATGGATAATCTCGAACCTGGCGCCCAGCGGCGGGTATAATCGGCTGAACGCGTGGAAACAATCGGCGCAGGAGGTGACCACCGTTTTCACCCCCGCCGCCGTCCAGGCCTTAACGGTCTTTTCCGCCAGCTTGAGAAATTCGTCTTTGTAGCCCATATCGTAAACACGGCCCCCGCAGCAGGACTCGTCTTTGCCCATGATGCCGATGTCCACACCGGCGTTCTTCAGGATGGTCACGGCGGCGCGGGCGGATTCGCTTAAGTCTTTATCGTAGCTGAAACGGCAGCCGGCGTGGAAAAGCACCTCCGCTTTCTCTGTGGAAATATTCTTGATGCTAAGCCCCTCCGCCCAGTCGCCGCGGGAGGCTTTAGGCTCGCCCATCAGGTTGCCCTGCTTGCGGAGATTTTCGATTGTTTTCAAGTGTTCCGGCAGGGTCTGCTCGTCTTCCACCAGCCGGAAACGCAGCTCGTGCATCATCTCCAGCGGCTCCAGGTTATAACGGCAGATTTTGTCCGCCACCACGCAGGCGCCGCAGGTATTGCATTTAAAGACGATGTCCTTGACGGTATCCGTATAATCGCTTTGTTTGTTCAGCAGTGATAATGCCACCGCGAAGCGGCCGCGCGCGGAAAAAGCGTTGAAATTATTATAGGCCACGCTGGGGCAGCCTTTGGCGAACCGCTGGCTCTTTATCTGGTCCTGCGGCACCCATTTACAATAGGAACACTGGCTGCACCGTTCCATATCCGGCTTGTAATCTTCTAAGGCCATATCCGTACCTCCTGGGATAGTTCACAGTTATTAGTCTACAGTTTACAGTTTCGGGAAAAGGGAATGGGTGCTGGGTACTGTTAACTGTCCGCTTCCTTAAAAACACAATTTTCCCGGGTTCATTATATTATTGGGGTCGAAGATAGCTTTGATTTTCTGCAGCACCGCTTTGCTTTGCGCGTCGCGGTTATAGGCCATATCCGTCCAGGTACCGTAAGGACGGGAAAAGTACGCGCCTTCTCTGGACATTGCCTCGCTGGCTTTGGGGAAGAACGCCTGCATCAGCGCCGTTTCTTTAGCATGAGCACGGTTGTAGGGCAGTTGAAATTCGCAGTGGCAGCTCGCGCCCTGGTGTACCGGCTGGATATACACGCCGATATCGGAGGCCGGGTAGCGGCTGGCATCGGCCAGCGCGTACATGGTTTTCACAAATCCCGGTGTTTTTTCCAGCGTGGTCAGGAAGAAAATATCCTGGCTGCCGCCCTTGTAGCTGATTTTCCAGTAAGGTTCTCCGGAGGGGTTTAAAACGGCCTCTTTAATCTCGGCGTTGCGGGCGCCGGGTATTTCCGCCGCCAGCTCCAGCCCGAATTGCTGGGCGATTTCCGCTATGTCTTTTTCCTGATATGCCACTCGTTCTTCAGGCAGTCTTTCGCGTCCCGCGATGCCTACCAGCGCCGTCCACGGCGGCAGTTCCGCCGCCCGCGCTTTGATGTCCGCCGCCCCGCCGCCGAGTATGGAGGCGAGCGTGAGATTATTGAGGATAAAAAGCTCATCGCCGAAGCGGAAACGGAGCAGGCGGTAAACAAAATCGATAAGGCTTTCGAGTTTGTCCGCCGGTACGAAATAGAGCTTGTGGACTGAAGGTATTACCTGGCATTTGACCGATGCCCACGTAGCGATAGCCATCGTGCCCTGCGCCGCGGAAACAACTCTCCAGAAGTCGGTCTGTCCGGGGCCTCCCCCGCCGATGGGCGCCTGTTTCCTCGTCCAGGTTTCCGGTTTGCTCCAGTCCGCGCCGTCGCTGGTGCGGAACAGTTCTCCGTTGCCCCAGACGAGTTCTATCGTTCTTAGCGGGTCGAGCGTTATCCACTGGTAGCGCGGGGTGGTATGAGGTTCTCTTTCCAGCAGTCCGGCAAGGACGGACTTATTGGCCCGCGGGGCGAGGGGAGTGGGGATGGTCAGCCCTTCTTCAGCCAGCGCCGGCAGCAGTTGCGGATAAGTAACACCCGCCTCGATGAGCGCCACCTTGTTCCGGCGGTCGATGTGTATAATCTGCTGCCGGCCGCTTAAGTCCACGATGATAGCGCCCGGCGTGGTAGGGACGGTATCGCCGCGGAAACGGGGCGGGCCGGAGCTAACCGGAATCAGAGGTGTCTGTGTCCGGTTGGCCCACTGCACGATTGCCTGGACTTCCGCGGCATTTTTGGGGTTGACTACCAATCGCGGTTTCATGGGAGGGGTAAGGCTCATATCGCCGGAGTATGCGTCCAGTGATGCCGGGCTGTCGGTAACAGCGGCTGCTCCCAGGATGCTGACCAGTTCTTCTTTGAGAGCCATCCTGCTCCTTTCATTAATGGAGATTATGGTTGAATATAATAGAAATAAATATTACAACGGGAATTATCGATGGTGCCATTGTTACACTCGCTGTCAGCGCTTGTCAAATAGATTTACATAGTAGGGAAAAGAAATTATTTCTGATAGTTTGAACTAAGTTGAAATCTCAAAATTCTTCATTATAAGATACAACCAATCATAAAAATCACGCTATTTTTAGTTTGTTTTTAGGCCGTACGCTACCTATCCCATAAAATGTTAATGTGATGATAAATAATCTAGAAGGAGAAAGATGAGTGAAAATGGGACAAAAATAACTGTTTTAGACCCAAGGGGCCAGCCCAGCGGCATCTTCGGGCGGAGGCTCGATATTGATTCGCCCATGCATGCTATTCACGACCCTACATTCCAGCCGAGGGATACCGTTGAAGCATTAAGCTCGCTTAAAATGGCGCCGCGTCTGGATACCCTGGATGGCAAGACCATTTATCTGGTTGATACCGGGTTCGCCGGCGCCCCGGAGTTTATTGCAGAAGTCGATGGCTGGTTCAAGCGGAATAAGCCCGAGGTAAAGACCGTGGTGGTCCACAAGAAGACCAGCATGTTCACCGATGACCCTGAACTATGGGCGGAAATCAAGAAAAACGCCGATGGCGCCGTCTTCGGCGTGGGTGGTTGAGACGGCTGTTCGGCGAGTATTGCCGAATTTTCCCGGACGATGGAGAATGATTACGGTGTGCCCACCGCTCCCATCGTCACCTCCCGTTTTGCGGACTATGTCCAGCGTGACGGCCGCAGCCACGGCATGAACCTGCGCTGGAGCTTCCCCCCATATCCCGTCGGTTTTATTCCCAGAGAAATATTACGCGGCTACGTGGACGGCAACGACCCGATTTCCGGCGTCCCCCTGATGGAGGAAGTTATCTTTGCCCTGACATCGCCCCTGACCGACGCGGAAAAAAACTATAAGCCGGAAAAGAGACCGGAACGCCCGCGTCTGCTCGAACCGGATACCGAGGAAAATCTCCACCGCCTTTTCCTGGAGAACGGCTGGACGGACGGACTGCCGATAATCCTGCCGACCGAAGAGCGCGTGGCGGAGATGCTTACCGGCACCGACCGCGACCCGCAGGAATACGTCGGTATGATGTCCGTTACTACCCACGAAGAGAGGTCCAAATATACCGTGGAGAGGGTGGCGGTCAACGCCGTGATGGCGGGCTGCCGTCCGGAGCATTTCCCGGTTGTCCTGGCGTTAGGCGCCTCCGGGCGGCCTTCCATGCCCAGCTCGACGACATCCTTCGCGAGCATGATGATCGTCAACGGCCCCATCCGCAACGAAATCGGGATGAATTGCGGGCTCGGCGCTTTAAGCCCGGTTAATTTTGCCAACTCCGTTATCGGCAGGGCCTGGACGCTGATGAGCATCAACTTCGGGGACGTGCGGGTCGGCGCCACATTTACGGCCAGCACCGGAACCACTATCAACTATAACAACATGTGCTGCGCGGAAAACGAGGAGCTAAGTATCTGGGAACCTTTCCACGTGCGCAAGGGCTACAAACGCGAACAGAGCACCGTCAGCCTTTTCCGCGGCTGGATGCTCTCCGGCTTTAACACCGGACCTTACGAACGGATGCTCCAGGTGATGAAAGGTTTGAGCGGCCCCTTCGGCGGCGCTTTCACTTTTGTCTGCGACCCCCTCGTGGCGAAGGCTTTAAAAGCCGAAGGCTATCCGGACCCGGGCAAGTTAAGCGAAAAAATGGTGAATGATTTAAATTTCCGTTTCAAGCGCCCGGAGATGGTGAACTTTATTGTGGTGGGCGGGGAAATGAATCCTATGTGGGTTACCACTGATTTCTCCTATTTCCAGACGGTGGAAATCGATCCGTGGATTCCCAAGGCCGGTGTCAAGAAAGACGCCAGACCCCTGCGGATGCCGGAAGCGGTTGTCTGCAAGGACGGCTCCTGCGGTATTGGTCACTAGGGCAAAGATAATAGAAAGAAAAGAGAGATTAAGTATGAAAGATCTCAAGGGGAAAGTAGCCTTTATTACTGGCGGCGCCAGCGGTATCGGGCTGGGCATTTCCAAGGCATGCGCCAAATACGGTATGAAAGTGGTTATGGCTGATATGCGGCAGTCCGCTCTGGATGAAGCGATGAAATATTTCCGGGAGAAAAATCTGCCGGCCCATCCTGTCAAGCTGGATGTTACTGACCGCGAGGCTTATGCCCGGGCTGCTGACGAGGCGGAAAAGGTCTACGGGAAGATTCACGTGCTGGTCAATAACGCCGGTGTTGGCTCCGGCGGCCCGGCGGACAAAACGACCTTCAAAGACTGGGATTACAGCGTGGCTGTCAACCTCGGCGGCGTTATCAACGGCGTGGTGACGATGCTGCCGCATATCCTGAAACACGGCGAGGGCGGGCATATCGTAAGCACATCATCAACGCTGGGCGTAGCCGCTGCGGGCAACATGATACCCTACTGCACGACCAAGTTCGCCGTCGCCGGCATGATGGAAGCGCTGGCTACCGACCTTCAGGATAAAAACATCGGGGTATCGATACTGTTCCCCGGGCCAACTAAAGGGAATCTAGGCCAGTCTTCCTTTGAAAACCGCCCCGCTCACTTAAGGAACGAGGGGGAAACCTGGCCGCCTAAACCCCCGCCTCCTGGTAAAGACGGCGGCCAGCCCCGGCGCCCGCCGGAGGATGCGGATGCGGCTTTCATGGACCCGGTAGAGACCGGCGAACGTGTCGTGCGGGGCATCAGGAATAACGACCTTTTCATCCACACTCATCCCGAGTTCCGTGAGGGTTATATCGCGCGTCACGAAGCCCTTATCCGGGCCATTCCGAATGAGCCGCGGAATGAAAGGCGTTTTAAAGTCATCAGTTCCTTCGGGACGATATACCACAATGATATTTATGATAAGCAAAAGCCGGTAGGCCCGCCGGACTGGTAAACGGGTCATAATAAAAATTAAACGGTAAAAGTATAAAGAAAGAGAAGACTTAATTATGAAAGAAATAAAAGGAAAAGTAGCTTTTATTACCGGCGGTGCCAGCGGCATTGGACTCGGCATTGCCAAAGCCTTTGCCAAATACGGCGGCAAGGTGCTCGTCGTCGATTCACGGCAGGACGCCCTGGATGAAGCGATGAAGTATTTCAAAGAGAAAAACCTGCCTGCCCACCCGATTAAGTTGAACGTTACCGACCGCGATGCTTACGTCAAAGCCGCCGATGAGGCGGAAAAGGTCTTCGGGAAGATACATGTGCTGGTCAGTAACGCCGGTGTTGGCTCCGGCGGCGGCCCGATTGATAAATTGACTTACAATGATTGGGATTACAGCCTGGGTGTCAACATAGGGGGCACCGTTAACAGCGTCATGACCATCGTCCCGCGCATCATGAAACACGGGGAGGGCGGCCATGTCGTCGCCACATCCTCGACATGCGGTCTTGATGCCTCAACCAATTTCACCATCTACTGTACCGGGAAATTCGCGGTATTCGGCATGATGGAATCCCTCGCCGGTGAGCTTAATGAAAAGAATATCGGGGTTTCTATCCTGATTCCCGGCCCGACGATGTCCAATCTCGGCCTGTCATCATTTGTGAACAAGCCGGAACATATGAGGAACGCGGGAGAGTCCTGGCCGCCTAAAATGCCGGAACCCCCTAAGGGTACTCCGCCCCCCCAGCGGCGCATGGAAGATTTCAGGATTGCCACGATGGACCCGGTAGAGACCGGCGAGCGTGTCGTGCGGGGCATCAGGAATAACGACCTTTATATCCATACCCATCCGGAGTTCAAGGACGGCTATGTCGCGCGGCATAATGCCATTATCCGGGCTATCCCGAATGAGCCTCTGAATGAAAAACGCTATGACATCATCAAGCATTTTGGGACTGTCTACTATAACCCGGTTTATGATAAACAGCAGCCGGTAGGCCCGCCGGACTGGGACTAAAAAACCGGGCCCGGTTAACTAGAAGAGGTTGTTTCCTGACGCAGGGAGTTGAATGCCGTAATACGGGAAGTTTTTAAAGCCATTTTTCAACCCGTAAATCGGCGGCATAACGGTCAAAACCGTATCAGGTCAACTCCCTGCGTTCCTTGTTTTAACGGTTAGTTTATCGCGCCGTTTTTTCTTAGCGCCCGGATTTCCGCCTCGGTTTTTTTGAGTAACGAGGTTAATATCTCTGCGGTATGCTCTCCCAGCAGCGGCGCGCCTCGCTGCACTTTCCCCGGCGTCTCCGAAAGCTTGAAAGGAGAACCGGCTATCTTCATTTTGCCTATCCCTTTTTGCTCAATTTCCACCAGCATGTTGCGGTAATTAATTTGCGGGTCTTCACATATCTGCTGGATATTGTTGACCGGGGAATAAGGAACGCCCGCTTTTTCCATGATGGCCGCCCAGGCCGCATAAGGTTTTTTCTTCAGCGCGCCGGATACAATCTCGGCCATTGCCTTGCGGTTTTCCGTCCTTAAAGGATTGGTGCGGAATCTGGCGTCTTCAATCAGGTCGTTCTGGCCGATGGCCTGGCACAGTTGCGCCCAGAGTTTATCCGTCCCCGCCGCAATGATTATCCAGCCGTCTTCGGTCGGGAAAGCCTGGAAAGGGGTGATGGACGGGTGTGCTGTCCCTAAGGGTGCGGGAATCTCTCCCCCTACGGAATACCGCACGACGGCGTTCTCCATGATGGAGAATAACCCGTCTACCATTGAGCCGTCATAACGCTGTCCTTTACCGGTCAGCGTGCGGTAATGCAATGCCGCCAGGATGCCGATGACTGCCTGGTGCCCGGCGATAATATCCCCGATGGAAGACCCTACCCGGCAGGGCTCTCCGTCCTCCTGCCCCGTGATGCTCATCAGTCCGCTGTAGGCCTGGGCGACCACGTCGTAGGCTGGGCGGCCTTGATACTCCGGCAGGGCGTCCTGCCCGAAGCCGGAAATAGCAGCATATATCATTTTGGGATTGATACGCTGTATATCTTCCCACCCGAATCCCAGGGAAGCCATCGTGCCCGGGCGGAAATTCTCCACGAGGATATCGGAAATTACAATAAGCTCCCGGAGAATCTCCTTTGCCTCCGGTTGTTTTAGATTCAACACCAGGCTCTTTTTATTGCGGTTAAGGCTGATGAAATAGCTGCTGCGGTCTTTATCCACTCCACCCGCAAATGGCCCGTATTCCCGTGCGTCGTCTCCCCGGGGCGGCTCTATGTGGATGACTTCCGCCCCCAGGTCTGCCAGTATCATGGTTACGGTAGGTCCGGCCAGCACATGGCTTAAATCGATTACTCTTATCCCGTGTAAGGCGCTTTCCATGCTCATTGTCCTTCTGCTGCCAACGTCCTGAAATACCGTGTTCTTAAAGGGAACCTGCGGTGAAATAAACCATTGAAGGCAGGTAAAAGTATCATACCTTATATGGCTTTTCAAGGCAAGAAAGAGCAATCAAAGGGGGTGTTCAGTTAGGGGGATATTCACCGCCCCCGCGCACGGTTTAATAGGAATAACCAATAAAAACTAGGTGTTTTCCCCCAGACAAATTCGGGGTAGTCTTACTGTCTATGCGGTTTGATTAAAGCTATTATCAGATAGTTCAACCCGTATCAGGATGTATCACGGGTGAAGAACGAAGAAGATTACGCTGGGAGTAAAAATGCCGGTAAACATTAATGATGAGACCTTCTACAGGACTTCTGAAGTTTGCCAAATGGCGTGTATCAGCCGGAGCACTTTACTGCGCTGGTTGAGAAACGCCGATCTTGATATTTCAGACTATCGCGATAGGAGAAGCTGGCGGCTTTTCACCGCGGATGACGTGAATAAGCTTTCGCTGGAAGCTAACCGGATTTGCCGCGCGCAGCCTGCGGCGCAAAATAAAAAATAATCATGTATTTACCGCTAAAAAGCTTTAACAAATTCCAAAAAAAAGGAGGAAAAATGAGAAGCTTGTTTAGAAAAATGCACAAGGGAGAAAAGGGGTTCACCCTGGTCGAACTGCTCGTCGTATTCACCCTGCTGGGCTTACTGGCTGCCGTTATTATCCCTAACGTGGCCAGCCTGGTCGGTTATGGCGAGACTCAAGCTCAAAGCACCGAATTATCTATTGTCCAGACAGCCATGGACTGCATGATGGCGGTTGAAGACCTCGGTGCCGGAGAGGTGACCGCGGTTTCGTCATGGACGAATGATATGTCGAGCTTCCCCGATTCTACTCATCCGCTGTACCCAGATTACTTACGTGATGCAACCACTTCTTACTATTATGAATGCACCACCAATGGTACAGTTTCCCAGGATGTCGATGGCCTTTAGTATCTAAAAAATGAAACAGTAAAAAACAACAGTACGGTAAAAACAGAAAAAGTAAGGTGTTAGTGAGTGTCCTATGGCAACAGACGTAACGGTCACAAAAACCTGGAATAGCTATAGCGATACCGTAGGCAACAAGAGCTTACTGAACGATAAAGCCGGCGATGAGACCCATGAGGCGGCCTCGATAATGAAGGATTCTCAGCAGTTGCTACTGCAGGCGCAAAAAAATGCTGAAGAAGCCAAAGAGGCCGCCCTGGGTGCAATCAGCCGTTTTTACGAGCAAAGTCAGGTCTCTGAAAAAAAAGCCGAAAAAATGGTCCGTGAACTGGACGAGGCCATTCAGCACGCTATTAGCGCTACGCAAAAAAACCGCAGTAAAAATTCAGGTAAGCAGATTACTCCGGATGATGACTCTTCCGGGGCGTTTCTGCTTGGCAAAGACAAAAAAGTAAAATTGTCCAAGAAGGTCCTGAACAATGGGCCTTTCGGCTCTTTATTCGGTAATAGCAGAGAGCTTGACGCGGAAGTAAAAGCGGAGTTTTACCAGTATGTCATGCGGCACAGTCCCCAGCTTCGCCAGCTTATTGATGAACTGACGGAAGATAAAACCAGGCTCAAGACGGATAAAATCTTGAGCGAGGCAAAAACGGAGATAATCGCGGCCCGTGCCGCGGTCAACCATGCCCAGGAAGAAACCAATGCCGTCAAGGAACAGGCTCGTAAAGCTATCGCTGAAGCTGAAGCCACCAAAAGAGCTGCGGAATTAGTTGTTCATCAGGTTAA
Source organism: Dehalococcoidales bacterium (assembly GCA_034429595.1). Taxonomy (GTDB): domain Bacteria; phylum Chloroflexota; class Dehalococcoidia; order Dehalococcoidales; family RBG-16-60-22; genus RBG-13-51-18. The sequence goes on from DAOUGB010000079.1 coordinate 11,380, forward strand.
ACAAAGCACCATAGGACAGGTGGCGGAAGAAATATCTAAAGCCAGGGAAGAAGTAAAAGCGGTAAAACTTGCCGCCGAGATTGCCGTCCGGAACGCTGAAGAAGAATTGGCAAAAGTAAAGCAGGAAGCTGGGGCCACCAGCAATAAAGCCCAGGTTACCATTACTTTAGCCCAGGAAAAAATTAAAAAAGATACGGAAGCGCTGAAAAATTATAAACTCCAGGCTAAAATCGCCGTAAAACAGGCCTTGGATGAGGCAAACAGGCTGAAAGAAGAAGCTGATATGGTCCGCCGTGAGGCGCAGGAAGCCATCAATAAAGCGGCGCTGGAAACCGAGCGGGCGCGTAAGGAGATGGAACTGGCTAACAAAAAAATGCAGGAGGCCAATACCGTGGCCGAAAAGCAAGCCTATGAAAAATTCTGTGAAGAAATAAAGGTCATCAGAAACGAGACCGAGGCCACCAATAAACTCGCCTATGAAGCTATCACCAAAGCCCGGGAAGAGACCCAGCAGGTGCGTGAAGAACTTGAGATGGTCAAAAAGGCGAATGAAGAAGCTTTAAGCCGGGCTCGCCAGGAAATCGCCAAAGCCAAAGCAGAAACGCAGAACGCCAAACAAAAGGCCCAGGAATCCCTCTTCCAGGCCCAGGAAGAAGCCCGCCAGGCCAAAGAAGAAGCTGATACGGTGATGCTCAAAGCCAGTGAAACCATGCTCAAAGCTAAAGAAGACCTTATCAGCCTGACGCGTGGCGAAATCACTAAAGTCAGGCAGGAGCTTGAAGCGGCCGGCAACGGCGCGGAAATGCCTGACAGAAGCAGGGCGCTGGCCGGCAATGCTGAAGAGAATAATGCCCATTCTGTTAAGATTGATTCTCACCGCATCGCTACCGTATTACATGAAATACGCACGCCGCTCCATTCCATCAGCGGCTTTGCCAAGCTGATGCTGGAACAGGATGTGGCTGACCCCGCCACCCGCAAAGAATTCCTTTCGCTGATGGTTCAGCAAAGTGAAAGCCTTAATCGCCAGATTGAGGACTTATCCGGCATCCTGCATAATAATTTCGGGCTGTTTTCTGTGGATAAAGAATCATTATCGGCGGCGCAATTGATTTCTGAAGCTATCGATGGCGTCAAAGGCATCGCCGAGCAAAAAAAAAATCTGATACATCGCAGCATTCCCCCGTCGCTGCCGCAGATTGAAGCGGATACTCTGCGCATCAAGCAGGTCATTGTCAACCTGCTGACCAACGCCATCAAATACAGCCCGGAGAAAAGCAATATCCTCGTTAAAGCCGATGTCCGTGATAACGAACTGCTCGTGCAGGTTATCGACCGCGGCTGCGGCATTCCGGAGGCGGAACTCCCCAGAATATTCGACCGCTATTACCGCTGTAAAAACCATGCCGATGTTCCGGGGATGGGTCTGGGGCTTTTTGTCTGCCGCCAGATTATCGAGGCGCACGGCGGCCGCATCTGGGCGGAAAGTATTGAAGGACAGGGGAGTACCTTTAGTTTTACCTTACCTTTACCCGTGGCCGACTAAACTTAATCATTGCTTGTTGAGAGTGTCATGGCCGGAAAAATACTGATAATTGAAGACGACCAGACCGCGATGCGGTTGATTGAATACGCGCTTAAACAGCGGGGTTATCAGGTCCTGACGACCTATAACGGGCTGGAGGGTATCATTACCGCCCAGAAGGAAGAACCTGACCTGATAATACTGGATATCATGCTGCCCGGCATCGATGGCTTTGAGGTCTGCAAGCGCCTGCATTCCGGCTCCCAGACGGCCAAAATACCTATCCTCATCGTCTCGGCCAAGAATCAAAAAGAAGATATCAACACCGGTTTCCGTGCCGGTGCTGATGATTATTTACCCAAGCCGGCCTCCCCCACGGAAATCATCAGCCGCGTGGAAAGGCTGCTCTCCAAAAAACCATCCGGCCAGACCAAGATAATTTCCTTCGTGAATACCAGCGGCATCCCCGGCATAACGATGGTGCTGGTCAACATCGCCGCGGCGCTATCGGAACAGGGGAAACGCGTTGCGCTGGCGGATATTACCGGTATTAAAAAAGGCCATAACAGCCATGATAAAGATACGCTAAAAGCGTCTGACAGGGTTGTCCTGGAGGCGCAATTATCACCGGATGCGGCGGAAGAGTCCGGCTTCGAGGTCTTGCCTTCCGGCATCAAGGTCCTCCATTATGATGAAGCTGGCGGTACTGATGAGGAAGTGTCTTCCCGGAGTATCTCCGAAATGAAACAGCTGTGCAAAAATAATGATTACGTTTTGCTGGACTTGCCTTTGACCCCTGCCCCGGCCACCGCCTCTATTTTAAAATACAGCGACCTCAAGGTGATTATCAGCGATTATCGCCTGTCCCGGCTAACGGAAATCCAGAACACCGTCACGCTGTTCCGCTTCCTCGGCATGAAGCTGGACGAAGCGGCGGCGGTACTGGTCGACCCGGAAGGGGAGTTCCCGGACCTGACATTAAGCGGCGTTAAGCCGTATATGGAAACGAACCTGGGGATTACCCTGGCGGAAGTGATTTCTTTTGACGCCAAGATGTCACAGCTGTTTTACCTGGATAGCCAGCCGGTGGTGCAGTCCAACCCCAATCATAAGTTTTCCCAGGAAATCATGCGCATCGCCCGGTTTATCACCGGCTTTGATTTTAACCAGAAAACCTCACCGCAGATCGAGAATATTATCCCGTCTTTGGAGAGAAAACGTTGATGGTAAATCAGACTAAACCAAAAGCCTCCCTCGGCGAATCGCTCGTACAGATGCAGATAATTACCGCCGAGCAGCTGGCCGATGCCCAGAAAACGCAGGCCGACCACGGCGGCAAGCTTAGCGAAATCCTGGTCAGCAAGGGGTTTATCAAGGTCGAAGAACTGGCTACGTTCTTGAGTATCATGTGGAATGTGCCCCTCATCGACCTTAAGACGCATACCGTGCAGCCGGAAGCCCTGGCGCTGATACCGGAGGACATGGCGAGAAAGCATATCCTCATTCCACTGCATATCGTGGGGGATTCTCTGGTCGTGGTCATGGCGGACCCGGACGATTATATTACCATCAGCGATATTTTTACCCGTACCAATATGAAAATCCAGGTGGCGTTCGCCAATGCCGTGGATATCCGGCGCGCCATCGATATTTATTACCGCTCCAATGAAGAAATCCAGGAAAAAGTCCGGGAGTTCCTCCCGTCTTCCTTCGGCGAGCCGGAGAAAACGCCGGACTTTGCCACGGAAACACCCATTACGGAAAGTCTCGACCTCCTTATCCAGCAAGCGGTGAGAGACCGCGCCTCGGATATTCACCTGGAGCCGCAGGAAAACCGTCTGCGCGTGCGCTACCGCATTGACGGGATTTTGCATGAGATGAACTCCCTGCCGATGCGCGCCCATGCCGAGCTGACATCCCGGATAAAAATACTGGCGGAAATGGACGTGACCCGTTCCAAGCAGCCGCAGGACGGCCAGTTCTCTTTTAAAATCGGAGAGAAAGATATCGATATCCGTGTTGCCACCACCGATACGATTTACGGCGAAAGGATTACCCTGCGTCTGCTGGATAAATCGATGTCTATATTTACCCTGCCGGAACTGGGGTTTTTGCCGGAAACCCTGCAAAAATACGTAAAACTCTTAAAGTATCCCTTCGGGATGATTCTGGTGGGCGGGCCTACCGGCTCCGGTAAGACCACCACGCTTTATACCTCTATCAATGAAATCGACCGGAACAAGCATAACATTATGACGATTGAAGACCCGGTGGAATACCAGTTCGAGGGTATCAGCCAGAGCCAGGTGGATACCAAAGTGGGCGTTACTTTTGCCAGCGGCCTTAGAGCGATGCTGCGGCAGGACCCGGATGTCATTCTCGTCGGGGAAATCCGCGATAAAGAAACGGCCGTTACCGCCGTCCAGGCGGCTCTGACCGGCCACCTCGTTTTTTCCTCCATTCACGCCAATGATACCGTCAGCATGATGTCCCGCCTCATTGATCTGGGAGTGGAGCCGGCGCTGGTTGCCTCCACGCTGATTGGGCTCATATCCCAGCGTATGGTGCGCCGTATCTGCACCAACTGCCGCACCGCCGTCGCTGCGCCGGCATTGGCCAACGGCATTTTCCTGCGCGAGATGGGGCAGGAACTGCCGATGGTCTATAAAGGTACCGGCTGTCAGCTCTGCGCCAATACCGGTTACCGCGGCAGAATCGGCGTCTTTGAATTGCTGGTGGTTACGGAAGGCATCCAGAAAAAGCTCATCAGCCACAGCAGCCTGGGTGAATTAAGGGAACAGGCTAATAATGAAGGAATCTACTCCATGAAACATGACGGTCTGCAAAAAGTGAAGGAAGGGATTACTACCTTTGAAGAGGTAATGGGCAGCGTCTTCACGCTTGGTTAGGACCGGGATGCTACTTCATATGGAAATAACATGTACCAGTACAAAGCATATACTCTCGATAAACAAATCATCGAAGGCGTTATCGATGCTCCGAGCGAGTATCTCGCGGAGGAGCGTCTGCACGAAGCGGGCTATAACCATATCCTGACCTTAAAGGCAACATCACAGCCTTTCTCTCTGGAAAGGCTTTTCCCCCGGCTGTTCAGCGTTCAAAAATCGGATATCATTGATTTCTTCAGCCAGCTCGCCACGCTAATTGATGCCCGTGTGCCCTTTGTGCAGGCGCTGTGGATTCTTTCGGAGCAGACCAAACGGGTGTCTTTCAAGACCGTAATCAATAAACTGGGGCAGCAGGTTTCCAGCGGCATCCCTTTTTCCCAGGCGCTGGCGCAATATCCCAAGCTTGTTTCCAGCCAGTACTGCCAGGTAATCAGTGTCAGTGAAAAGTCCGGTGATTTACCGCGCGGCTTGAGGCTCGTGGCCGGCTATATGGAAAAAGAGTTGAGCCTGACCGGCAATATCAAACGCATGCTTACCTACCCCGCTTTTTTGGGGCTTATGGCATTTGTTGTCATTATACTAATCGCCAGCATAGCTATGCCCGCGCTGGTAAAGTTCTTCAACTCACTGCATGTAACGTTACCAGCCGCCACCCGGATACTCATAGCCTCGGCTGATTTCTTCATGGATTATAAGTTCCATCTGGTCGCCGGGCTGGTGGCGCTGGTATTCATTATCATTTCTCTCTGGAAAATCCCCGCTATCAAACGCTACTTGGACAGAATATCGCTAAAAATACCTGTCCTGGAAAATATCGTTATTATGCGTAATCTCTGCCGTTTTTGCCGCACCAGTTCCATGCTGGTTGAAGCCGGCATGACGCTGCCGCAATCGTTAAATGCCGTCATCGGGATTATCGATAACAGTGTCATTAAACAGACTTTAACGGAAATCCGGCAGGATATTATCAAGGGTAAAGGTCTTTCCCGCCAGATGGCTCGGTATAGCCTGTTCCCCCGGCTGCTTGTTGATGTTGTAGCTATCGGGGAGAAGACCGGCACGCTGCAGTCATCCTTTACCACCATGGCGGACTATTATGAAAAAAGGCTGGACCTGAAAGTGCGTAAGCTCATGGGCATGATTGAGCCGGCCTCGATAATCATCGTTGGTGTACTGATTGGTTTTGTCGGGGTGGCCATACTCCAGCCGCTATATTCGATATACCAGACGTTGCCGTTACAATAAAAAACGTGTTTTGATGAAGATGAATATTTGTCAATGGCTGAAGGCTAAAATCAATATCGGCTCCGAGCGGGGGGTCACTCTGGTCGAGGCGGCGGTAGCGGTCCTGATACTGGGGGGCGGCGTGCTGATGATGGTCTTAGGCATGTCCGACGGCGCTATGGCGGTGCAGCAAAATGATGAGCAGGTAACTGCCCAGGGGCTGGCGCGCACCCAGATGGAATATATCAAAGAGTACCCGTATGACCCGGACGCTACGACGTATCCTGCGGTGGCGGCGCCCGATGGTTACGGCATCACCGTCAGCGTGGCGGCGGTGCCGGAGACCAATACCGAGATTCAGAAAGTAACGGCCACCATTACCAGGAATGGCAATACGGTTCTTACTATTCAGGACTACAAGGTGAATCGATGAACGGTGAGCGCGGCTTTACACTCATAGAGACGCTGGTGGCGATCGTCATTGTCGGCGTTATAGCGGTAGTGCTCGGACTGTCCGTCCAGCAAATAGCCACCGTGCCGGAAAAAAGCAATGAACAGGTGATGGCGTTGCACGATTTGCAGAATGCAATTCACTGGGTGGGCGTGGATGCGGCGTCCGCGGCAGCCGCTACCGGCGGAGAAAGCCTTAGCCTGACCATGCCGGATGATTCTACCGTAAGCTACAGCATGTCGGGTGAAACCCTTTACCGTACGGTCGGCGGTGCAAGCCAGGCGATAGCCAAGAACATCACGAGCATGAATTTTACGGTGAGCGACCGGATGATATATATGGACATTACCGCGGCACCGGAAAGCCGCTGGGATATCAGTGAAAGCCGGACATATCAGGTTGCGATGCGTCCATCAGGAACATAACATGAAGATGCACAGTGAAAAAGGATTTGCTTTACCCCTGGTGATGCTCGCCGTACTCGTCGGCGCGCTGGTCATCCCGCCGTTCCTGGGCTTTGTCGGCGCCAGCCTTATCGGTTCACGGAATTACGGGGATGTTTTGGAAGCGCAGTATGCCTGTGACGCCGGCGCGGAACACGCTCTCTGGAACCTTACTGAAGGCGGGATTGACGGCAGCATCCCGGATACCGGGGACTATGTTGCCTATAACCTGGACGAAACAATCAACGGCCTGACCACCAGCGTTAAAATCAGTAATGCCTGGGAGATGATTGCCTGGGATGACTTTGAAAACGGGGGTTTTACGGGCGGCGGCGGCTGGCTGACTGACTGGACGTATTCCGGCTACGCCGATGTTACGACTCTCGGCACGCCTTACGAGGGGACTTATCACTTAAGGTTAAGGAGCAGCACCGGTGTGGTCAGCCGCCCGGTAGACCTTTCCCGGCAGGTAAACGCCCACCTCCGTTTCTGGGCCAAGGTCAACTCTTTTGAGCCTGCCAACACGGTAATTTGCCAGGTAAGCAAGAACGCTGCCGATTGGACGACGGTTTATACCTGGACGCAAAGCGATAGCGATAATACCTACCATTATTATGATATCAATTTAACTCCCTATGGCTTGACCGGCCCGTTTTATATTTCTTTTAAAGCTAATATGAACAGCACCAGCGATATGTTCTATGTGGACGACCTTGATATTATCTGGCCGGCCACCGATGTCAAACTCATGGCTGAAGAGGACTTTGAAAGCGGTGACTGGTCGGGCGGTACCGGCTGGCTTGGTGATTGGACGCATACCGGGTTCTCCAACGTTACGGCCGCCGGCGCTCCTTACGATGGGAATTATCACCTTATGCTGCAGAGCACCGATGGCTATGCCGCCAGAGCGGCTGACCTGTCCACGGAGTCCATCGCTCATCTCCAGTTCTGGGCCAAAGTTGACGCCTTTGAAGGCGGCGATTTTGCCTATTGCCTGGTCAGCAGCGACGGCGCCAGTTGGGATACGGTCTATACCTGGGATAACACCGATGATGATAATACCTATCACTATTATGATATTGATTTATCGGGGTATGATTTGACGGAAGAATTCTGGATTGCCTTTCAAGCCGGCATGAGTAAAGAAGATGACTACTTTTATGTTGATGATATCAGTATTAACGCCATACGCGCTTACTGTATCACGGTTACCGCCGGTGACCGTGTTTTAAAAGTAGCGGTGGATATCATGGGCGGACTGGAAAATATTCTATGCTGGTATTTGATCGCTTAGCGGCGCGCCCCGCGCTTATTTAGCGGATGGTGAGGAAATTTGATGGAACAGAATAAAAAAACCAGGCAAAGAAAGATAACCCTGAACGCCGTTGGCTTGATTGTGCTCGTCGTCTTGGCGGCGGCTAATTTTTATGTTTGGAGGGCCAATACCGCCGGTGAGGCGCAAATTGCGGAATTAAATAGCAAGATTGGTGCTACCCGCCAGCAAATCGATCAGATAGCGGAACCGGCGGATGACCTAGCCGCCCGGCTGGAAGAAGTTAAGGCGGAACTGGCTGCTACCCGGCTGGACTTCCCGAGCACGGTAGACCGTAATGAGGTTATCGATTATATTCTGGATGTCGCCGGCGCCTGCAAAGTGCAGATTCTGCCCCTGGTCTCGAATGGCTGGATGTCGCAGAATATTGGGCAATCATATAACGTCTTGATTATTAATGCCACCGCTGAAGGCAGCCTGAAGGCGGTGGAAGCGTTTTTAAACAGTCTCCAGAGCGGCGAATATCCCACCCTGACGATACCGGAATGTACTATCACCAGAACAAGCATCGAGGAAATATCGGCGGGGGAAAATAGAATATATGTAAATGTAAATATGAGAATCGGTATCTATACGTGCTCAACCGCGCCGGAAGAAGGTTCTGTATCATGAACGTTACCACGTTGAATATCAGCGCGCATGCCGTCAAAGCGCTTGCCGTACGCGGCAATAACACCGTAAGACAGGTAGCGGCCCTGCCGTCCGGTACCATCAGGAACGGGCTTATTTTACAGCCGGAAGCCGTCAGCGGGCAGATAGCCGCCGTTTTTAAATCCGGAGGGCTTCCCAGAGACAGGGTGGTATGCACCGTTAATGGCCTGCCGTTTTCCTACCGCATCTTGACCGTGCCCCGGCTGGAACCCGCGGCTTTTCATGAAGCTGTCCTCCGGACCGCCAGGCAAGAGATGTCCATTTCTCCGGATGAAATGTACCTGTCCTGGCAGGCATACCCTGCGGAAAACAACGAATGGCAGGTTCTGGTGGCGGGTATCACCCGCCATCCCGTGGATAGCCTGATAAAAACGTTGGCGGATGCCGGTATCAAACCCTGGCTGATGGACTTGCCGCATCTGGCGCTGGCCAGGCTGTCTCCGTACAGGGATGCCGTTATCGTTGATTTTGAAAAAGATTGTTCCAATATCATCATGATTGTGGATGGCGTGCCCCGCGGCATGCATATGGTTCCGGCGCTTGCATCGGGCGCGTCTCTGCAGGACCAGGTGGAGCAGGTTACGGATAAACTGGCCAAAATGATTGATTTTTATAACAGCAACCATCCGGCAAAACCTGTCAGGGAATCGGTAAAAGTACTCATTACCGGAGAACTGCTGGACGATGAAAAGGCTTTTAGTTACATTCAGCCGCAAATCGGTTATCCGGTGGAATTTTTAACCGCAACGCTTAAATCTCTTACCGGGTGGCCACTCCATCAAAATGCCGTTAATGCCGGCTCCGGCCTGATTAATACTCAACCGGAAAAAAGCGCCGGGAAAGATGCCGTTCCGTACTGCTATATCAATCTGGATAAAATTGCCCGGGCAAACCGCCCCGGGCCCGATTTTAAAAAGAGCGCTAAAAAAATACTGGTGCCCTTGGGTGTGGTCGCGGGCCTTAGCCTGTTGACCGTATCTTGCCTGTCTCAAATGGAGTTGCGGGAAACTATCACAGCGCTCCAGACGGATTTAAGCCGCGCCAATACGGAGTTGGTTCAAAAGAAAGCGGAAGTCGAAAAGGCGCAGTTGCTGAATGACAATATCGATGAGATAGTCTCCCGCATAGCGGACATCGAGGCCGGGCAATTGGAAATGTTCAGCTCTAAGGATTATGTGGATGATATTTCGTCGATAGTTTCCAGTATGCCTTCGGGGCTGACCTTCAGTACATTGCTCGTGAATTCTGAACAAATTACCCTGGCGGGAATCAGCTCTGCAGCCTCCTCGGTAGTGCAGTTTGCGGATAAACTGGAAGCCGCCGGCCGTTTTTCCAGCGCCGTTATCTACTCGCTGGATAAGCCGTATTATATCAATGAATCGGAGCAGGCCCTTAATTTCAAGATTATCATCACCAGGGGGCAGACGGCAGCGGGTGAATAGTCCGGCGCCATGCGGCGGTCGGGACTCCGCTTGCTTTGTCCCGGCCCAACAGCCGGTATTTCATCGGCGCTCATGGGTCTCGTTACCCCTTTGTTTTCAGAAACATAACTGTGCCTTTAGAGGTTGACCGCCGTTTGACTTATACAGGTACAATGTTATAGCCTTTTAGAGAAAGCTTTGCTTTAATCATAGGTAAATCCCCGCCGATAACATTACATAATGTTCTAGGAGGATAATATGAAAGCTGCCGTCGTCTATGAATTCAGTAAACCTGTTGTGCTGGAGGATGTGGCCCTTGCCGAGCCCGGGCCGGGCGAAGTAAAAATCAAAGTCAAAGCAACGGCTATCTGCCACAGTGATATCCATGACTGGAAGGCGGAAATGCCGGGCGGCGTTCCCTTTATCGGGGGGCACGAGACCGCCGGTTATGTGGAAAAAGTCGGCGCGGGCGTGACCTCGGTCAAAGCCGGCGACCCTGTAGTATGTTCGTTGCTGGCGCACTGCGGCAAATGCTATTACTGCGTCACCGGTCTGCCGCACCTCTGCGAGCACCGGTTCGACCCTCCCAGGAATCCCCGCGTGAAAAACAAGAAGGGGCAGGCTATTGATTTGAAAGGCAACATCGGCGGCTTTGCGGAATATGTGGTCGTCAATGAATCCCAGGTGGTAAAACTGCCCGGAGATATGCCGCTGGATAGCGCGGCGTTGCTGGCCTGCGGCGTCATTACCGGCTTCGGCGGCGTGGTCAGCCGTGCTAAGGTACGGCCCTTTGAGAGCGTTGTGGTCATGGGCGCCGGCGGCGTCGGCATCAACTCTATCCAGGGCGCGGCTTATTGCGGCGCTTACCCCATTATCGTCGTGGATGTTCTGGAATCCAAAATGAAAATGGCTAAGGACTTCGGCGCCACGCACATGGTCAATGCCAAAAATGAAAAAGCGGCGGATGAAATCAGGGCTTTAACGCATGGCCGCGGCGCGGACTGGGTTTTTGTCACGGTCGGCAGCGTCGGCGCCATCAAACAGGGCATGGCCTTCACCGGCCAGCGCGGTACCACCGTGATGATTGGCCTCCCCAATTTCCGCGACCAGATTTCATTCTCCCCGCTGGAAATGATACCCTCGGAGAAGAACCTTATCGGCGGCTTTATGGGCGCCACCAATCTGGCGGTTGATATCCCCAACCTGGTGGCGCTGTACAAGTCCGGCAAGCTTAAGCTGGACGAGCTTATCACCGGTCGCTTCCCTTTGAAAGACCTCGATAAAGCCATGGCTCTCACGGAAAAGGGCGAGGGCCTGCGCAACGTTATCATGTTTGATTAGTTGCTCCTGGGAAAATATATTTGATTGGAAAAGGAAAAAAGATGAAAGCTGCAATTCTTTATGAAGCTGGCAAACCTCTGGTTGTTGAAGACGGTGTAACCTTAGCTGACCCTGGAAAAGGCGAAGTCACGGTAAAAGTCTCGGTCACGGCCGTATGCCACAGCGACCTTCACTTTTTCTCCGGCGATATACCGTGTCCTTTACCGGGCCTGGCCGGACATGAGACCGCCGGCTATATCGATAAGGTCGGCGAGGGTGTCACCGGACTGAAAAAAGGCGATACCGTGGTCATCGGCACCGTAACGGACGGCTGTGGCCACTGTTATTATTGTGTCAACGGCATGCGGCATTTCTGCGTGGAAAAGGGCTCTTTGGATAAGCCCAAGCATAAGAACAAGGAAGGTAAGCCCTTAACCCTCATGGCCGGGCCGGTCGGCGGCTTTGCCGAATATACCACCGTCTCCCAGACGCTCGTCACTAAAATCCCTAAAGACATGCCGCTGGATAAAGCTTGCCTGCTGGCCTGCGGTGTTACTTCCGGCTGGGGCGCGGTCGTCAACCGTGCTAAGGTAAAAGCCGGGAGCAGCGCGGTGGTCATCGGGACGGGCGGCGTGGGCCTCAACTCCCTGCAGGGCGCGGCTTTCTCCGGCGCTTACCCGGTCATTGCCGTGGACGTGCTGGATAGCAAACTGGAGTTCGCCAAAAAATTCGGCGCGACTCATACCATCAATTTGAAAAATGTTAAAGACCCCGTTAAAGCCGTTCAGGATATGACCTCCGGCCGGGGCGCGGACTACGTATTCGTCACTGTCGGGAGAATGGAATCCATACGCCTTGGCTTCTCGATGTCCGGCATCCAGGGCACCACGGTGCTTGTCGGCCTGGCGCAGGGCGATTTACACGAGTTTAACCCCATGGAATTCATCTTTAATGAAAAGACCCTTACGGGTTGCGGCGGCGGCTCGATTCGCCCCAGCGTCGATATTCCTTTCCTGGTTTCGCTTTATCAGGCGGGCAAACTCAAGCTGGATGAGCTGATTACCGCGCATTACCCGCTGGCCAAGATTAACGATGCGGTTGCCTCGCTGGCCAAGGGTGAGGCGCTGCGCAATATCGTCCACTTTGACTAAATTAATTTAATATTTATTCTTGAGTCTTCCCCCCGGATGAGGAGGGTCGATGCTTAGCGGCTACCGGGTCCTTGACCTGACAAATGAAAAGGGCTTTCTCTGCGGCAAGGCGTTAGGCGACTTTGGCGCGGATGTCATTAAGATAGAGAAGCCGGGTGGCGAGCCGGACCGGAATAAGGCGCCGTTTTATCATGATATTCCGGATGCGGAGAAGAGCCTTTACTGGTTTGCTTTTAACGCCAATAAACGCAGTATCACGCTGGATATCGAGACCGCGGACGGACGGGAAATCTTTAAGAAGCTGGTCAAGACGGCGGATGTCGTTATCGAGTCGTTCGCGCCGGGCTACCTGGAGAAAATCGGGCTGGGCTATGCCGTCTTGAGCGGGGTGAATCCCGGCATCATTCTTACTTCAATATCCGGCTTCGGGCAGAAGGGCCCTTACCGGAACTTTAATGACCGCGATCTGGCGGTCTGGGCGCTTTCCGGCTACATGTACATCACCGGCGAGCCGGACCGTCCGCCCCTCGCGCCCAGCTATCCCCATGCCCATCTCATCGGCGCGATGAACGGCGCCATCGGCACGATGGTCGCCCTCTGCCACCGCGGCCTGACCGGTAAAGGCCAGCAGGTGGACGCTGCCACTCACCAGGGGCTTTGTTTCGCTATATCCATCGAGACCAAACTCCCCTGGGCATTACAGAAGATTAACGTCTCCCGCGAGGGCCGCGACCGTATGAGAATCATGTGTAAGGATGGTACGGTCAAGATTCCTCTCCTCTGGGAATGCAAGGACGGCAGTATCGCCTTCTTCTTCTGGGTAGGCCCCAACTTCGTCAAGCATAACGAATCGCTGGTTGCCTGGATAAAGGCCTCCGGCGTTGACCCCGGCCTGCTGGGCACCTGGGACTGGGCGAAGGAAAGCTGGAACAAATATACGATGTCCGAGGTCGGGCAGATACGCCGGACAATGGAAACGTTTTTTAAGAAGCATACCAAGATGGAGCTGCATGAAGGCGCCATGCAATACCGCATTCAGTTGACCCCCGTCCTCACCGCCAAAGACCTCCTCGAATTTCCGCTGTTCAAGGAAAGGGAATTCTGGCGGGAGGTGGAGCATCCGGAACTTGGTACGGTAATTACCTATCCGGGCGGCTTCGTGAAACCGGGCATCGGCGATTGCGGCGTGCGTTTCCGCGCCCCGCTCATCGGGGAGCACAACGATGAAATATTTGGTAAGGAGCTAAAACTTTCCGCTGAAGACCTCGTGCATCTTAAAGAGCGGCGGATAATCTAGAAGCTATAGGGAAAGATTAGCTTAAAACTTGGGTGCATGGTTTGTACAATCATCCCCTTCCTTTTGTAAAATCGGAGACTCCGTATGAACGGAGTGAACCGGAGGGAGAGAGGGATTTTTGAAGTGGCGCTTAGCCCTTCTTAAAAGCTTGTTATGCTGCGGTAAAAGGGGTAGAGCCGGATAGTAAAAAGATTTTTGGGGAAGGTTTAATTTTTTTACCTGCGGAGATATATCATGGCAGAAATACGGCCGTTTGAAGGTTTAAAGGTGCTGGATTTTACCTGGGGCGGCGTTGGCCCTTTCCAGGCTAACTTTTTAGCATATTACGGCGCGATGGTCGTGCGTATCGAAAGCGCGCTCCGTCCGGACGTGACCCGGCAGGGCGGCAACATCAACCCCAAAGCTATGGGCAAACATGCCGCGGACTTCAACGACCCCAAAAAGCGCCTTGAGTTCGGTCCGGCGTTCGCCGTGACCCATCCGGTGAAAAAGTACGGCATGGGCCTTAATTTAAATAATCCTAAAGCGGTGGAGATATTTAAAAAACTGGCGGCCTGGGCGGATGTCCTGGTGGAGAGCTTTACCGTCGGCACGCTGGAAAAGCGCGGCCTCGGCTACGAGGATTTAAAAAAGATTAACCCCCGCCTCATCATGCATCGCACCAATGGCTATGGTCATACGGGCTCGATGGCCAGCCAGCCCGGCTACGGGCAGACGGTCACCAGCCTGACGGGCTTTTACACCATTACCGGCTGGCCGGATAGACTTTCCGTGCCTATATCGTCGTTCTATACTGACCACTTATCGCCGCTGTTCGGCGGGCTGGCGTTGATTACGGCTATTGATTACCAGCGCCGCACCGGCAAGGGGCAGTGTATCGACCAGTCTCAAATCGAAACCGGCATCAATTTCCTTTCTCCGCTGATTCTGGATTACTCGGCCAATCGGCGGGAGCTGGCTTTAAAGGGCAATAAGAGCGATTGCGCCGCCCCGCACGGCGCCTACCGCTGCCGCGGCGAGGACCACTGGGTGGCCATTACCGTCCGCACGGATAAGGAATGGAAAAGCTTTTGTGAGGTATTGGGGAATCCCGCCTGGACGAAAGATGAGAAGTTCAGTACCATCGAAGCGCGCGTGGGTAACAGCGAAGAACTGGATAAACGGGTTAATAAGTGGACGGAGAACTATACCGCGGAAGAGGTTATGGGAATAATGCAGCATGTCGGCGTGGCCGCTGGCGTGGTCGCTACCGCACAGGATTCGGAGTCCGACCCCCAGCTGAAAGCGTACGACTTTTTCCATGAGATGGAGCATCCCTACCTCGGCAAACAGAAATTTTTCCATCCTCCGGCCTTTACGCTTTCCAATGCCAAAGCGGAACTGCACCGCCCCGTGCAGCTCGGTGAGCATACGGAATATATCTGTAAAGACGTCCTTGGCATGCCGGCTGAAGACTATGATAGCCTGAAAAAAGAGGGAGTCTTCGACTAGAGTTATTATGCTGTCATGGCGAGGAGTGTGGAAAAAATATTATAAGAGGACCATACCGTCGCAAGACGGTATCCAGGTAGACAGGGTTAGTGCCATCTACTTCTAAACAGGCTAATACCATCTCACTGGATTCCGATTTGCATCGGAATGGTTGATAATTATAAAGGTAATAACTCTAAAAAATTCCTCTCTCTTGACGGGAGAGGTTAGGTAAGGGTGAAAAAGGAGATAAGAGAGGGATTTTGAAGTAGATGAGCATTACTGTCACTCTGAGCGCAGCGAAGAATCCGTAATTTCTTCCCTCTCCCCGCCAGCGGGGAGAGGGATAAGAGGAAGAGGGGTCGATAAATCCATAACCATGACCATCAAAGATAAATACGCTTTTGTCGGTTTGGGTCTCACCAAACTGGGTAAAGTGCCGGAATACACCCCGGACGAGTTGGCCGCGCAGGCCATCCGGATGGCTTTGGATGATGCCGGCATGAAGCCCTCGGAAATAGACGGCTATATCTTTCAGCAGGGCATGGGTGGCGGTCTGAATGATACCGTCCCCCTGCAGATGACCGGTATTACCGCGCCCGTCGTCTGGCAGGTTGCCAGCCTTGGTTCCTACGCCAATATCATGACTATGATGGCTGTCAACGCCATGGCAACCGGTCTGGCTAAAGCCTTTGTCCTGGTCTATGCCTCCAGCGCGGCCAGCCATCAAGGCACCGGCGGCATGGCCATGCCCCCCGCCTCCACCCCCGGGGCTTACGGCTGGTACGGCCCGGGCGCTACCGCCGCCTGCATGGCGCAGCGCTATATGCATCTTTACGGACTCAAACGCGAGCAGCTTGGCGCCATCGCCATGACCCTGCGGGAAAACGCCAATAAGCGACCCGAAGCTATCATGCACGATAAAATTATCACGATAGATGATTACCTCAACGCCCGCATGATTGTCGAGCCGCTTTGCCTCCTGGATTTCTGCCTGGTTAATGATGGCGCGGTAGCTTTGATTATTACGTCGGCGGAGCGGGCGCGCAGCTGTAAAAAAAAGCCGGTCTACTTAATGGGCTGCGGCATCGACCATTCTCTGCGGGAAATCGCCAGGGCGCCGGGCGCCATTCATCACTTCGATGGCTTCTTGGCGGAACGGGCTAAATCGCAGGCTTTCAAAACCGCCGGCATTACGCTTAAAGATATCGATGTCGCGCAGCTTTATGATGCTTTCACCATCTTCCTGCTTTCCCAGCTGGAGTCCTACGGCATCTGTGGCCAAGGGGAGGCGGGGGACTTCGTGGCGGAAGGTAACATCAAGCTTAGCGGCAGCTTCCCCTGCAATACCTCCGGCAACGCGCTTTCCTGGGGGTATCTGATGGGCTTTACCCAGCTTGTCGAGGGCATCCGCCAGATGCGCGGCGAAGGCGGCGCTACCCAGGTCAAAGACGCGGAGATTTGCCTCGTGACTGGCCTGGGCGGCATGGTGGATGTCGGCAGCGCGGCCACCTGCACCATTTTAAGGAGATAGTATGCCGGAGATAAAAAAACAGCTGCCGGCCATAACGGCATCGAATAAGCCTTTCTGGGACGCCGCCCGCCGCCATGAGCTGGTGGCTTACCAATGCGCTAACTGCGGCATGCACTATGCCCAGCCGGTTGCCTGCATCAAGTGCGATAATCCGCAAATGTCTTGGGAAAAAGTCAGCGGCAGAGCGGAGGTCTATACTTTCTGTGTTTACCGGCAGGCTTTTCACCCCGCCTGGCAGAAAGATATCCCCTATAACGTCGCCTACGTCAAACTGGCGGAAGGCCCCTTATTGATGACCAGCATCGTCGGCTGCGCTAATGAAGACATCTACGCCGGCATGCCGGTGGAAGTAGTTTTTGAAGATATAAATGAAGAAGTCTCCCTGCCCAAGTTCAAACCAATAAGCAAGTAATATCATTCTCTCCCTTTAGTAAAGGGAGAGTTAGAGAGGGATTTTGTCGGATACCAATGAACGCTACACCCATCACTTTAGATGAATTTGAACGGGCTTTTCAAGCCGGCATCGGCAAAGAATATGATATCCCTGATAGATTCGTCGTGGAAGCCACGCGGGATAACATTAAAAACTTCGCGGACGCCGTCGGGGACGCCAACCCCCTCTGGATTAACGAAGAGTACGCCAAAAAGAGCCGCTTTAAGGGCATTACCGCCCCGCCCACCTTTATCTATAATGTTAACCACGGCAGCGGCCCGGCTTTAGGCCCGCCCGGCCTCCCCATGCCGGTGAACCTTTCCGTGCTTTACGCCGGCGCGGCGCTGGAGTTCTTCCGCCCCATTTACCTTGGTGACGTCTTTACGGTAAAAGGCAAAAGCACCGGCATTGAGCGCAAGCAGAGCCGTTCCCTCGGCTCCATGCTTTTCTGCGATGGTGAAGTATCTTATTATAACCAGCAAAAAGAGCTTATCGGCACGCTGCGTACCACCATCTGCCGCTTCGTTTCGCCCAAAAAGCATGTCGTCCATATCGATAGGGAATCCAAATCGGATGTCGAGGTGAAATCGCCTGACCTGCTGGCCTTCGAGCGCGCCCGGCGCGGCAGCCTCCCGCGCTATTGGGAAGATGTTGAGGTAGGGGAGGAGATGACGCCCGTGCTGGAAAAAGGCCTGCTCACCATGATGGAAATTATCCGCTTCGGGCTTTTTGTGTCCGGCGTGCTGCGGCGCATCGAGCGCAAGCGGGAAGTGATTGAAACCGGCTTTTCCCGTGAAGAGATGCAGAAACGCTCCGGACTGGAAAACGCTTCTGATTACGGCCCCCAGCGGGTCTGTTGGGTGGGCCAGTTCGCTACCGACTGGATGGGCGATGAGGGCACGTTAAAGAAGTTCTCCTGCCAGGTGCGCCACCCCAGCATCATGGGGGATAGCAATTTCGTCAAAGGCAAAGTGACCGGCAAGCGCATTGAAAACGGCGAATGCCTTGTCGACTGCGCAATCTGGGTGGAAAACCAGGCGGGGCTGGTCACGGCCCCCGGCAGCGCGGTCATCGCTTTACCCTCAAAAAGCCGCTAAAATAGCTCCCCTATAAAACTACCTTTACTCCCTTATACCGCTTTATCTCTCCCCTTGGGGGAGAGGTATGAAAAGGTGAGGGGTAATCTTTCCCTTACCATATTTCTACTATATTACCCTCTCCCTCGATGAGCCTTGTAGCAAAAGTCATGCTGAAGAGCGAAGCGCTGAAGAATCCGTACCGGAAAAGGTGGTTACGGATTCTTCCCCCGATTTGCATCAGGGTCAGCATGACATTGCTATAGCCACTTTTGATACAAAGCCCCCTTGACGGGAGAGGGAGACAGGGTGATGGTGACTCCGTAAAATCGGAAGGACGACGCGGCAATCTCTAGTTACGCTGATATTTCTTAATTAATGCTTAAGCAGCTTTTTCTTTGCCGTTTTCCTGGCTTTTGCCGCTTTCGTGGTTTTTTTAGCTGCCGTAGCTTTCCTCGCCGCGGCTTGCTTCGTCTTTTTGGCGCTGGTCCAGGGTGTGCCTTTCTTTTCCTTCGTTATCTGTTTGTATATCCGCGGCACATTGTCCGGGTCGAAGACCGGGAGTTCGCTGAAACGTCCGGCTTTAAATGTCCACATGCCCTGCTCGCGCATTTTCTTGTTGAACTCTTCCAGGTCGTCGGTCTCGAGTTCGTAAAGCGCCAGGTATTTGCGCACTTCGTTTGCCTTGTTATCGGCGCTCACCCAGCGCGTGGCTTTGATCAGACCGGGGGTTTTCAGCATGTCCGGCATGTGCATATTGTCGTACCAGTCGTTGAACTCTTTTTCCCGCTTCGGGTCTTTGCAGTCGCTGAATGCAAAAAGTAGGTATTTAGCCATTTTTTCTCCTATCGTTTATACCGATATTACTTCTTGCCCTTTTTCTCCTCACCGGCCGGTACCGGCCTCACCGATGGCCCCTCGTTCATGACGATGTCGATGAACATGCAGGGCTTGTTGACTTTTTTGACATTCAGCGGCCCGTGCATTGTTCCCGCCGGGATATGGATGCAGGCGGCGTAGTTAATGGTGTTCATCTTGTTATCCAGGCCGAGTTCTATCTCCGCATCGAACTCGTTGACCTTGCTCGGGTCGCCGCCGAGTAAGAAGATGTACTGGTCGAAGTCGTGTTTGTGGGCTTCCGCCACCATCAGGAAAGGCTCGGTCAGATAAGACCAGCCCAGGCAGAACTTGGCGCCGTTCAGGTCTTTCGTCCCGAAGGCGCCTACCTGCGGCGCGGTAATCTGCTTGTAAATTGAATAGCCGGGCTTTAGTTCTACGATGTACTTGCCGTGCTTGATGTTTTCTATTGGCATAAGTCTCTCCTTTTTAGTAATAACGCCTGAATTTATATGAGGCAAAAGGCCGGGAAAAGTTCCGTGCGGCGGGACGTAAAAAGGCGCTTTTTGCACGGGACATTTTATTGATGATAATCCGGTTTTTATCGGGGTGTCAAGAAAATTAAAGAACGGCGTTTATCTATGGAATATTGCGTTCTGTCCGGTAAAAGAACCGGCTTTACTCCGGTGAAAACAACGTGTTAATCTTTCTTAAAAAGAAAGGGGCATCATCATGATAAAAACAATCGCGGTGGCCCGCAGGAAAAAGGGCATGACCCATGAAGAGTTTATTAAATACTGGCAAGAAGTTCATGCGCCCCTGGTAAAAAAGGTCTGGCCGGGGTTAAGAAAATACGTCCAGAATGAAATCATCGTCCCGGATGAGCGGCAGCGGGAAGCGGACGGCATCGTGGAAATGTGGTATGACGATGCGGCGGCGATGCGGAAAGCCATGGCCTGGGTGCAGTCCCCGGAAGGCAAGCCCATCCGTGATGACGGGGATAAGTTCTGCGATTTAACACCGGGCGGCGGCGGATTCTGGATTGTGGTAGAAAACGTCGTCAAAGACGAAATCAGTAAAAAATAGCGGTGCTATTTCACGCCTTCCAGGACGGCTTCGGCCGCCAGTGTTTTCTGGTCTTTCCTGCTGGCGAGTTGCGCCTGCAGCCATTCGCGTTCCCGCCACAGGGCGCAGCCGCCGCTGCCTTCGTGGAGCTGGTCGGCGTTTTCCCGCACGGCTGCCAGGAATTTGGACTGCAGGGCTTCTTTTAGCGGGGCTTCTCTCAAATTCGTGTCCGAGTACGGGGCGAACGGGCAGGGCTCGATATCTCCCTGCGCGCTGATGTGGACGAAGCCCCTCCCCGATGATAAACACCCCCCGAAGTCTTTTTCATCATCCGGCAGGTTGATAAAGAGGGCGGAAAATTTCTTCCGGAAAGACGCCACTCTCTCTGCCATGATTTTTCGCTGCTCTTCGGTCACTTCCCAATCCGCCGTGGTGCTGTCTATCGGCGTATATTCCATGAAAAAATAAAGCTGGCAGCCGGAGTCGTTCAGGTCGCGCACCAGCTGGCCGTCCGTCACGGTGTTGAAATTCTTGCTCGTCAGCGTGATGGATGTCCCGAAGAATACCCCGCGCTTCTTCAGCCTGCTGATTACTTTGGTCAGGTTCTGGAAAACCCCGCTGCCCCGCCGTAGGTCGGTCTCGGCGCGGTTGCCTTCCAGGCTGATTATCGGCACCAGGTTGCGCAGCCGCTTCATGCGGTCGGCCAGCACGTCGTTAATCAGCGTGCCGTTGGTAAAAACGAAGAATATCATTTCTTTGAATTCCCCGATGATATTGAGGATTTCCCGGCGCACCAGCGGCTCGCCGCCCGCCAGCACCATGAAGGAAACCCCCAGGTCTTTGGCTTCCTGGATGGTCGCCCGCATCTTTTCGGTGCTCATTTCCGGCGCGGTCAGGTTGTGCAGTGATTGCGCGTAGCACCCTTTACAATGGAGGTTGCACCGTTCGGTAATGCTGTAGATGATAATCGGGGGAACGTTGACCCCCTCCCGCGCCATTGACTCCCTTGCCTTGGCGGCTTTTCTCTGCCACTGTACGGTTTTAAAGAAGAAATACGCCTGTGAAGGGCGCTGCAGCGTAATGTGCCAGGCGGTGCTGAAAAATACTTTAAGGGATTTATTGAGGAGTCCCGTGTAGTTCCTGTTCTCGGTTTGGTTCATCGTTTTCATTTTATACTCCATTGTACGGGCTCTATTGTTTGGCTTCAATACCAATATAGAGTAATTGCTTGCCGGCGTATACCGGCTGACGGCTAGCAAGCGGGCTGTAACAATGATGGGATTTTTTACTGGCCGGTTGGCCAGGTATGGCAAGTTGCGGCACTACCGGTGATTGATGGCGGATGCGCCGGCAACCTGTATTTTACCGATGGCCGGATTGCCGCTGTATTCCAGTCGTGACGCGCCCACCAGGGACACATCTAGGTTATCGCTGACTTTAATTTGCGCGCTGCTCGCGCCTGCGCAATTTAGTTCCACCCGGCGCAGCGCCAGGTTGGCAAACTTGGCCTGGCTGGCGCCGCCCAGCTCGATTTTCCCCGTATTGCCTGTCCCCTGGAGCACCGCCCGGCTGGCGCCGATAATAGAAAAATCTGCGTTCCCGCTGTAATTGATATCGCCGGATAGATTACTGGCTCCGAGGATTTCTGCTTTAAGGTTCCCTGCGGAGACCGCGTTCAGTTCCAGCTGGCAGGCGCCGGTTAGCTTTATTGCCAGATCATTGTTGGCCTGGAAGCCTATCACTTTGCCGCGGCAGGCGCCGCCCATCGTTATGGCGTTGAGCGCCGGCATGGTAACGACGACGTGCGGCTGCGCGTGGAAGAGCGCCATCCAGTCGAAACCCCGCCGCTCGATACACAAAGTATCCCCGATTACCTCCATCCTGATGCGGCTGAAATCGTCGCCGATGGTTACGCTGTAGGCGTCCGATTGTAAAATATCTACCGAGAGTGACCGCTCGATTCTGACACGGGTGAAACCGGTAAAGTCAAATCGCTGGGTATTCATTCTGGCACTCCTTTCGAGATTCGGATTATTTTAACATCAACGGCAAAGCCGCCGCTTCCGCCTGGCGCATGCCCTTGCCAGCGATTCTGTCCAGGTTCTCTTTTTGGTATTTATCTTCTCTCTCCTGAATGTAACTAGATATATTAACTATAAAGTGTCCGCGCCGGCGATTGAATGTGCTGCGGGAGAGAGTTGCAGCTGTATGTCCGGCGGGTTTTTACCTGGCCGTTTGGACAGGTAGGATGAAAGCTCAAAAATTAAAAGTCAAAACCACAAATCAAAAAGCGGTTTTTAAACCTGCCCATACTCTGAACATCGGGGAACTAACTGCTCTAGAGCGTCTTCCAGTATTTCCTTTTGGCCCCGTCGGCCTCTTGAACATATAAAAAATCATAAGACCACGGCGGACTTATCAAAGTCTCATGCTGCGCTTCCTCCGCTCCCACCATCGTCCCCGGGCAGTGAATAATGACGCCGGGCCGCTTTACCACCCGCTCGAATTCGGTCAATTCGGCGGTTAATTGCCAGCCGAGGGCGTGTGAGGTAATAATCACGTCGGCAAACCGGTCAGGGAAGGGGAGGGCGTGTAAAAATCCATCCACCACGTAGATATTGGTCAGTGCTCTCTCCTTTGCTTTGGCACGGATGAATTCCCTCAACCGCGCTACCGGCTCGACGGCGTAGACCAGAGCCGCTTGCCCGGCGGCTTCCAGGGCAACCCGTCCCGTTCCGGAACCGCCGTCGATTGCTATCTTGTCTTTCAGGCTGGTTATAGAAGTAACTTCGCCAAAGTCCCAGCCGTGAAACGGCAGCCGGTCGTAAACCTCGGGGCATTTGTTATAAACGAGTAAATCGGCAATCGTCCAGACGATTTTATCACAGCATCTGGAAAATTCATCAGGAGCAACCGGTTGCGGATATTTTTGAAGCAGGGAAGTAATAAAGTCATTAATAGAGGGGCATTTGGCGGTCAGGAACTTTTTAATCTCCGGCCTCGCCCCCAGCACCCCCGCGAATTCTTTTTCCGGTATCCAGCCGGGCAGGTAGGCTATCTGGAATGATTCCAGCAGCAGCAGGTCGTCTATCTCTAAACTTGCTTCTTTAAATATCTGCCTTAAAATTTCAGATTTATCCATGGTTTCTCAATATTTAACCGTTTTTATCTTGGGGGGGATATCTCCCTTTTATAAAGGGAGAGACAGAGGGATTTTGCGGAAAAAATCATAAAATTAAAAAATAAAAACTGTCAAATTAACCTCGATTTAACATAACGCTTGAAACTGATACTTGAACCTGCTTACACTCGATTAGTTTCCCTGAACTTATCTAAGAGTTTCCCCCACAACAGGATTTCCCTTTCACGCTTCTGCTACTTGAGTTATTACTTCACCAGCTTGTGCTTCAGCGCCAGCGCCACCGCCTCCGTACGGGTGGAGACCTCCAGCTTGGACAGGAGGTTGCTCACGTGGAACTTCACTGTGGATTGGCTGACCACCAGCTTTTCCGCTATCTGGTGGTTGGGCAGGCCGTCCACCATCAATGCCAGGATTTCCTGCTCCCGGTCCGTCAGGGCGGGGCTTTCCGGGTGGGGCTGCTTGAGCCCCTGCACCAGCGCCTGCGCCGCCTCCGGCGAAAGGCTGGTCTTCCCCTCCATCGCCCCCTTTATCGCCGTGATGAGCTCCCCCGCGGAAACGGTCTTTAAAAGGTAGCCGCACGCGCCCGCTTTCAGTACCCCCTCCACCAGCTCCCTTTCCCCGAAGCTGGTTAAAGCGATTATCTTGATATCCGGCTGGGCTTCGTGAATAATCCCCGTTGCCGTCACCCCGTCCATCACCGGCATCATCAGGTCCATCAGCACCACATCCGGCTTCAGCTTTTTACACATATCCACGGCTTCCTTGCCGTTGGCGGCTTCCCCCACGAGGTTCAGTTCCTCGGTGGTCATCAGCACCGCTCCCAGGCCGCTGCGCACTACGGCGTGTTCGTCTACCATCAGTACATT
>DAOUGB010000080.1:0-31305 GCA_034429595.1 Dehalococcoidales bacterium
GTTTTGTGTTGAATAATGTCAACCTGGCGGCTATTATGGCCAAAAATCAGGATGATTTCCGGTCTATCAAAGAGACATTGCCTCCCTGGGTGCTTTTCTTTAATATCGCCGGCTATGACTATTTACCGGAAGATAGGGTGAAACACCAGATAGCCAAAATGGATGACCTCGCCCATCATGATGGCTTATGCGCGGAAAGAATAATCGGCGGGGTCGCCGCAGCTAAGTTATTACAAAAAGTGCAAAACCCTGATGACGAACCTTGCTGGAAGATATCTCAACATGGCGGCTGCCAGGACATCTTTTTTCTCTGCAACTATTACCACCTCGATAATATTGTTGGTACGATGCATAATGCCGCAGAAAAAGTGGGCTACCCGGTTTCAAAACTTGGAGTTTACCTGCAACCGATAGTCCAGGGGGTCAATTGCCATTGTGAATTCAACCTGTCCTATGACCCGGAGAATACAAGCGATAAGGAGAAAGTCAAAGCGTTATTAGACACTGTTATTGATCGTCTGATAGCCGCCGGAGCTTTTTTCTCCCGGCCTTATGGTGAAAATGCACGGGATATTCTCAACAAAGACGCCGCCACGATTACAGCCTTGAAAAAAGTAAAGAATATGTTTGATCCCAATGAAATCATGAATCCCGGTAAATTATGCTTCTAGTTATCAGGAGCCTTATTGGGCAGCAAAATCGCAGGAGGAATTTTAATGAGCTTGGCCGATTTTAGAGTTGATCTTGAAATGTGTTGCCGATGTTCGGCATGCAAATTTATACCTTTAGAAAAAGTAAAAGGGAAAAATTCGTATGTTTGCCCCAGCATCGCCAGGTATAATTTCCACACATATTCTGCTGCCGGCAGGCTGGCTGTGGCGGCAGCATTATTGGATAAACGCGTTGAGTATTCGGACAAGCTGTTGGAAGTAGTCTATAACTGTCAAATGTGTGGTGCCTGTGATATTTCTTGTAAATACGCCATGGATATGGAAGTGCTAGCACCTCTTAATGAACTACGAATAAGCTGTGTTGAAAACGGCCGCACGCTATCGGCATTGGATAAAGTGATTGAAAACCTCCGGAAATCTGGCAACATGGTATCCGCTGCCAATCTTGATAGAAGCAAGTGGCTGGAAGGGCGGAAAGTAAGAGTTTTTACCGATAAAAAAGTAGAAGTGCTATATTACGCCGGATGTCGCACATCGTTAAATAAAAATATGTGGGGAGTTGCTGCCGCCGCGGTAGACCTGATGCAAAAAACGGGTAAGGAAGTCGGTGTGATGGGCGAACAAGAGCGCTGCTGCGGTGGGCGGGCTTACCAGATGGGCTATAAAGACGACTTCATCAAACAGGCCGCTTATAATGTGGCACAATTCAAAAAGACCGGGGCCACAACGCTGGTTACCGGCTGTGCTGAATGCTACCACACTTTTAAAGTACTGTACAGGAAGTTTGGTTTTGACCTGAATATTGAAGTATTGCATACGACGGAATATTTCAGTCGTCTTATCCAACAGGGAAAATTAAAGTTGACGCAACCCGTCAACCTGGAGGTAACTTATCATGACCCATGTTACCTCGGCAGACTTGGGGAGTCTTATATACCATGGCAGGGCAAGCAGGTGCCGGGAAATATCCGCATCTTTGAACCCTCGCGGGAATTCATGCGCGGAACTTACGGCATTTACGAACCCCCGAGGAATTTGTTAAACAACATACCAGGTCTGAAACTACTGGAAATGGACAGGATTAAGGAATATGCATGGTGTTGTGGCGCTGGCGGCGGCGTTAGAGAGCAAAATCAGGATTTTAACTCATGGACGGCAGCCCAAAGGATGGAAGAGGCGGTAGCTACCGGCGCGAGTGCGGTGATTACGGCCTGCCCCGGCTGTCAGCAAAGCTTTAAGGACGCTTTAAAGGGGAATAAAAACGGCTTTAAAGTATATGACATCGTAGAAATTTTAGAGAAAGCTGCCTAAAACAGGAGTAATAAAGATGCCATTGAATAAAGAAGCTTACCAGGCTTTGGAATCTATCGTCGGTAAAGAATATATCTCTGATGACCCGGTAATACTAGATTCTTATGCGCGGCGGTCAGGGATGGCGGCAGGTCCGGATACATTCGTGACACGGTATGAAGCAATCATCATGCCGCAAAGCACGGAAGAAATCCAGAAACTGGTGAAAACATGCAACCGGTTTAATGTTAAATTTAAAGCTTCCAGTACCGGCTGGGGATTTTTCAGTGACCCCATCGGACCGGGTTCCGTCCAGCTGGACCTGCGGAGAATGAACCGCATCCTGGAAATCAACGAGAAGCAAATGTATACTGTCGTTGAGCCATATGTCATCGGCGCAGAGTTACAGGCCGAGGTGATGAAACACGGTATGCTTTCCAACGTTATCGGCGCTGGCTCCAACTGTTCCGCGCATCCGGTAGTCGGACATGTCGGCGGCGGGCACATGGGACAAACTACCAGCTATGCCGAGCGTAATCTCCTCGCGGCGGAATGGGTAACCCCGGAAGGCGAGATCGTCAGATTAGGCTCGCTTGGTTCCGTGAATGAATGGTTCTGCGGTGACGGTCCCGGGCCTTCTTTAAGAGGCGTTATACGCGGGCCGGCCACTACATTAGGCGGGTTGGGCGTCTTTACCAAAGCGGCGATGAAACTGTATCACTGGCCAGGTCCGGTAGTTTTTCCGGTGGAAGGCGTATCCCCGAATTATTCTCCGCAAAGAATACCGGACAACTTCATGATAAAATTTTATTCCTTTCCGTCATTTGAAAAAATGTTCGAAGCACAGCGTAAAATAGGTGAAAGTGAAGTATCTTTTGAACTGATGGTCTTTGACATCGCGATGTTGGCATCCAATATCGCCACTTGTAATGAAGAAGATATCATGATTCTGAATAAGTTAAGAGAAGAAGTCCAGGGGCCGGGTTTTCTGGTAATAATCGTCGGCAATTATGCCGAGGATTTTGCGCATAAGAAAAAAGTCTTGGATCTGATTATAAAAGAGACCGGCGGGAAATCTACAAAGCTCGTAGAAGACCCTAAAATTGGTGGAGGCACGCTCTGGCGGTGTATCAGGATCACGGCATCCATAAGGGAAACATTCCGCGCTACCGGTGCCTTCGGAGGTGCGCAGGGAGGCAATGAAGGGCTGGACTGCATGTTCGATTACATCCGCAAGGTAGGCAGCTTTAAATCCGAACTGGCTGGCAAAGGGCTGTTTTATGATGATAAAGCCGATGTAATGGGATGGTCGGTCGAGCAAGGTCATGCCGGGCATGGCGAACTATTGATACGTTATTTCCCCAAACCTGATTCTCACAAAGCGGTTGGTGAGGTCGTGGAAAAATCACACGAGATAACGGTACATGAGCACTACGCGGTGCCGCACGGCGCCGCCGGTGACGCCGACCATGATTACTTTGGCCCTGCGGCATCAAATTATCACCTCTGGTTAAGAAAAATAAAGAAATCCTTCGACCCCGCCGGGGCCGCGGATTCCAAAGGCTATATTACCGCAAAAGACTAGATATTTGTTAAAGTAAATCAAGAGATGCTTTAAGGAGGCCAGCAGATGGATTTAAAGCTCGATGGCAAAATAGCTCTGGTTACAGGTGCCGGCAGCCAGATAGGCTTTGGCAAAGGCATTGCGCTGGCTTTAGCCGGTGCCGGTTGTGATGTTATCGTCAATGATATTGATAAAGAAGGTGTGGAAAAAACTGCGGCGGCTGTTAAAGCAATAGGCCGGCAAGCATTAGCGGTTAAAGCCGATATTACCAGCGTTAAAGAAGTTAAATCCATGGTGGAAACGGCGATAAAACAATTCGGCAGGATTGATATCCTGGTAAACAACGCCGGAAGATCAACGACTCCCGCACTGTTTGTAGATACGCCGGAGAAAAACTGGGAAATAGTCTTTAACCTTAATATTTACGGCACATTTAATTGCGCCAAGGCAGTATTGCCTTATATGTTGAAAAACAAATACGGTAAGATCATTAATATCGTCTCCGGGGCCGGCTTTACGGGTTCGCCCAGGTGCATACATTATGGCGCTTCCAAAGCAGCCATCATGACTTTTACCCGGGGTCTCGCTAAAGAAGTTGTGGCATCAGGCATCAATGTAAATGCAGTAGCGCCCGGCATCGGCGATACAAACTTCATGGTCACCGGCGGCTTTCCGCCGGGTGAAATTAACAAGGCATTATCAACCGTGCCCACGGGCAAAGCTACCACGCCGGAGGACGTGGGTAACCTGGTAGCATATTTAGCCTCTGACCTTGCTGGTAACGTCGTCGGGCAGATTTACGCTATCGACGGCGGGCATTACATGCATTAGGATTTCAAAATATCTAGTATCAGCCGGAAGACGCCTGAAAGGAGCCTGAAAGTGGCGAAAAAGACAAATAAAACAGATAAACCGCTGGCAGATAACAACGTGCCGGAAGAAATAGTAGCGCAAAGACCGCCCGGCATCGGCGGGAAGTTCATACATAATAAATGGACGTATCACGTGCCGCTGGACCCGATTCCGGAAGCGGAAATAAAAGAGACTTTCACGACCGATATCGTGGTCGTTGGCGCGGGGACTTCCGGCCTGGCCGCGACCTTAACCGCCGTGGAAAACGGTGCTAAAGTAATCGAGATAGAGAGACATACCACTTTCCGTTACAGTGGCGGGCATATCGCTGCCATTGACAGCCGGCTCCAAAAACAACTCGGTATAAAAGTAAATAAGGAAGAAATCTGCCTGGAACTTATGCGCGCCTCCGGCAATCATGCCAACCAGAAGCTCATCAGGATGTGGGCTGATAACAGCGGCGAAACCATGGACTGGATAATGGATATGACCGATGCGGATGGGGTGACAACCTCCATATACCAATGGCCTTTACCGGCCGGCTTCGATGATAAAAAACGGTATTACCCTGAATATACGACGACACATTTTCACCATGATAAAAAAACCGGCGAGCGTTCACACGCGATGTCATTAAGAAATCTGGAAAAACATGCGTTAAAACTCGGCGCGGAGATTCGGTATGAGACCCGCGCGGTGCAGCTAATCAGGCAGAATAACGGTAGAGTAACCGGTGTAATAGCCAGAAACAAAGCCGGGGACTATATCCAATTCAACACCCGCAAGGCGGTGGTGCTCTGTACCGGAGATTATGGCAACAACCCTTGGATGATGCAACAATACTGCCCGCACGCTGCGGATATCGCCTTGGAAAATAATGGATATATGACACGCTACGAGCACTTGAGAGTAGCTCCCGAGCCGTTGAATACCGGCGATGGACACCAGATGGCGATGCGCATCGGGGCGGTTATGGAAACGGGCATTCATGCTCCAATGACGCACGCTACAGCCGGCCCTTTAGGTAACGGCGCCTGGTTAAGAGTAAACCTTAACGGCGAGCGGTATGAAAATGAAGATGTACCGGCGCCGGGTATCGCCAATGCGTTGACTCATCAAACAGGGAAGAAGGCTTGGCAGGTATTCGATAGCAAATTTGAAACTGAATTACCGAAAATGGGCATCGGTTTAGGTGTTTTCAATGCCATGAATCCCATGATCAAGTCAAATCTTGAAAAAAACACCTTACAAGCCAATACCATAAAAGAACTGGCGGGGAAAATGCATGTGCCGGCAAATAACTTACAGGCTACCATTGATAGATACAACTATTTGGCCAAGACAGGGGAAGATGTTGATTTCTTTAAGCGACCTGACCGCCTGACGACAATAGAAAAGCCCCCGTTTTATGCCGGGCTATCTTCACGTGAATTTCTTGTCGTGCTGGGAGGGCTGGAAACCAATCTTAAGCTACAGCCGCTGGATGCTGAAAAGAAAGTGATACCGGGATTGTACCTGGCCGGCAACTTGATCGGGAGCCGTTTTGCCATAGATTATCCGACGATGTGCGCCGGGCTTACCCATGCCATGGCGTACGTTTTCGGGCGTATTGCAGGCCGGTATGCTGCTGAAGAAAAGGTTTAACGTGGATTGAACCGGGAGGACATAACGGAGGTTAATATGTCATTAGAAGAGCTGGAAAAAAGGCTGAAGGCTATCGAGGATATGGAGCAAATCAAAAAACTCCATCAAAATTATATAAACCTGATGGACAACCTGCAATATGAAAAAGTGCTGGACCTCTTTACGGAGGATGGCTCCGTGGAAATAAGGGACACCGGCGTAAAAAAGGGGAAAAAGGCTCTCACCGATGTGTATATCGGTATCCTGGCTAAAAAGAGAGGCGATACCCGGTACGATGGACACATGGCAATCGAGCCGGATATCACCGTTACCGGCAATAGCGCTAAAGGCACCTGGCTCGTATATATGTTATTCTCCAAACCTGCGATACAGTGGGTGCAGGGAAAGAATGAATGTGAGTATAGAAAAGAAAACGGTAAATGGAAGATAAGTAAGTTGAAATTTACCCGTACACTGGCTTCAGATCCTTCTCTATATCCTTAGTAGTGGGGCTGCCGGCGGGTGTTTGATGATGCAGCCTGTCATCCGCCGGCAGCCCTCCAAAAAAGAATGCTAATCAGATGCTGGGATAAATATTGTATTCTGGCATTCAATTAATAGTGCATGAGGCACGGATATGGCTGAAAAATCCTCGGGTTCCGTATCTGAAAAACAGGGAGCGCAGCAATCTCCTAAACCGCCTGCCGCGCCGCCGATGGGCGGTTATAATGGTAAAATCCTGCGCGTAAACCTCACGGCGATGAGCCTCACCGATGAGCCGCTCACCTATGAATTGGCCCGTAAATATATCGGCGGGGCGGGATTCGTGGCTTATTTCCTGTGGACGGAGATAAAGCGCGGTATAGACCCGCTCGGGCCGGAAAACAAGCTTATTTTCGCTTTAGGCCCGGTAACCGGGATTAGCCTGCCCGGGGCCTCACGTTTCTGTGTCGGCGCTAAATCTCCCCTTACCGGCGGTGTCGCAAAATCTGAATCCGGCGGTTTCTGGATGGTAGAGCTTAAAAGGGCCGGGTATGATGTCATTATCATTGAAGGCCGGGCGGACAAACCGGTCTATCTCTGGATAAACGACGGCCAGGCAGTTCTCAAGGACGCGGGGCATCTCTGGGGTAAGGAAATAAAAGAAACCCAGGATACCATCCGGGCGGAACTGGAGGATGAACGTGTCCAAACCGTAGCCATCGGGCCGGCTGGTGAAAACCTGGTGCGTTACGCCTGCATCATGACCGGTCTGAGCGATGCCTGCGGCCGCGGCGGTCTGGGCGCGGTGATGGGCTCAAAAAATCTTAAGGCTATTGCGGCGAGAGGCCATACCATGCCGCCGATTGCTAACCATGACTATGTTAAGTCTTTAAGACAGGACTTGCTTTCGCGTCCGCACCCGTTATCGTTGTACGGGACCGGCGGGCCGGAAATGGCCCTGCATGAAAAAGACGGCGATTTGCCGGTACATAATCAGCGTGACGGGCTTTTTCCCAATGTAGAATCGATATCCGGTGTCGCTATTGAAAAAAACATCCGCGTGAAGATGGAAGGTTGTTTCGCCTGCAATGTGCGCTGTAAAAAAGTGGTACGGTTCGAACACCCTTACCCTTGCGATGAAAAATACGGCGGGCCGGAATATGAAACACTCGGTGCGCTGGGGTCGGACTGTGAAATTGATGACCTGAAAGCCATCTGTAAAGGCAACGAGCGATGTAATGCGCTGGGTATGGATACCATCTCTACGGGCAGTACGCTGGCTTTTGCTATGGAATGCTATGAACGGGGATTGTTGACCGATGCAGATACCGGCGGTATTAAACTGAAATTTGGTGATGCGAATGTCTTGCTGCAGACAATCGAACTGACAGCCCAGAGGCAGGGATTCGGAGATATGTTGGCAGAAGGTTCGGCCAGGATGGCCAAGAAAATAGGGCGGGGCTCGGAAAAGTTTGCCATGAATGTCAAGGGACTTGAAGCCGCCATGCATGACCCAAGGATAATGTTGAATTTCGGCATTGGTTATATGCTGCATGCCCAAGGTGCCGACCATTGTGCCAGTATGCCCGGCGGGACGACACCGGTAGGTATTAACCAGTGGCACCAGTTCGGAATATTGGAACCGGTAAAAGACGACTTTGGGCCTAAAAGAATGAGCTTGTTTAAGCTGACGAGCAGTATTTCGATGATAACCGACTGTATGGGACTGTGCATCATGCCTATGATCAGCAATGAACAGAAAGCCGAGCTTTTAAAAGCGGTTACTGGCTGGAATACCGGCTGGGTGGAAATGCTGCAAGTGGCAGAAAGAATTATAACGATAAACAGGCTGTTCAATCTTAGAGAAGGCTTTACCGCCGCCGATGATGAATTCCCGGCACGCTACTATGAACCAAAAGGTAACGGGGCTTTATCGGCAAAAGCAACTCTGGACAGGGCTACCATGGCCCGTGCCAGACAATATTACTATTTCTTCATGGGCTGGGACACGAACGGTATACCTGCTCCAGCTAAAATCGCAGAGCTGGAAATTCCGGCGGACACAAGCAAATGAACAATCCCCGGCACTAAGGATATCGTCAGGAGATGTGAATGGCAGCGCAAAAAAGTTCACCGGCAGGACAGCACAGAGCTGATATTGTAATTATAGGGGGTGGGGGCGCCGGACTGGCGGCGGCATTAGCTGCCGCAGAAAAGGGCTGCCGGAATATTATCATCCTGGAAAAAGCCGGTGCGCCGGGCGGCAGTACGGCCATGGCGCATGATATCTTCGCGGCGGAAAGCCCGGTGCAAGTAAGAATGGGGCAGGATGCCCGCCGGGATGATTTTTTTAAAATAGCCATGAACTGGGCGCACTGGTCAAAAGTCAATCCCTGGATTGTGCGCGCTTTTATCGATAAATCCGGTGATACCATCCGCTGGCTTGAGGAAAAAGGTGTTAAATTTGAGCTAACGCAATTTTATCCCAACCAAGTACCGCGCGTCCGGCATACCGTGCAGGGACCGGGCCAGGCCGCCGAACTGATAAGGATTTTACGTAAGGAATGTGAGAACCTCGGCATTAGAATAATCACCAGGGTCCGCGCCCGGAAAATACGCCGCGGGCGGCAAGGCGGCATAGAAGGAGTGCTGGCACAAACCCCTGAAGGAGAAATCGAGATAAAGGCAGGTTGCATTATTATCGCTTCCGGAGGTTACGGCAATAACCTGGAGATGCTAAAAAAGTACTGTCCTTCTTATTACTACGTTGAGAATATGGAATATGACGGTGTACCCGCCAACACCGGCGACGGGCTATTGATGGCCATGGAAATAGGCGCAGCTAGCGCCGGGCTCGGCTCACTGATGATACTCGGACCTCATGTCCATAAATCGGCAAAAGTAACGTCGCTGATAAACATCGGCGAT
The DNA here is from genome assembly GCA_034429595.1 of Dehalococcoidales bacterium. Taxonomy (GTDB): domain Bacteria; phylum Chloroflexota; class Dehalococcoidia; order Dehalococcoidales; family RBG-16-60-22; genus RBG-13-51-18. The sequence goes on from DAOUGB010000080.1 coordinate 9,412, forward strand.
GGAGACAAATCCATACAAATACCCCTGGCAATGGTCCTTTACGAGCCGGAGACGCTCTGGGTCAACAAAAGAGGCCGTCGATTCATTGATGAAGGACACAATCTTAGCCCATTTGCATCAGGCAATGCAGTAGCCCAGCAGCCGGATGCCGCCTGCTATTCCCTCTTCGATAGCCAGATACTGCAAAGGATGGAGGAAAAGGGCTTAATCAGACAAGGAGCCGTGGTTAACCAGACAGTGCAACTGTACGGTGGCGCACCTCAAGCAGGTGACCCCGTGCCCGGGCTAATCAAAGGTATCCGGGAAAAAGCTAAAGAAGGCGATCTGGTAAAAATGGTCGATTCATGGGATGAGATTGCCGACTGGATTGGTGCCCATCCCGGGATACTGAAAAACAACATCGACCAGTACAATACCAGCTGCGATCAAGGCCATGATACGATGTTTGTCAAAGACCGGAGGTATTTATTGCCGTTACGGGTACCACCCTACTACGCTATCAGAGGAAGCGCGCGTATTTGTGATGCTATTGGCGGGATAAAGATAAATGAAAAAATGGAAGCTCTGGACAGCGATGATAATCCCATCCCTGGCTTATATGCGGCAGGCTCCGTTTCCGGGTGCTGGGAATCAGAAAGCTACTGTTATCATCTTACCGGGCATTTGCTCGGTTTTGCTTTGAATTCAGGCCGTATCGCCGGAGAGAATGCAGTGGATAATGTCTCACAATAATATTCCCGGGAGTATAACGTTTTCTATAACCGAAAACCGTTGGCTTAAGTCCCGTCATTTTTTTAAATAAGGTGGTTATTTCAAGTGGACAAATCAACTCCTTTAATGCCTATTTGTTGACTATTTTGTTTAATATGATTACAATATTGACATCATTATGTATTACTGTTATAATGCCGCCAGAAATTACTAAAAACTTCATCTGGGTAGAAGCAGCTTTTAAGGAGGTGGAATCAGTATAAGTTAGATATGCACATCAAGGTACCCCTACCAGCCTATGATAATTGGGAAAGGAGCGAATAGTAGTGAAAAAAATATTTATTTCCTTCCTGGCAGTTTTAATGATTAGTACTTTAATTCTGGGTAGCTGCGGTGATAAAGAAACAACGACACCTGTAACAACCGAAGCGGCTGCCAAAACCACAACCACTACAACCATGTCTGCGGTAGCTACAACAGAACCCGCCGCCACTACAGAAACGTCTAAATACGGCGGAACCTTAAGAATGGCCGAAGGTTTCCAATCCGGCAATAGCATGGGCTGGTTTGCGGAAAATATGTTCTTCACAGGCGGTATGGAAACATGCCTGATGGTTGAAACACTTATCAAGGGTAATGTTGATGGAACTTTTAGCCCCTTATTGGCCACGCATTGGGTAATAGCGGATGACCTAAAATCTATTACGCTTACCTTGAGAAAAGGCGTCAAGTTCCATGATGGTTCGGATTTTAACGCAGAAGTAGCTAAATGGAACATGGATCAATTCACAGAAGCCGGGTGCAGTGAAGTCGCAGGTATCACCTCGGTTGAAATTATTGATGACTACACGATTAAGATCAATGTTACCCAATGGAACAACATCATGCTTTCCAATTTGGCTAACGCTCATATGGTCTCAAAAGCAGCCTTTGAAGCGCGTGGTGGAAAAGAAGGTTTGCGCTGGTCTCCTGTCGGTACCGGTCCCTTCAAATTCGTCAGTTATGACAAAGATGTTCTCCTGAAAACCGAAAGATTCGATGACTATTGGGATGAAGGTAAACCTTATCTGGATAGTGTAGAAGTACACTACATCGCTGATCCGCTTACCAGATCCGCCGCTTTCGAGGCGGGAGAACTAGATGTGATAACCTGTGATCCTTCCAGGGTGGAATATGACCTGGTGCAGAAAGGCTACAATCTGGTTAAAGGGTACAGCGGTTTTGCCTATTTCGCTCCTGATAGCAAAAATGCAGATTCACCTCTCTCAAAAGTTGAAGTACGTCAGGCGATAGAATATGCCATTGACCGTGACGCAATAATCAAAGCTATGGGTTATGGCTTCTTTGATGTTTCTTATCAGTTTGCTTATCCCGGTTCTGCCGCTTATATCGATGATCTGGAAGTCCGCTCTTATAATACGGATAAAGCGAAAGAATTACTGGCGTCGGCCGGCTACCCCGATGGTTTTGACATGGAGATATTCTCCGGTTCTACCATCAGTGCGGATGCCGTAACTGCGGTACAAGGTTATTTGAGCAAGATAGGCATTAACGCCAAAGTAAATTTACTAGATACCGGCGCCTGGGGCAACGATGCTTTAACCGGTTGGGGAGTAGGTTTCCTTTGTAACGTCAGCCCAACCCAGACCAACCCCCATATGGGTTTGAACATGTTTTGGACTCAAACAACTCCCTTTAATGCCAGTACTCTCAAAACCGATGAGTTCCAGGCATTGTATAATGCTTCAGCTTCAGCTAAAGATGTTGCCCCTGTGCTTATACAGAAAGTAACACAGTATATTTTTGATAACGCCATGTTCCTGCCCCTCTATGCCGTTGCTCGGGTTGGTATCTTGAAATCCTATGTACATGATACCGGGTATTACACCGAACAATACTACTCTTACTGGAATCCGGCGGATGCTTGGTTTAGCAAGTAAATAATTGGAGGTTAATGTATTCTCCTGATCCACAATTCGTATTTACCCGGGTCGGGAGAATACATTGCCTGGCAACATGCTCAAAATGTTAATCTTATAAAAAATATATTTGAACTGGATATTCACCAGAAATAATGTCGGAGATATCTGAAAAAAGTGAAATCTAAATACGAAAAATATATAACTACTCAATGTATAACACCGCCGAAATCGGGGCCGCCGATACCGGTATTAAGCGTCCACGGTGATCAAATCGGTAATGTAAACTGGTCGGCCTTCTGGTGTACTATCACTGCACCTGTCATAATGGAAAAAGCTCCTATGACGCACGATTTTGACCAGACACTTGTCTTTATGGGCGGTAATCCACTTGATATCAATGATTTTCAGGCGGAAGTAGAATTATATTTAGGTGAAGAACAGGAATTATATCTGATTACACAACCCACCGTTGTTCACGTACCAGCCGGATTATGGCATGCTCCCATAAACTTTAAACGAATTGATAAACCGATTATGTTTTGGTACACCTCTACTACCCCATCATATACAAGAAAAGTGTTAAACAAAAAATAAAGCAAAGTATTTTGGGGATGCAAGCGAAATAGTAATGATACGGAAAATTTAAACAGAATCAATATGATAAGATAGATTATTACTACCGATAGAGAATTCAGGTATATGTTTACCGATAAATGATCTAGCCGGATGTAGAAATAGCTTCCGATAGTTATAAAGTACCGCTCTAATGTAATTAGATGAAATTAAGATGTCTCAATTAATAGCTGATAAATGTTTTTATAGGAACGGTTAACGGTTTTTCATGCAAACTTATATTATTCGCAGGCTGATATCGAGTGTCGTAGTTCTTATCATTATTACAATGGCTGTATTTTTCGCCATGAGAATTTTACCCGGCGACCCTGTTTACATGATAATGAGCCAGGGGCAAATGACAAATGCTACGATAGAGGAAATTAATGCTCTTAGGCATGAGTACGGCCTGGATAAGCCGATTATCGTACAGTATTTTAACTGGATGGGCAATCTTTTTCATGGTGACTTAGGTACATCGATAACTCAGCGGATACCGGTATCGGGTATCGTAGCCAAAGGCGTACCCATCACTCTAAACATGGGTATCCCAGCATTCATTATTAGTGTTTTGATAGGAGTTCCGGCGGGAATCATCTGCGCTATCAGGTGGGGTAAGTGGTTAGATACCTTGGTTACTATCCTGGCGAATATAGGGATAACCATCCCGGTCTTCTTGCTGGGTATCATACTCATCTATGTCTTCTCATTGAATTTAGGATGGTTGCCTGTTCAGGGATATACTTCACCCTTTACTGATCTTGTAAAAAATATTAAACAATTGATAATGCCCGTTTTTTGCTTAAGCATTTTCCCCATATCTTCTATAACCAGGCAGGCCCGATCAAGCATGATGGAAATTATGCGGCAAGATTATGTCAGAACTGCGTGGTCCAAAGGTTTAAGAGAGCGGACGGTGGTAATAAAGCACGCCATGAAAAACAGCCTTATACCGGTGATTACCCTTTCCGGTGTATCGCTAAGTTATATCATCGGAGGTTCTGTCTTTGTAGAAATTATATACAACATTCAGGGAGTTGGAAGGCTATTGGTTAACGCGGTATTTGCACATGACTATCCGGTAGTCCAGGGTTTTATTCTAATACTTTCCGTCATGATATTAATGATCAACTTGATTGTAGATGTTTCTTATGGCTGGCTTGATCCAAGGATAAGGTATAGTTAGGAGACCCTTAATATGACAGACAGCCATACCATCACTTTAATGGGAACTACGCCCCCAGTTAGCGAATCCAAGCGATTCTTAAGGGTATTTTTAGGTCGTAAACTTGTATTATTCGGCTTGGTCATTATCTTTTTACTGTTGATCGCAGTAATTTTTGCCCCGTGGTTGGCACCTTACGATCCATATAACCAGGATTTATCCAATGTATTATTAAAACCAACTTGGCAGCATTGGCTCGGGACGGATTCCTGCGGCAGAGATACTATGAGCCGTTTAATTTTCGGGTCCCGGAACGCGATCATGGTCGGTGTCGTATCCGTCGGTATTGCCGCTATATTAGGTATGTCAATAGGCCTTGTTGCCGGTTATTTTAAGGGATGGATACAAAACGTTCTCATGAGAATTATCGATGCTTTAATGTGTTTTCCCATGATATTGCTGGCATTGGTCATCTCCGCTTTACTTGGCGGAGGATTGAGAAATGTAATGATAGCCCTGGGCATAGGTTTATTACCCGGTTATGCCAGATTGATGTATGCCCAGGTACTTTCAGTAAAAGAAAATGATTATATAATGGCGGAGTATGCGATGGGTGCGAGTAACCTGCGGATAATGTTGCGCCACATATTTCCCAATTGTTTGCCCCCGCTAATTGTGTTGGTGACCATGCAGTTAGGGGCAGCTATTCTGGCCGAGGCGGGGTTAAGCTTTATCGGGGTCGGTATCGAGCCTCCGGCAGCTGCCTGGGGCACTATGGTGAGTGACGGGCGGGTTTACCTGATGAGCAACCCCTGGCTTTCTTTTGCTCCGGGCTTGGCCATCATGCTTACGGTCTTTGCCTTTAATATGATAGGGGATGGCCTAAGAGATGCACTTGATCCGAGGCTAAGAGGCTCGCTCTAGTGCATGTATCGGCTACAGGTAAGTCCTAACGTGTCAGGGCTAAAATCACATTAGGTTGCAAAGCAAGCTTCTTCGATACTGATTATTTAGTCGGTGGTCACACTTTTTGGAAATGCAATGCCCCGACGTGCAGAAATAAATCGGGGCATTGCATTTAGTTCCTACTTTTCAATATCGAGTGTCACTACTTTAAGCTGGGTATAATCATTTACGCTATGCTCGGAATTTTCTTTGCCGAAACCGCTCTCCTTAAAGCCACCCCACGGCAACTCCGCCCCCATGATATTGCTGTTATTGGAATTGATTGTCCCCGCTTGTAATTCATCGGCGAATCTGATTATCTTCGCTCTGTCTCTGGAAAAGACGCTCGCGCACAGCCCGAATGTATTATCATTGGCCAGCTCAATCACTTCTTCATCCGTACTGAATGGTTCCATGATGCAGGCCACCGGCCCAAAAATCTCTTCCCGGGCGATGGTCATATTCTGTTTCACGTGAGTGAAAACTGTAGGTACAACAAAGTAGCCCTTATTCATCGGCGGTTTGGTCGGTCTCTTGCCGCCGAGTACCAGCTTGGCACCTTCATCGATACCTGCTTTGATGTATTTTTCCACGCGGTCGCGGTGCTCGGCGCTAACCAGTGGCCCCATCATCGTCTTTTCATCGGCGGGGTCGCCGGTAATAACTTTTTTAGAAGATTCTACAAACTTTTCGATAAATTCATCGTAAACCTTAGCGTGGACATAGAACCTGCCCGGCGATGCGCAGACCTGACCGGAGTTCATGTACTGTGACCCGACGCTTTTCTGTACCGCCATATCGATGTTAGCATCATCCAGCACGATTACCGGATTTTTGCCACCGAGCTCCATCTGGAGTCGTTTTACGGTCTTGCTGGCAACTTCCATTATCCGCTTGCCCACATCACAGCTGCCGGTAAAAGCCACCACGCCGACATCGCGGTGAGCGGCCAGCGCCTCACCAACGCTGCCGCCGGGACCGGTAATAACATTCACGACGCCTTTGGGTATGTCCAGCCCTTCCAGTATTTCCGCCAGCTTAAGCGCCTCCAGCGAGTCAATACTCGGTGGTTTGATAACGCAGGTATTGCCGACGGCAAGAGCTACGGATAGCTTTGATGTTATCATCATAAGCGGAAAATTCCAGGGTGTAATAATAGCGCAGACGCCAATCGGCTCGCGTTTGATATAAGCAAACGTATTGTTTGCCGCCGGGACGACATCACCAACCATCATGTTCGCGGCATTATGAGCCATCCATTCAAACGAATGCGCGGTCATAAAGGGTGTGGCCATTGCTGTCGTTATCGGCGTACCGTGGTCGATACACTCAAGACGGGCAATTTCTGGAGCATTTTCCCGCAATGCCGATGCGATCCGCGCGACTATCTGGGAACGCTCCTCCTGAGATTTCTTGGACCAGGCAGGGAAAGCTTTTTTGGCTGCCGCAACCGCTTTATCAACATCCTCCTTGCCGCCCAGAGGTAATTCGGCTATTTCTTCCTCGGTGGCTGGATTGACTACTTTATAAGTTTTACCTGATGTAGCATCAACCCATTTCCCATCTATCCACATTTTATATTTCTGCATCGTTTCCTTCCTTCAATTAAAAACATTATTAATCCCCCGTTAGGGGAGACTCCGTTGTTTTTCAGCCGGGTATGATTACCTTGAGATTATGTTTTGCCTTAAAAATATTGCGCAATGGATGGAATCATCCACTGCGTCAAGGCGGGTTACCGCCGGGTGCTTCAGTCTATACCCATTCTGAAATAAGGATACCGGCGTACCGGTTCACTCAACTTATCAAGCCTCGTCACTTCTTCCGGTGACATCTGCCAATCGGTCGCTTTGAGATTTTCTTCCAATTGGTCCGCCGTCCTCACACCGAAGATCAATGAACTTACACCCGGTTTGCGGAGAAGATAGTTCAATGCTGCTTGCGAGACAGTAGCATTATGGCTCTCCGCTATCCTATTCAGTTCTTCGACAATATTAAACAATTGCTCCGGATCTACTGGCCACAATCCTGTATTCGCCATTTGCTTAAACCGCGTGCCTCCCGGCCATTCCTGACCACGGCGGTATTTACCGCTAAGATAACCGCCATACAATGGACTATACGCAAGGATACTCACTCCCTGATCGAGACATACCGGTACTAATTCGAATTCCGGCCAACGGCATAATAGCGAGTATTTTGCCTCCAGTGTCATAATTCTATCCCACCTATAGCTATCGGAAAGCGTTAGCGTTTTCATCAACTGCCAGCCGGTAAAATTAGAACAACCGATATAACGTACTTTACCGGCATGTACTAGATCATCCAGTGCGCGTAGGGACGTTTCCAGCGGGGTTTCCGGATCGAATTCATGCATCTGGTAAATATCGATATAATCCGTACCTAATCGCTTGAGGCTAGCGTTGCATCCTTCAATAATATTCTTCCGCGAAAGGCCCCCGTTATTCAGTCCTGGCTTGCTTACAGGATTGATTTTGGTGATTATTACAGCTTCTTTACGCTTGACACCGAGCGCTTTACCGAAGATCTCTTCCGCCAGTCCGTCTGAATATATCTGCGCTGTGTTAAAGAAGTTGATGCCAGCGTCCAGTGCCATACTTACCACTTGGTCAGCTTCCTTCTGGTTAATCTCTCCCTCTTTCTTAAATATACCAAGGCCGCCAAAGGTAGCCGTACCAAGGCAAAGCTCCGATACTTGCAAACCTGTTTTACCTAAAAAACGCATCTGCATAGTTTTTAACCCTTTCCTGCATCATAGATTGGGGGTTCCAGTGAATTGAAGCCTGTAGGCTTTAGCTGCGGTATCATGAAACAGTGCCTTACGTTCATCTGGTGAAAAGCCTTTAGTAACAAGTTTAAAAGCATTCCAGAGAATAATGTATGGAAAAGTATTTTTATCGATGGGGAAATTACTCTCGAACATGCATCGTTCCACCCCGAATTGCTCGATACACAGGAGAATGAAAGGCGCCGCGGCCTCGGCAATATCCATTGAGCCCGGCAGAGTAGCGCTTTCATGCCACTTAAAGCCATATAACGGCATGCCGAAGCCACCTAATTTCACGGATACATTAGGGCAGTTTGCCAGCGCCGCCATCCCGCTTGACCATCTGCGGAATACTTCATCATCCTTCCCGCCATAAGGACCTATACGCACCGGACCACCGGTATGCTCCAGTATGATGGGTATATCCGGGAATTTTCTCGCCAGGTCTACCAGTTCCATCAGTTGCGGGTGAAAAAGAAAAGTTTCAAAACTCAACTGGTAATTCTTCAGACAGGCAAAACCTTCACGGAATTTTTTATCTGATAACAACCCCGGCCTGCCGGAGGACATGATACCTGGGCTTGCGTCCCAATTCGCCATTTGACGTATCCCACGGAAACGGTCGCTAGCGACAATCTGAGCTTCGAGGATAGGTTTTACCGCTGCGCCTAAAGTAAGATCGGCAAAACCCACGATACCTGCGGCTACTCTGGTCTTACCATATTGTCTACAGAGATTTGGCGTAGTGAGGTCATGCGCGTATTTTGTCTCCTGCACCGGCTCCATGGGCTGAAGTATGCCCTTCTTAACAACCGATTCATTTTCCACGAATATTGTCTGGACAATATTATGACCGCCGCCGATATCCTGGAATAATTCTTCAAGTAAGTAGCGCCTGTTTGGCATATTCCACAAGTGATGATGAGAGTCGCAGATAGGTAACTCAATATCGATGGGATCCTCTTTGATTGACGACAACCGCATCTCATTCATGATAGGGTAATCCCTTTTCACTTACTGTGTTTACGTTAAAGAATTAATATCAATAGACGTCCCCGGCATTCAGGGAAAACATATGTCAATGTAGTAATCGTATTAGTGCAAATGGTACAACTGTGTCAAATATAACATGATAATATTTTGAAAGTCAAGAAGGATGTGAGTGTCTGACGGAATAATGTGTAATATACAAAAATCAAACTAGTTGTTCTTTCTTGCTGCGTGTTGTGCTATGAACTCACAAGTAATAACTGAATAATTACAAAACAAGTAACAAAACGCTATATTGTTGGGTAACTTTTTACTTTTTTATTATCTTATTACGAGCATCGGGATTACTGCGTGGATACAGGCGTAAAAAGATTTTTTATCTTAAAACGATGGGGAAAATAATACACAGGAATTTTGCAAAATTACTTGTTAACTGCCTTGATAGATTGTGAGTTTTATCTAAATTTACATTACATAGCGCACCGCTGTAGCAGTATCTCCATTTCATCTCCGGTAAAGAGCGGCACTTTATCCCAATATAAATAGCTGGATACCGCCGGATGCGGTAATGGGTAGCATTTTAAAGCCGCCGCCGGGAGTTTTGTGATCAACGGGTCCGCGAGTAAACGGTCGTATTTTCCGCTACGTAGCAGATGCGTCAAGTGGCCTTCATTTTTCAGGAACATATCTCCAGGCAATGCGAGTTCCGGGTTGATTTCAAAAAAACTGGCAACGGTAATATTCGCTGATTTGTTAATCAATTGAATCGCGGCTCTTAATGAATTACCGATTACCTGGTCACTAATAATCAATAATGAAGGCCGTGCTTCTTGAGGGGTGTTGCCTTGAACTATTCTATTCTTTTTATCAGATAAGGTTTGTTTAATAGCCCGCAGTGTTTTCTGGCTGCCTCGCTGTCCTATAGGCGTTGCGATGACATAGGGTATCCCGTATTGTTCTGACATAAAACGGGCCGCCGCCAAACCTGATTGGGACACGACTAGGTTAACAGCGGCAGCGGTACTCCGGCGCAGCTGTTCCAAGTTCGTCTGCATCAGCAGGCTGGCATTAACCTGTAAACCGTTGTTTTCCAGTAATTGTCTGAAGATGAGACAATTATCATTGGCGGAAAAATCAAGCGGCGTTAAGCCCAAAATGTTAACGCTGTTTTTTACGGGTTTCGGCTTCTGCGCAGCAAATTTTTGCAGCAAGGCTAGAATGGTTGTGGAGATACCTTTATCATAATATGAAAAGCCGGTGGTGCTGAAACCCAGCGCTGGGAACCCGCTCCTTTTTTCGATCTCCCCGGCTACTCCCCGCATATCCGTACCGATAATTGCCGGGACAGGGCTGCCGAGCATCACTATAAAATCAGGTTTTACCTTTTGGGCCACTTCCACCGTCTGCTGTATCAATTTTTCGTCGTTGCCCATTATCGCGTCCGTAATACGCAGCTCGGAGCAAAAGGTGGACTTTTTAGCTTCCGTCCAGCGCGGCTCATCATAACTCACATAATTGCGCGTGCAGCAGTTGGCGTCACTGATGATGACAACACAATTCAGGTCGAACAGGGCGGAGCAGACACCGGAATAATCACCGGTGTACGGCGGCAGATAAACCGATAGTTGACTCATAACCGCAGCAACTCCTTATCCATTTCTTTAATACGTTCCCAATCAGCTTTGGTATCATAGGCTTCACGTATAAGACGCATTAGTTTACGCACTCCGTGGAACCCGTAAAACGATTCATCATGATGGATATCTACAAAATGGTTGGCGCGTAGGGTGTAGGCGCAATCAAAACCGATGGCGATACTCTCCTTATCAAAATCCGCGCCCATCAGCAATTCATAGTTCTCCGTCCTGACCGGCGAGACCCGCGGATAGTGCTCTTCCAGCCAACTCCGGCTTTCCCGGTCGGCTTCCTGCATCCGTATGAAAAAGACGGCCCGGACGTTAAAACCATAACCGCACAAAGCCCTGGCTAACCCGAACGGGAGGCAGGAAGCGGCGGAATCCACCGATACCGGTGTTTTCCCGATATGCTTGAGAGTTTGGTCTATTACTGTCTGTGTCCGCCGTATTTCATCACTAAAATCTGGGCTTTCCTTTCCGAGCAGGCCAGCGATTTGATGATATTGCCGTACAATCTCATTCATATCATAAGAAACCATGTTCATCAGGAAGGGAATATCAAGCTTTCTTAACATATTTTGCGCGGCATATTGTGTTACCGGGGTCATCACCAGGTTAAGTCGGCTGTCTGCCATCAGCTGGTATTCAGCAAAGGTTTTGCATCCGATACGCTGGCGCACGTGAGTGATTCCCCATCCGAACAGCACACTGAATAATTCACTTTCCGCATCAACCGCTATACGGTTGCCGATGAGGTTGACACCGTCATCCTTTTTGCCTGAATACTCCAACAAACCGTAAATCTGGCTGTAAATACGGAAGCCCGGCTTGATTTTCGCGTCCAGGGTGATCGGGTCCATATGGCATACGGTAAAACGTAAGGACGGATATTGAGCACGGAGCGTTTTTAGCAGGGCTTTTTCATCAGTCCCTAGAAAATCATCGATGCAATGAAAATAGATGATGATTACCCTGGGATGCTCCGTTAATTCCGCCAGCAACTCTCTCACGGCGTCACCGATGATGTCTTCATAATGGCCGGAGACAATATCCGTTTCCGTAATCGCCAGGCAGGCCGCATTATTTTCTCTGTTGCTTAAAGCATGGATGATAAAACGCCGCCCGCAGGCTGAAGGACAAACATGCAGATAGTAGGCCTCCGGTACTTTAAGATGGCTTTCCGTTCTGCCGTGGTTGGGAGTAAAATACGAGATGTTATTTTTGGTCGATTTTTGTGGTACCATGGTTACACCTCTCGATTACCTTTTTCGCGAGAATCCTGAAACAACCCGCTATCCTGGAGTCCGGCAATACCTCTATAATAGTTTTGCCCTTTTCTTCTCCCTGCTGGAAGGCTTCATCCCGGGGGATAACCCCGATAATTTCACCGGAGGTTTCCTTAGCCAGGTTTTTAACTAGTTTCATTTCATTCTTTACGTTCCGCCGGTTAACGATTAAACCACCGTAACGGGCATAGCCGCGGGAACTGAAATTAGCAATAGCTTGGGCGATGTTAGTCGCCGCGTACATGGACATCATCTCTCCGGATGTCACGATGAAAACCGTATCAGCATATTCACCGCGCAGCGGCATGGCAAAGCCGCCGCAAACTACATCACCCAGTACGTCATAAAGGACGATATCCGGCTTGTAGACTTCATACGCGTTAAGCTCCACCAGTTTTTCAAAGGCGGTTATTATACCGCGCCCGGCGCAACCCAGACCGGGGGTCGGACCTCCGGCTTCAACACAAAGCACACCGTTATATCCTGGAAAAACGATGTCTTTAAGTTTAACTTCCCGGTCTTTGTTCCTGATACGGTCTAACACGGTAGGGATGCGTTGGCCGCCCATCAAGGTACGCGTGGAGTCCGATTTTGGGTCACAACCTATCTGCATCACCTTGTATCCAGACTGCGTTAAGGCTACGGACAGGTTCGACGTTACCGTTGATTTACCGATGCCACCTTTGCCGTAAATGGCGATTTTTATCATGTATGATAACCTCCAAGTTCGCCCACGAACAACCCGCACCATAAAGGTCATTTTATACCCTGTCTGATGAGAATTATTACTCTTCTAAAAATTAAAACGTCTTTACCAGGTCATCGGGCGATTGATAAACGCGTTGCCTCATTTTTCCCAATTCCTCCATGCCGGGCGTGGCCTGCCCGTGGCCTTTCGGGAAAACGGGGAGAAAGGCGTTGGCACCGGCTCTGATGCCCCAGTGCGCCATCTCGGGGCTGGTGAAGATATCGGCTTTTTCAAGGTAGACAGTGGTGATAGCCAGTGTTTTGGCCCAGGTGTACGGATTAGGCGGGGAGCACTTTTCCATTTCCGTGTACGGCATGGGTTTTAAGGGTGATACTAATACCGAATCAACTTCCAGTTCTTTAAGCAGTTCGATGCCCTTGATAATATCATCCTGCGTTTCACCAACGCCGAAGAGGAAACCGCTCATTGTTTTAAAACCTAGTTCTTTGGCTTCCCGCAGCGTCTTGAGCCTAGCTTGGAAGTTATCGCCGGGCCTGATCTGGCGGAAGAGGGCCTCGTTCGGTATTTCAATCCCGCACCAGTAACCGTCCATGCCCGCTGCTTTCAATTTGGAAAGGCTTTCCCGGTTGACAGGGCCGCAGAACCCAAAAATTTCACTATCCGTTTTCTGTCTGGCAGCTCTGACATATTCATAAAAATAGTCCGGCAGGCTATACCCCATCCATCCGGACGGCATATGAATCCTGGGCAGGCCGGCTTTTCCGGCCAGGGCGGCTTTAGCCGCCACTTCATCAATTGGTATATCTCTCCCGAAGGACTCGCCGACCCTTGACATCGAGCGCCAGCGGCAATGATGGCACGGAGGGTCGATTACGCAATGAGTTGTGAAAGCTACCGGCATGCAATACAGGGTTTTTTTACGCCGGGCGATATCCCTGGCCTTCCGGAACAATACGGGAGCTTCTTCTTTAAACAGTCCTTTTAGCATATTGGTGTTCCCCCTTTTTTTAGTTCGACGGCGGAGGTTCGTGTAGCAGTATCATGTTCGCCTGCTCATCGGTCAGCTCATACTGGAAGAATGTGGCGTAAAAATCCTTGAGTTCTTGCGCCATATTCAGGTCCTGGAATAAATCCGGGTGCAGTAACTTGGCGAGCCATTCGAGCTGTAAAATCGATTGTACGCCCGCATCCCAGAAAAAGACGCCTGTCGGGCTGATGTATACCTGGTTGGTCTGTACGGCCTTGATATTCTGGTACCGGGCATCGCCGGAAATATCCACCAGGGTTTGTTCCGCCGGGGCCGAACCGAGCGTGGTGGAACCGCAATGGTCGATAATAATAAAATCCGGGTTCCAATCAAGCAATTGTTCCAGCGGTATATCCGTCTGATTCGCAATATCAAGGCCGGCGGTAACGCATCTGCCGCCGGCCAGCGTCACCACGTCCTGTATCTGGGATGTTTTACCGGCGGTCTGGAGTATCTTTCTGACGGCATAATAAACGGTGGGTTTTTCATTATCCGCAAGGTTAGCCGTTCTATCTGTAATAAACTTCTTCTTTTTGTCAAAGTAGGCGGCGTAGGCCTTTGATTTTGCCGGCGCGTCTCCCCCAAGGACAGCGGCATAGATATCAAGGGTATTCTTCACCTCATCGAACGCCTGCTTGCCGCTACTGGAATAGACACAGGGTATACCGGAGTCACTCATTTTTTTTATCTGGTCCGCCGTAGTCCAGAAGAAACAGACCTGGACCTTATTGTTTAGCAAATCCTCAGTGTTAGGAGTCTGCGCACTGCCGGGAATCACTGGTACTTCTTTGGTTCTTTTATAGATAACATCAGCCCACGGCCACATGGATTGATTATCAAATCCCCGCATCACGATTTTGTCCTCCCCGCCGAGTAAAACGATTTTTTCATATGACGGGCCATAAAGGGCTGCGACCCGTTCCACCTCCGCAGGCACGACGATGGTGGTGCCATCAGCGTTAGTGACTGTCCGTGTCGTAGCCCTGGTTGCCTGGGAAGTACAGCCGAACAACCCGGTGATAAGAATCGCTACAGTAACCAATGACAAGATTAGTTTGGTATACTTGTTTTTCATTTGCATATTCCTTTCTATCGGTATCCTGGTGAGTGTTTATTCGGGGTTCTGATGATTGAGAATCCGGTTAGCCTGGTCATCCGTAAGCGTATAGTCAAAGAATTGGGCGTAGAAGCTTTTCGTTTCCTTTACCATGTCGATATCAGCGAACTTATCAGGATACAAAGTCTTGGCAAGGTACATGAGCAGCAGGGGGCTTTCCACGCCGAAATCCCAGTAAAAATCGCCTTGCGGGCAAAGAAATACTTTCCCATCCTGGACAGCTTTAATGCCGCTCCATTGCGCGTCGGCGGTAACCTGGGAAGCATCGTTGAGGCGTCCCAGGAAGATAACATCCGGGTTCCAGCCGATCACCTGCTCCAGGGAGACCTCGCCAATGCTTTCCAGGGATGTGAGGAATTTTCCTCCCGCCATTTCCACCCACCAGCGCGTGTTGGAATACTCCCCTTCGATGCGGAAAAGGCTGGCTCCATTGATATAGTAGATGCTTGGTCTTTCATTTTCCGGGATGGTTGCGGTAATGGATGTGACTTTCGCTACCGTGTCATCCAGATACTTGAAATAGGCATCGGCTCTCGGCTGGTATTCATCACCGAGGACATCTACAAAGAGCTGGATATTGGTCTTGATAAAATCCAGAAATTCCTGCGCCGTTTCCGGCTTGCTTTCCGATGCACCGGAAACGACCGCAGCAATACCGGCATCGGTCATTGCCTTGAGCGGGTCAGGGTAGTTCTGGTAGAAACATACCTGGATTTGTTGCGCTAGCAGCTCTTCTACGTTAGGGTTGGAGTAAGTTGTGATGACGGGCATCTGCGCCAGTGCCGGGTTAATCACCTCGGCCCATTTCTGTTGCTTAATGCCAATAATACCGATTTTGTCCTTAGCGCCAAGCATCAATGTCGTGTCATAGGTAGGTCCTCTGACACAGGCCACTTTGGTTACTACCGCGGGGATGGTAACGGTCCGCCCGGCCAGGTCCGTCACCGTTTTAATAGTTGGCGCTGGCGTGGAGGTTGTAGTGGTAGTTATCGTTGCCGTCGTCTTTGCCGGTGAAGCCGTGGCCGGTGAGGTAACGGTTGAGGATGCGGATGTGGCCGTAGATGATGACGAGGAGCACCCGATAACTCCCGTAACGAGGCTCAGTATCACAATCAATGATGCAACTATTGCGTTTAACTTTTTCTCCATGGCGTGTATTCTCCTCATGATTATTTAAGCTTATTCCGTTTCGTACACCTGAACGGAAACATCTTTAAAGACCAGGTATACAGTACTGTCAATTGCCAGTCCGGATTGTTGAAAAGTCTCTGTAGACACCAGGACGGTGAACGGCAGGCCGGTATTCACCTCCAGCTTTATCAGACCGTTTTTCGTGATGGCGTCTTTAATTACCCCGCGGATGACATTTTTCCCCTCCGGTGGAACCGGAACTGTCGCCACTGCGATATTGCTTGAAGCGATATAGGCTTTTACCCTGCCGTTGCAATTGGTAACAGCGGCCAGCCGGGTACCATTGGACAGCTCGATATAGCTGGCGCCATCTTCCCGCAACGTCCTGCCGTGAAACACGTTCTCCACACCCGGCAATCCCGTAAAAGTACTGCCGGTACGGTTCTCCTCCGCCGGAATGCAAAAACGCACATCTTCATGCCCGATGGGGTCATTGGCCGTGAAAATACGCACATCTATACCGTAGGTATTTTTCAAGTTGCTTTCCGTGATGACCTGGGCCGCAGGGCCGAAAGCGATGAAGCGGCCGCGGTTCATCATTGCCACCTTGCAGGAATATAGCAGCGCATGGTTGGGAAAATGCGTTGAAAGGATAATGGTAATACCCTGTTTAGCCAGCTTGTTAATCATCCCGAGGACAGAAGCCTGGTTTTTAAAATCCAGGGCGGAGGTCGGTTCATCCATTAAAATGACATCCGGGCCTTGCGCCAGTGTCCGCGCGATGACGGCCAATTGCCTTTCCCCACCACTTATCTGGGTGAATTTCCGGTCTTTCAAATGCAGAATGCCGACTGTTTCAAGTGCTTCTTCTGCGATTTGCGTATCGTGCTTGGTTGGGGATGCGAACATCTTCAAGTGTGGCGCCCGCCCCATTTTCACCACCTCTAGGACGGAATAGGGGAAGGGGGCGGTGTGCTCCTGGAAAACAAACCCTATTTTTTTAGCCAGCGCCGTTGTTTTAAGGGATGATATATCTTTATCATCCAGGTAACAGCTGCCGTTCTTGAGTTTAAGAAAACCTCTTAAGCAGCGTAATAGAGTAGTCTTACCGCAGCCGTTGGAGCCGAGCAGGCACAAAATATCGCCTTTTTCCACCTGGAAACCGAGACCCTGGAAAATGTTACTTTCTCCATAACTAAAACTGGCGTTGTGCAATTTGATTTTTGTTGTCATCGCATCAACCTCGTAACTATTACGACCAACCGCCCCGTGTCTTGCGGATTAAGTAACCGAAAAACGGCGCGCCGATAATAGCTGTGAGTATACCCAAGGGAATCTCCGATGAAGAAATGGTGCGGGCTATATCATCGATGCCCAGCAGGAATATCGCCCCTAGTACCAGCGATACGGGCAATAGCACTTTATGGTCTGGCCCTACCAGCATCCGGCCGATATGCGGCATCACCAGTCCTACCCACCCGATGATGCCTCCGATGCATACGGCTGAAGCCGTTAAGAGCGTGGAACAAATGATGACAATCCCCTTGAGAAGCTCGGTATTCACGCCCAGCGAGTTGGCTTCTTCGTCCCCCAGGGAAAGGACGTTAATGCGCCAGCGGACCAGCATCAGCCCTGTTACGCCGAGGGACATCGGGACAATGGTCCAGATTATATCTTTTACGGTAACCGTGCTTAAACCGCCCATGAGCCAGAAGGTGATAGCGGGTAATTTTGAATACGGGTCAGCCATAAATTTGGTGCCGGAGACCAGCGCGCTGAAAAAAGCCGATACGACGACACCGGCCAGCACGAGCATCACTATCGGGGTAGATTTGTACACCCGGCTAAGCATATAAGTGATGATAACTCCGATCATGCCGCTGCACAGGGCTAAAACTCGTATTAGTACGGGGTCGCCGGATATCAGTATCGCCAAGGCTGCGCCGAAGCCGGCGGCGGAAGATACCCCCAGGATATCCGGGCTGACCAGGGGGTTCCGGAAAATTCCCTGGAAAGAAGCGCCGCTTATCGAAAGCGCCGCTCCCACGCACATCGCCAGAAAAGCCCGGGGCAGGCGTACCTGCAGGACGACCACGGCATCCGTATCCGACCAGGTCTGGCTGATCGGGAATAATTTGGATAACAGGATTCTGATACAATCCGCCAGCGATATGTGGTATCTGCCGATAACCAGAGAAAACAGGAACAACACTATAGGTATGACTATGAGTAAGATAATGGTTTTTCTAGATATTTTCTTGGATTCGCTAGAGTTAATATTTTGCATTTCAAGGACTTTTCTTTTTTCTAGATATCCACTTTTACTTATATAAAACCGACTTTGTACAACCTGTGTTTATAGCGGCGTTTTTTAGTAGATACGCTTATTATCTCGTGGCCGGTGGCGTGTACAGCTTGGTTTGGTCAATCGTTTGGCAGTCATCCCACATTTGGCGGATATTGCCTAGTTCGTCTCCGGCAAGTACCGGTGTCTCTAGCGGGTTTCTCAAGACGACGCTGTAAGCATTCGCCCCGCTTTTTATTCCCCAGGCGTAGTTAACGGAAGTGTTATCACAATCAAAACAGGCCGCAATATCAATATCGGGGAAAGAGACTCTGGCCGCGGCGGTAATTTGGGCTACATGGTACGGGGAAGGGCGCTCCCATGCTTCCATCTCGGTGAACGGCGTTGGGCAAAAGGAACCTATTGAGAGATAATCTATCCCCAGTTGTTTTACCAATTTGAAACCGTCATCAATATCATCCAGTGATTCGCCGACGCCGATGATAAAGTTGGTGGCGGTTTTTAAACCCAGTTCCTTGGCATCCTGTAGGGTTTTCAACCGGGCTTTGTAGCTATCCCCCGGTTTTATTTTACGGAAAATTTCCTGGTTGGTTGTTTCCAGGCCGCAGGAAACGCTATCAACGCCAATTTTTTTCAGCCTGACCATGTCCACTTTATTCACGGCTCCGAAAGTCACGACAACTTCTACATCGGCAATTTCTTTTATGGCTTGGATATAGTCATAAAAATAGTCCGGTAGTGAAACTCCCATCCAGCCGGAAACAAGATAAACCCGCTTTATTCCCGCCTGCCTGATACGTACGGTACGCGCCACGGCCTCTTCCTTGCTTACCCTGGTGTTGACGGCGTTTTTCATTACCCCGTGGTAGGCTCTCCAGCTGCAATACCGGCAGAATGGGTCCACTTTACAAAGCCGGGTCACTACCAGCGGCGATGTTAAAAGCAGGTTTTTTTTACCGGCTGTTTTTTTTGCTTGTAAAAATAAGTCATCGCTGTAAAGCAGCCCGGTAATCCCGTTATCACGCATATTGTGCCTCCCCTATAGCAGTCCTCTTATTTCCCCCACCACAGTAAAGCCCACTTGACCTTGATATCCAGTGAAAAAATACCGTTATTTTTTCCCATGTTGCGGGTGATATAATACATCACCTTTTCTTTTTGGGCACTCGTTTCTATGTTCATATGGTCGGTTAGTACAGCGTAGGCTGCTTCGGCCCTTTCATAGCGGAATGTATCTGTATAATCGATGTAATCCACGTGTGCCAGGATGCCTAGCTGGTGCAGCAGGTTATATCCGTACATGTATTCCGGATACGCCCTGTATTCCTTGCCGATGGCCTGATACAGGTTCTGAAAAAAGGCCGTAGCCTCATCTGCCGCTGTACGCAGTGTAAGGTAGACACGGCTTTTAGCCGCCCGGTCCAGTTTTACCAGTGATTCCTTAGGATGTTGATTGGGAAAGGAACGTGAACAAATGACAATATCATGGGGCTGTACGTTTTTCCCAATAACCGCCTCATTCCAATCTAGCTGCTTAAAAACAGTGTTCGAGATATTTTTTGCTTTAGCTTCTTTTTCACCGAGCCGCAGCATCTCTATGGAAGAATCCAGTGCCGTCACGCCGCCGGCGCGGGAGGCAAGCGGTACGGTCAGGTTACCCGGCCCGCATCCCACATCCAGCACCGTATCACCGCGCCCGACGATAACTTTGGATAGTAGTTTATCGCGGTAATCGCTGCGGCTGTACAGCCGTTCGAATTCCGCCGCATGGTCATCCCAGTTGTACAGCGGTGCCCGGTTGTTTTTTGAATTATGCCGTTCTTGCTGCCACAACTTTTCCCAATTGATGGTATCGATCTTTGTTGGTTTCATAAATAATCGCTTCGTGAGTAACCACTCTCAAGTTGGCTAGGCTCCGGGGAACCTCAAGGTGGAAAGTATCTGCTTCAGGTTCCCCGGAGTCGCATTGAATTAGACTACTTGACGTTGGCGTTATTTGTTAATAACCCCACTGCGCGGCGTTCGACGGCAGTTCGTGCGCGAGTATCATTTCAACTTCTTCATCCGTGAGGTTATAGTTGAAGAACTCGGAGTAAAAGGCTTTCAATTCTTTAGCCATATCAAGGTCTTTAAACTTATCTGGATGGAAAATTTTGGCCATCCATTCCAGTTGAAGGATAGATTGCTCCCCCGCATCCCAGAAAAATGTGCCTGTCGGGCTGATATAGACCTGTTTATTCTTCACGGCGTTTATTGCCTGTAACTGCGGGTCGGTCATAATCTGGTCATAAACCGCACTTGCCCTGAAGATATTGGAAGTTGCGCCGGCACTTGGGTCAGGTAAATCTTGCGCGTGGTCGATGATGATGATATCCGGGTTCCATTGCAGTATCTGCTCGTAGTCAATCATAGAGTTACTGCCCTGGAGCACGTCTTTGGCTGCGAAGACGCCCCCCGCCTTTTCCACCGTATTTTTGATCATTGATTTACCGCCCCAAGCTCGCAGGGGGTTCCCCATGGCGACATAGACTATCGGTTTGTCTTGTTCCGCAACGCTTGAAGTAGCGGATGTTACATCATTCATTATCCTGTCAAAGACGTTATTGTATTCTTCAGATTTTTTTACGGCATTGCCGCCCAGGACCTGCGCGTAGAGATTTAATACCGTTTTTAGAGACTCCAGTGACGGGTCGCTGCTGGAAGAGCAAATAACCTTGAGGCCGGCATTTTCCATGGATGTAACATTGGCGTCTTTGCCGAACCAGAAAACCACATCCGGTTTGTAGCCTAATAGTGTCTCGATATTGGGACTGCCCGGGTTGCTGATATCCGGCAGCGAATCCAGTTTTTTATACACTACATGCGCCCATGCGGCATGAGTCTTGTGCCAGTCCGCACAGGCAACAATCTTGTCTTCGGCGCCCAGCATCGCAATTTTTTCATAACCGGGGCCGTAAAGAATCACGACATCATTCACTGGAGAATCGAACGTGACCGTTCGCCCCGCCATATCGGTAACCGTGGTGCTGGCGGGAGTTGTTGTTTCCGCGGTACAACCAGGAAAGACAGCTAACCCGATAATACAAATAACAAGTAACGCAATCGTTTTACAGAACTGATTTTTCACCTAGTGTCCTCCATTGTTTATCTTTGAGTTAAGATATATTTTTTAGTATCAACTTCTTAGAATAGCTAGTAATATAGTTTTTATTACTTCTCCTTTCCGGTTATTAACGGATTAACACTTGCCACGTTTCAGAGAGCAGTGAGGGGCCTGGCGGAGATAGCGATACATGCCAAGCCCTTGCTGCTTGAAAGGGAGGCTATAAATGAAGAAATGTAAAATTGGGATAAAAAAATAGCGCCGCTCGTTCTTGAGGACGCTATTAGTGGATAAAAAGATACCATCGTATCTCCTTTCCCAACCGGGGAGTATTATCGTTTCCAATAATACTGTCGATCCTTTTAGAGCAGGATACCGACTGTTCACCATAGATAGCTCTTAAGGTGAAACAGCTCCGGAGAAACATAACAATTGTAACAAATGCG
>DAOUGB010000081.1:0-21872 GCA_034429595.1 Dehalococcoidales bacterium
ATCCTGGAATGCGTGGCGGCCACGCTCGACCACGTGCTGGTGCGCTATTTTTATGAAGGCATCGTCTCCGGGCGGCAGGGCAGCCGGCACTGGAATAACGCTTTTGATATCCTGCCGTGCGCGGACGGCTACATCCTTATTTCCATCCACCGCCAGTGGGCAACGCTCGTAGAGTTAATGGCTTCCGAGGGTATGGCGGCGGACCTAACGGAGGCTAAGTGGCTGGATAGGAATGAACGGAATAAGGGCATCGAACATATTATTGAAGTAATGAAGCGCTGGACGCTGAAGCATCCGGCGCGTGAACTTGAAGAGTTGGGCCAGCTGATGCATTTCCCCTGGGCGGCGGTGAAAAATGGCTAAGAAAGATGAAATGTCTGCCCTGAAGGCCTGGCTGCTGGTGCTGGTATCCCTCATCGATGATGCCGTGGCACTGGGGCTGGTCTTTTTAGGCTTGTGGTATTTTCACGTAAAAATAACCTGGCCGGTGATACTGGTAATCGCTGCTGGCATGGCGGCTTTTATATTGGTCATGCATAAAGCGGTCATACCGGCCATCCGGCGGAGAAAAATTACCGGCGCGGAAGGGATGATTGGCGAGGTAGGTAAAGTGACGGAAACGCTCGACCCCGTAGGGATGGTGGAAATCAAGGGCGAGTACTGGAAAGCCAAGGGCGTTAACGGGGAAATATCCAAAGGGCGCGACGTGGAAGTGGTGGGGATTAAAGGTCTCGGCCTTGAGGTAAAGGAAAAAGAAAGTTGAATAATTTTGAACCGGGTTATTTAAAGCTCTACCGTTCCGGGGAACTGGAGCGGCGGGCTGCATCCCTGGAAGCGCGGCTGGCGGCCTGCGATATCTGCCCGCGGGAGTGCGGCGTAGATAGAATTAGGGGGAAACCGGGGCATTGTAATTCCGGTTTGCTGCCCATTGTTGCGTCTTTTTGCGCGCACCACGGCGAGGAGCCGGTGCTTTCCGGCACGCGCGGCTCCGGCACGATTTTCTTCGGCAACTGCAATATGCGCTGCGTGTACTGCCAGAACTACCAGATTAGCCAGGACTACGCTGCTCAAAAAGCCAATGAAGTAACCGCGCCGGTGCTGGCGGAACGCATGCTTTATCTCCAGAACGAGCTTCACTGCCACAACATCAACCTGGTCACGCCGTCGCACTTCGTGCCGCAAATCGTCAGGGCTTTAACGGAAGCTGTCTCCAAGGGACTGAATGTCCCCCTGGTCTATAACACCAGCAGCTATGATTCCGTAAAAACACTGAAGGAACTGGACGGCATCATCGATATTTATCTGGCGGATATCCGCTATGCCTCTAATGAACTCGGCAGGAAGTATTCGCGGGCGCGGAATTACGTGGATAACGCCCGCGCCGCTATCATCGAGATGCAAAGGCAGGTCGGCGACCTGGTTTGCGATGAAAATGACATCGCGCAAAGGGGGCTGATTATCCGCCACCTCATTTTCCCCAATCGTATCGCCGGCAGTGAAGAATCATTAAACTGGCTGGTCAAAGAAGTCTCCCCGCAGGTCGCCGTCAGCGTCATGGCGCAGTATTACCCCGCCCACCGCGCCCGGAAATACAAAGAACTGAACCGGAAAATAAGCCCGGAGGAATACAAAGAGGTGGTCGACCTCATAGAAAAGCTGGGGATTGAAAACGGCTGGGTGCAGGAACTGGAATCGGCGGAAAGCTATCGGCCGGACTTTGCGGATGAAGAACCATTTGCGGAAGGGAGAAAACGGAAAAGACGCCGGTAAAGCGCCGGGGATTACCGCTTGCGCTTGGTAAACCCGAAGGTGATTTTAAGCCCGTTCAGCTTGTCTTTTTTATTGACGTTGGCGATAAATTCTTTCAGGTCCTGTTTGGGCGTATCGGCAGCCGGTTTAGCGGATTTGGCAGTTTTTGCAGTCATTTCTATTTCCTTAAATAATAATTATTTCAGATATCAATTATAGCATAGATACAGGCGTAAAGCCAGATGAGGGGAAAAATGACGGAAGAACCGAATAGTCTTATGCGGTTAACGGCAGCCCATGTCAAACCGGCGGCGGTCACGGCGGCCAGAGCCTTCCATGAATACCCGCTGGTCGTCTACTTTATTCCGGATGCATCTAAACGGTTTAAAAAGCAGGCGGTCTCATTCGAAGAGTTAATACAAAGCGGCATTGAATACGGCGAGGTCTATGCCACTTCATCGGAGATGGAAGGAATAGCGGTGTGGTTTTACTCCGATATTCCGTATCAGCGGCGCCAACCGCTCATCAGACGATGGTATACATCGTTATTTGCGGATAAAGCACAGATCAGGCGGCAAAGAGCTTTCGGGGAGTACGCGGGAGCGGTAAGAAAAAGGGTTGTGCCCGGCAAGCACCTGTATCTGCAATTGCTGGGAGTCGACCCCGCTTACCAGGGTAAGGGTTACAGCAGCCGGTTGTTAAAGCCGATGCTGGCCAGGGCGGATAGGGAAGGGTTGCCGTGCTTTCTGGAGACGCAGGCGGCTAAGAACGTGACGCTTTACGAGCATTTTGGATTCAAGGCAGCGGAGGAGGGAATAATACCGGGCAGTGACGTCCATTCCTGGGCGATGGTGAGGGAACCGGTAAAATTATAGAAAAAGGAGAAAATTTAGGGGGTTATCAGCCACACCTTACCATAACTCACTATTTTTGTATTATCCGCTTTTTGTAGCTGATTTAATATAACTAATGATTTTTGAAAAACCCCTGTTTTAGCCTCAATATTACATAATGTTGGGAACAAATAAATGAAGCTAACTTACACTCAGATTTGTTTCTTGTAAAAAATATGGCTGAGAAAATATTACATAACATCCGCATCCTGGATTTTACCTGGGTGCTGGCCGGGCCTTACGCCACCCGCCTTTTGGCGGATTACGGGGCGGAGGTGATTAAGGTCCAGCCGCTGCTCTCCACGGAGGATGAAGACGCTTTTGCGCAAGGGTATTACCATACCTGGAACCGCAACAAGCTGGGCATTACGCTTAACCTTAGCCAGCCGGAGGGTATCGCGCTGGTTAGAGGGCTCATCGCTAAATGCGATGCCGTCATCGAGAACTTTACCCCCCGCGTCATGGCCAACTGGGGGTTGGACTACTCTAACCTGAAACAGATTAAGTCGGACATTATTCTAGTCAGCGTAGCCACGATGGGGCGGAACAGCCCCCAACGCGATTACACCGGCTTTGGCCCCACCACCCACGCGCTCTCCGGCCTGACGGGCAAGATGGCTTTAGACGGCAGACCAACCGGCCCCGGCTTCTCTTATGCGGACTATATCGCCGGGCTGTATGCCGCCATCAATTTGCTGGCGGCGCTGGAATACCGCCGGCAGACGGGAGAAGGGCAGCACATCGCTTTATCCGCTACGGAACTGATGGGTGGATTGATAAATGAAAGAGTAGACCAGGCTGTGCCGGGTAACATCTACCGCTGCAAAAACGGCCGCTGGTGCGCGATTACGTTGGCTACGGAAGAATCGTGGCGGGGTTTAAAGAAAGCGCTGGGGAACCCGGCCTGGGCGAAAGATGCTGAATATGGTACGCCGGAGAGTCGCCTTGTCAATAAAGAAGCGTTGGACCGCCTGATAGGGACGTGGACGCAAGAGCGCACGGCGGAAGAAGTAATGTCTTTATTACAAAAAAACGGAGTGGCGGCCGGCATCGTGCAGGACGCCGCCGGCCTTGCCCGCGACCCGCAGTTAAAAGCGGGAGGCTTTTTCGCCGGGGGCGGGAACGCACCGTTTACGGACGCCCCGCCGGTAAAGATGGCAAATCAAAGAGCGGATTACCGGCCGGCCCCTTCTCCCGGGCGGGATAATGCTTACGTGTACGGCAGTCTGCTGGGCTTGAGTAAAGAAGAAATAGCCGTTCTTGAAGAAAAGGGCGTGATTTGAACCGGGACAACCGGTTGACGTTAACGCTATTGCCGACTAAAATAGCAGGAGCGACCAGCAAGGGAGACTAAAATGAAATATATCTGGGCCCCGTGGCGTATCGAATATATCAGGTCGGAGAAACCGTCCGGCTGTATTTTATGTGACAAACCCAGGGAAAACAAAGACGCGGCAAACTATATTCTCTACCGCGGCAAGCTGAACTTCGTCATGCTGAACGCGTATCCGTATAATCCCGGCCATCTTTTGATCGCGCCTTACCGGCACGCGGGCAGTCTGACGGAGCTGACGGAGAGCGAGCGGAACGAGCACTATCAACTGGTCAGCCGTGGTCTTGAGGTTTTGAAAGAAGCATTCAATCCCGCCGGTTATAACATTGGGGCAAATCTGGGGAAGGTGGCGGGGGCGGGCATCGACGATCATTTTCACAGCCATATCGTACCGCGCTGGCAGGGCGATAATAATTATGTGCCGGTCCTGGCCGATGTCAGAGTAGTGCCGCAGGCGCTGCAGGATACCTATCAAGACCTGGCGGGAAAGTTCTAAGCCGGGCGGATTTTTAGTCTAATGCCACAACGGCTTTATTTTGCTGCTTTTTTGCCGCGGCAGCCGGTTTGGAGTTCAACGGCAGGGTAAAGAAACACTTTGTCCCCACGCCCTCTTCACTTTCAATCCAGATTTTACCGCCATGGGCCTCGATTAGCCCTTTGCAGATAGATAATCCCAGACCGGCCCCGCTGATGCCGTGTCTGGTTTTATGAACGGACGAGAACATGCGGTCGAAGATATGCGGCAAATCTTGATTGGAAATGCCGCTGCCATGGTCGGCAATCATAAAAAGCAAGGCGTCTTTGTTTTTCCGGACGGATAACGTTATCTCGGTGCCGGCTTCGGAATATTTTACCGAGTTATTGATAATGTTATCCAATGCTTGCCGGATACGTCTATCATCGATTTCCACCAGCGGCAACCGCCGCGGCAGGTCTAAAGAGAATAGATGGTCTTTGGCGCGAACACGCGCCTCAATGATAACGGTATTACAGAGCTGGATAATGTTGGTAGGTGTTTTTTTAATTGATAGCATGCCGACACCCAGCCGGGACATTTCCAGCAATTGCTCGATTAACTCGACCAGACGGTCGGCGTTTTTATCGATGATTTCCAGGTACTCCTGCTTTTCAGCGGAAGTCAAACGGTTCCCGTAGTCCATCAGCATAGTGGCGAAGCCTTTAATACTGGCCAGCGGGGTGCGGAGTTCATGAGAGACATTAGATAGCAGTTCGCGGCGTAGCCTATCCACCTCACGCAGGTTTTCAGCTTCCATCGCCTGGGCCTCGATGCGTTTCCGGTCGGTGATATCGATGGCGGCGCCCATCAAACACGGCTCGCCGCTGATGGTAATCTGCTCTGCGGAAAACAGCCAGGTGCGCACCTCGCCGGACTTGATGCGGAAATGATATTCTTTATTGGTAATCCGGCCCTGTTCCTTCAGGGTTTTGAGCATATCAATGCGTTCGGCGGGTTTAGCCCAGATGCCGATCGCCCTGGCGACTTTGCCAATCAACGCTTTGCGGGTATAACCGGTGGCTTGACAATAATTTTCATTGATATCAATGTACTTGCCATCTTTAATGGTAGTGATGGCCACTATTTCCGGGCTGGCATGAAAAGCTTTGGAGAACTTTTCTTCAGATTCCCGCAGGGCTTTTTCCATCAGTGTGCGTTCGGTAATGTCCCGGCAGACGCAAAACACGAGCTTTTCCCCGGCAAAAATTGCCCCGTTGGTGCTTATTTCAACACTGATAAGCGTGCCGTCTTTGCGCCGGTGGTAAGTCTCAAAATGGTCGCCGTCTTCACCGACATTCTTTACTTGCCGCAGCAGGTTCTGCTGTGACCATTGCCTGTCCCAGTCCCAGACATGAAGTTGCGAGATTTCTTCCATGGAATAACCAAGCATCTCTGCAAAACGCCGGTTGGCTTCATAAACCTTCCCGTTACTATCAAGGATAACGATGGCGTCTCTTGAATTCTGTATCATGATACGCCGTAAAATTGCCTCATTGGCCACGGCTTCTTCGGCTTTTATCTGGTCAGTGATATCCGTGATGGTGAGAATCATGCATGGTTTACCGGTGATATCGATGGCCTGGGCGGAAAAGAGGCCGGTACGGACATCACCGGATTTCATCCGTGACATGATTCTATCATTAAAAAGGTAGCCGGTTTCCTTGAGGCTTTTTTCCATCCTTTTTTTATCGTCACGGTTAATCCAGAAATTAAGCTCATCGGGGGTATGGCCGATAATTTCATCCCGGTTATAGCCGGTAAACTGCATGAAACTGTCATTAATTTCAAGGAACTTGGATTCTGCGATGCTGACAATGCCGATAGCTGTAGGACTTGAGCTGAAAGCCTTGGAAAACTTTTCCTCTGATTCCTGCAGGGCCTGCTCCATTTTTCTTAGTTCGGTTATATCAATCGCCACGGCAATCATGGAGGGCTCTCCATCGATATTGATGATTTCCGCCGAGCATAACCAGCGCCGGATATCTCCGGACTTCATACGGAACAGATATTCCTGGTTTCTGATATGGCCTTTCTCGAGACCCTTGATCATTCTCTCCTGGTCTTCAGGATTCACGAACATTTTATAATCATCAACCGTATGCCCGATGAGTTCTTCCCGGCTGTACCCGGTATTGCGGATAAAGCTATCGTTAACCTCGATGTATTTGCCGTCCGGAATAGAGGTAATGATGATCATATCGGGGCTGGAAAGGAAAGCTTTATAAAACTTTTCCTCAGACTGACGGAGTTCCACTCCGGCCTGCTTCCGTTCCACTTCTGCGCCGGCTAAAAGTTCGAGTTGGACGCGCGCTTCCTGAAGTTCGTTTAGGAGCTGCTTTCTCGTTTTTTGTGAATCTCTCATCTCGCTGGACCGGACCGGTTCACGTAGCTGATTTTTTATACTAGGTTTATTTCTACCATTTAGCTAGCTGACTGTCAAGGAAAGAATTGCCAAATAAGCGGGAAAGAAAGGGACTGTAACCCACTTTTTGGGACATTTTATTATATTTGTCACAGGGCATTCCGGTAAAAATAATTGCGGCGCAGTCATCTCCTTAATGCGCAATCAGTAACAGGTCAGCGGCGTTACGGAAAAAGATTCTTTCCTTTTCTTCGTCAGGTATCGCCATGCGCTGTATTGACTCCATGGTTTCACCGGTGAGACCGAATTTGGGGCCCAGCGGGAAATCCGTACCGTAGAGGATATGGCCGGCGCCGTAGAAATCATAGCCGCACATGAGAGACGGGGTATTGCCGTAGACCGCCGTATCCGTATAGAACTTGCGGAAGTGTTCCTCCGGGTGTTTCAGGTTGGGGTAAAGGCCGGGCACCAGCGATAGCACCCACTTGATGCGTTTCTGAAAATAGGGCACCATGGCGCCGCAGTGGTGGACGATAAATTTGAGGTCGGGATGGTCGTTAAAGACGCCGGCGGTTACCAGGCGGAACATGGCGGAGGAGGTCTCGAATGGCCAGCTGAAAAGCCCGATATCGTTATCCAGCTTGTCATAGGTAGCCGGGTGAATCCAGATTGGCAGGTCGTGTTTGGCCATTTTCTCCCAGAGCGGCTTGAATTTGGGATTATCCAGCGTCTCGCCGTTAATGCGGCTGTAAATCTGCACGCCTTTGAGGCCGAGTTTCATGATAGCCCGGTCTGTTTCTTCCAGGGCGGCATCGATGTCATTCATCGGGAGGCAGGCGACGCCGGCGGCAAATTTATCGGGGTATCTCTCCACCAGCTCGGCCAGTTCCTCGTTAGCGATTTTCGCCAGTTCAACGGCGTCCGCCGGTTCGGCAAAGGTCTCCAGCGGGATATTGGCCACGGTCAACACCTGTAAAATATCCGGATACCGGTTCATCAGGCGGAGCCGCACCTCAAGATCAACGACGGCGGTGCTGGTGTATTCAACGCGCCGCTTGATAGCCGGGTTCTTCCTGGCATAAAGCTCCGTGTATTTGGGGGTCATGATGTGGGAATAAATATCTATTTTCATGAAAAACCTCCGGAGAAATAGTCTTGTAATCCAGGTACGCTGTTATTGGCGGAATCATTATAGCCCATTGCCGGTATCCCGTACAAATAGCGTACTTGAAGTTTGACCTGTTCAATGGCATAATGGGAAATGCTTTGACCGGCATAAAAAGGAGCTGTAGTTGGAGACCGTAGCTCAAGTAATCGCTTTTGTCGGTGTGCTGGTTTTCCTGGCGCACCTTTTTTCCGGTATTTTTTCCAAGACCAGAATACCGGATGTTATCATGCTGATACTCATCGGCGTTTGTGTGGGGCCGGTACTGGGGCTGGTAGCCCCCGCGACATTCGGGCAGATAGGCCCGGTCTTTACCACGATTACCCTGATTATTATCCTGTTCGAAGGCGGGTTGGCCCTAAAATTAGGCATGCTGCGCGCCGCGCTGGGCGGGGTGATGGCGCTGGCGACCTTGAGTTTCTTTGTGACGATGGCGGCCGTGGCCGGACTGGCGATTTTACTCACCGACCTGGAAGTAATGCCGGCGTTCATTCTCGGGGCGATTGTCGGTTCTACATCGGAAGCGATTATCATACCGCTCGTGAAACAGCTTAAAGTCACGGAAGAAACACAAACGCTGCTATCGGTAGAATCCACCATCAATGACGTGTTGAGCATCGTTATCACGGTGGCCCTGGTGCAGGCTTACACCTCCGGCTCGTTTAAAATCTGGTCGGTCTCGGGTAATTTACTGGCTTCGTTTCTGGTGGCGCTGATAATCGGGTGCTTCGGCGCTTTTCTGTGGTCGGCGGTGCTGCACCGGATACACGTGCTGAAAAACGCGATATTTACCACTCCGGCCTTCGTTTTTATCATCTACGGTCTGGTAGAAATCCTGGGATTCAGCGGCGCTATCGCCGCTCTGGCTTTCGGCGTAACGATCGGCAATATCGAACAAATAAATCTCCCCATTTTCCGGAAACCGGACAAAGAGCCTGCCGGGCTTAACCAGATAGAAAAAATATTCTTCAGCGAGGTGGCTTTTTTACTAAAAACCTTCTTTTTCGTTTACCTGGGAATATCGCTGGAACTGGTCACCAGCTGGTTTATCATCGTGGCGCTGATACTCACGGTAGTGGCTTACGCCCTGCGTATTCCTGCGGTTAAAGTGTCCATCAGAAAAGCGCTGCCGACCAAGGATGTGTCCGTTATCGCGGTGATGGCGCCTAAAGGGCTGGCGGCGGTAGTGCTGGCCAGCATCCCGATACAGCAAGGCGTGCCCGGCGGCGATATCATTAAGAACATCACCTACGGAATTATCGTCTTCAGTATTGTTTTAACTTCCATCCTGGTGCTTGTCATGGAAAAAACGAGCTTGCCGAATTACTTCGCCAAAATACTGCAGCCTTTCACGTTTAAAAGGGATTTGAGGAAAATACCCGCCGCCAGGAGTGCGGCGAAAAAGCTCCCCGTTAAAGCTAAAAAGTAGCGGCCTTACCCGCCGTAAACCCGGGCGCATTCCATATCAAAATATATTTGACTTACTGTTTCCGGATTTCCAATAATACATATCAGTTTCCAGGAAAGGCATAGAGGAGGCATAAAAATGGATGTTATACAGGCGATTAAAGAAAGAAAAAGTATCCGGGCTTTTAAACCCGACCCCGTACCGCTGGACTTACTGAAGAAAATAATCGAGCAGGCGCTGCGCGCCCCGTCCTGGGCGAATACCCAGCCGTGGGAATTCGCCGTAGCCACCGGCGCCAAACTCAAAGCGATACAGGACGCCTTTGTTAAACGGGGTATGGGGCCGATGCAGAATTCACCATCGGAAGTGGCCCGCCCCGGTGACTTCCCGGAGCCTTATATCTCCCGTATCAAAAGCATGCAGGAAAAAGAAAACCGGGGGCGCACCACCCAGATGAAGCCGGAAGAGATGGAAGCCCGCATGATGAACAATTTCCGCCACTACGGCGCCACGACCTGCATCTACCTGCTGGTGGGCAAGAATTTTGTGTACCAGGCAAAAGGCGTCAACACCTGGGCGATGTACGACTGCGGCGCGGCGGTGCAGAACATCATGCTGCTGGCGACGAATTACGGACTGGGAACCATAGCGCAGGCCATGGCGGTAGTATACCCCGATATTATCAGGAAGGAACTTGGTATACCTGAAGACAAACTTATTGCGCTGGGCGTTGCCATCGGCTACCCGGACTGGCAAGACCCGGTGAATGAGGATTTCCGCGATAGGGAGCCGCTGGATAGCATCTGCAAGTTCTACGGGTTCAAATAAAAAGCGGCGCGCTTAAACTTTCTTGCGTTTCCATCTGCCCGATTTAAAGTATGTAAAGTAAGCGATTGAACCGGCAAAAAAGCTGATGACCATGCCCCAGCGTATGCCGTAAACACCTATATCCGTATAGTTGGCCAGGAAATAGGTCAATGGTATCTGGATGACCCATATCATACAGACATTGATAATCATGTTCGGCAAGGTATCACCGGCGCCGCTGATACAGTTCATCAGGGCAAAGTTAAGTCCCAGCACCAGATAACCGACGGTAGATATCCTTAAAAACGCCGCGCCGATGGCTACCAGTTCCGGGTCATTATTGAACAGTCGTACAATCGGTTCCGCCCAGATAAGCAGCGCGATGCTGCAGGTTATCAGGAAACCCTCCAGCATGACTGCGCCGAACCAGGTGCTTTTAACCGCTCTTTCCGGCTGTTGGGCGCCCAGGTTCTGCCCGACGAGCACCGCCACCGCGCCGCCCATGCCGAGGTTAGGCGTAATGACGAAGCCGTGCACGTTGGAAACGAGACTGTTAGCGGCAATCGCCTGTGTCCCGAAAGGCACGATGATTTTGGTCAGCACCAGCATGGAAAAGGTGGACTGCAGCATCGATATCAGGCTGGGGAAGCCGATTTTAATCATGCGCCACATCATGCTCAGGTTTACGCGGAAATCAGGCAGGGACAGTTTCATCCTGGAATAACCGGTAAACAACATCCAGAGTCCCGCAAACGCGCCCAGGGCTTGAGAAATAACGTTGGTTAACGCCGCCCCGGCGATACCCATGGGCGGGAAAAACCAGAGTCCCAGCACCAGGAACGGGCAAAGAATCAAGTGGACTGTCCGGATAGAGATTTCTACTAACATAGGATTAAAAGAGTCGCCGGTAGACTGGATGACGTACAGTCCCATCACCAGCAGCTCCAGGCTGACCCAGCCGGCAAAGAACACGCGCAGGTATTTTACTCCCTCTTCAACCACGGCCGCCTCCATCCCGAAGAGATTCAGGATATCCCTGACGAACAAAGAGCCGAAGATGGTGACGATAAGCCCCCAGCCGACCGCCAGGATGAAAGACTGCCCGGCAACTTTTTTAGCGCTTTCCGGGTCATTAGCGCCGATAAACCGGGATATCATGGCGCGGGCGCCGGCAATCAGCGCCATATCGATAGAAGTAAGCATGAACATGAAAAGGTTGGCCACACCCAGCGCGGCAATGGAAGAAGAACCGGCTTTCCCAACCCATATCATGTCAAATATCTGGCTGACCATGTAGGTAGCTTCCATGACAATCATGGGCCAGGAAAGATGTAAAAGGTTTTTAACGATGGAGCCTTGAGTTAAGTCTCTGCTTAGCAGCGACCCTTTGCGGGCGGCGGTATTAGAATCTGACATATAAGAATATACTTTTTTCGGGAAAGGCTGCGTTTGATTAAAAAGGCAGGCTGGTCAAGCACCGGAAAAAGATAACAGTGTTATCATAATTCAGCTATAAACCAATGTCAATTTTGTACCGTTTTTGTATCATCGGCTTGCCCTGCGTATAACAGCGGAATTATTTTGACACCATCGGGGTAATAAAGTATCATAAGCTAAATTCCATAGTACGTTGAGGAGGAAAAACTCATGGCTCAAGATCAGTTTGAAAAGTACGTTGTCAGCAAACCTTTGTATGAAAATAATGCCGGTCACAAGGGCCGGCAGAGCCCCGGCATGACTCTGTTGAGTCGCCAGCAGGTGCCGGATGCCCACACGTATGTCGAGGTGAGCTGGATATACGGTAAGCCCGGGTCCAACCCCCATAACGGCGAGATGGTGCACGACCATGATGAAATCATCATTTACTGGGGTAAGGACTCGGCTAAGCCGCAGGCGCTGGGGGCGGAAATCGAGATTTATATCGGCGGGCAGCCGGTAACGTTTAACACCACCACCGGCATCTACATCCCCAAGGGCACGCCGCACGGGCCTATCAACTGGAAGAAATTTGAGAAACCGCACCTGGAGATGATGATGGTGCTGGAAACGGGCGACCCGCTGAAAGAGTGGGGCAAGGGCGGCAAGGTGGGGACCCACAAGCCGGTAAAACCCGCCCCGTTCGATTATGAGCAGTATGTTATCCGTAGCCCGATGCGGGAATCCCCCGGCGCTATTTCCGGGCAGGGCAGGCAAAGCCCGACGATGACCTATATGAGCGAGACCCAGATATCGGGTATCAAGACGTATATCGAGTTCGGGTGGATATGGACGGTGACGGATACCATCCGCCCCATGAAGCATGACAACTTCGATGAAATCGTCATCCACATCGGCAACGACCCCGATAATCCGGAAGACCTCGGCGCGGTTATGACCTTCGGGCTGGGCGGCGCGGAAAAGAAATTCAACACGAACTACGCCATGTTCATTCCCAAAGGCATGGAGCACGGCCCGCTCATCTGGCACGAGGTAAGACGGCACCATATCGAGATGGCCATCATGCTCGGGGCCGGGACGCTCAAAGAGGGGTGGGGGTTCGACCTCGGGGATATGACCCGAGCGAGAGCGGCCATCGCCCGCGGCGAGAAAGTGCCCCTAATCCAGCGCCCGCCGGAACCGCCCAAGCAGTAAAGCCGTTCCAGAACGCCCGGGTTTTTCCCGTTATTTCGCGGGGAGCCCGGGCTTCTTTTTTACGTTAACAGGGGAGGCGTAAAATGGCGGAATTAAAGACCGGTAAGTATATTATTACCGATATTAAACCGGATAAGCTTTTCCCCGGCGAAAAGCCGTGGGAAGGCCGGCAGTCCGCCGGTAAAAGAAACATGCCTACCCACGTAATGTGGCTGGACGGCGAGGTAATTCCGGGCGCGTTTGTTTCAGAATGCGTCTGGATATGGCCGGAGTGCGCCTCGGAAAAACCGGCGGCGGAAGCGCATACCCATGATTTTACCGAGGCAATTACCTTCTTCGGCACCAATTTTGAAGACCCCGGAGATTTGTGCGGAGAAGTGGAACTCTGGCTGGACGGGGAAAAGCATATCCTGACACGGAGCTTTATGGCTTATATCCCGGCCGGTATGACCCATTGCCCGCTCATCGTGCGGCGCGCGGAACGGCCGATATTTCACTTTACGGTAGGGTTGGGCGGTGATTATGTCAGGAAATAAGCAGGAAGGGTATTGATTTTTGGAATTTCCTGATATAAGATGAATTGATTGCCTCAAATAAGTAAAACGATATTTTTACAAAAAAAGAGGGCAATTGGAGAAGCGATGCTAGTTAATAAATTATTGGGAGGCGGAATATAGCGTAAAAACAAGAGGCGATTGTGTTTACATAAATATTGCTGTCACGCCTTAGCGCGTTGAATCGCCTAAGGCTTTTTTTTGTCCTTTTTTAAAAATATGGATGAGAGGCTATATGCCGTTTAGACTTCATAAAGAACCCCGGGTGAGAGCGAGGGCTCCAGGCAAACACCAGGTCAGGAACAGTTTAAAGTACAGCGTTATGGATGGTTCGGCTTACGCCGCCATGCTGGGCTTGACCCAGAACTATACGACACCCTACGCGCTGGAGATGAAAGCTACCACCGGCCAGATAGGGCTGCTTACCAGCATCCCCGCCCTGATGATGGCGCTGGCGCAGCTGGCCTCCCCTAATCTCTCGCGGAGGGCGGGGAGCCGTAAGGGCTTTATTTTGCCGGTATGCTTCGCGCACGCTGTCATGTTCATACCCGTCTTGCTGGTGCACTATCTCTTCCCTGAATCTCCGGTATGGTGGCTGATTGCGTTTATTACGCTCGGTTCCGTACTGGGCGCCATCAGCAACCCGCCCTGGGGAAGCATGATGGCGGACCTCGTGCCGCAGCGCTTGAGGGGCCGGTACTTCGGTACGCGGGGGAGAATCGCGGGTTTTATTACACTGGTGTTTTTCTTTATCGCCGGGGTAATCCTGGAGCTTTACACGGATAGCGATGTCTTTATCGGCTATTCCATACTGTTCGCCGGCGCTACTTTTTTCCGCCTGCTCTCGGTTTTCTTCCTCTCCCGCCAGTATGAACCCGCGCAGGTGAAGGAAAAAGAAGATAGCCCGAACCTGATGCAATTAATCAAAAGCACCGGCTCTTCCAACCTGGGTAAATTCACGCTTTATATCGCCCTTATTGACTTTTGCACCAATATTTCCGGGCCGTTCTTTGCTGTTTACATGCTGCGCGATCTGCATTTCAGCTATATCTCCTTTGTGGCGGTCAGTATCGCGGCGTCGCTATCCAACATGGTGTTCCTGACTTACTGGGGACGCCGGGCGGATAAGGCGGGTAACATAAAAATCATCCAGATAACGTCCGTACTGCTGCCCTTTATCCCGCTGCTCTGGCTGGTGGATACCAGCGTATTTTATCTCATGGCCGCCAACGCGTTCAGCGGTTTCGTGTGGTCGGGCTACAGCTTATCCGCGGTAAACTTTGTATATGACGCCTCCAGACCGGAGATACGCACCAAGCAAATCGCTATCTTCAACGCTACGGATATGATAGCCTGCTGCCTGGGCGCTTTGCTGGGCGGTTACCTGGCTTCGCGTCTGCCGGTGCTTTTCGGTTACCAGTTACGTACTCTGTTCACGTTGTCCGGCTTGCTGCGCGCGGCGGTCGTCATCATTGTGCTGCGCAAGATAGCTGAAGTGCGTTCCGTAGCCCGGCAGTCTACCTGGAAGTTGTTAAAGGTAAAGGTATCCATTAACAACGGGCGGAATGGGTGGGGGAAGAGGGGATTTTAAAGCAGGGGATATAAACTCTCCGCCGGCAGCCCCGGTTAATTTTTCTTGCGGAAGGCGGCGGACGGCCACCAGTTCCAGCGCCCCACCAGTACGGCCAGCGCCGGCACGAGGAGCGCCCGCACCAGGAAAGTATCTATCAGCACGCCGATAGCGATGCCGGTGCCGATTTCCAGCACCATGGGGAAATCTGTGTAAATCAGGGTGGCGAAGGTGCCGGCCAGGATAATGCCGCAGGAAGTGATGACATTCCCGGTATGGGCGACGGCATGGTGCACCGCTTCCTTAATGGACTTGGTCTCCGCTTCTTCCCGGATGCGGGACACGAGGAAAATGTTATAGTCCGCCCCCACAGCCCCCAGCATGACGAAGACAAAGACCGGCAGCATGTTGATAAGGTTATCGAACTTGAAGATGACCTGTAAAATCCAGGAAGTGATACCCAGCGTGGCGCCGTAGTTAAACAGGACGGTAGCCACCATATAAAGCGGGGCGATTATGCTGCGCAGCAAGATGATGATGACCGCCAGAATGCCGAAGGATGTAACGATAATAACCAGCGTAAGGTCGTCATCACTGGTCTTTAACATATCCGCGGAGAGGGCCGCATCGCCGCCGACGTAATAATCAGCCCCGGTCAGCGCGGAGGCATCAATGGCGCTGGCTACCTGGTCTCTGATATCCGGCACCAGCAGCGAAGCTTCGTCGGAATAAGGGTCGATGGCCATCGTCAGGTTAATCTTGGTGATGGTGCCGTCAGTGGAAAAATAGGTTTCTTTCAGCCACTGCACGAAGGCGCTATCGCCGTTAAGTTTGAATTCGTTACCCAGCGTGGTCAGCTGGTTGCCGAGGTCGCCGAGCTGTGTCTTGAGCTGCGGTAATAGCGTCACGGCGTCTGAAGGCTGCGCAGCGGCCAATTGCTTTAATAATGCCGTTACCTGGGTAAGGTCGCTGATGCTGGCGGTGAAAGCGGGACTCGTGGTAATACCGGAATAACGCAAAGCCAGCCCCTGCAGATTATCCCCGAGCGTTTCCAGGGAAGCAAAGCTGGCGGGATTCATCGTCGGGCCTACCGTATCGCCCAAGGCGCGTACCTGCGTGCCGAGCGCCAGTAGCTCATCGGCGGGCGCGGAGAAATAATCTACCCGTGGTAAATCCCCGGAAGTGCTTAATGTTTTGGCTATTTTCTCAATCTCTCCGAGTGATTCCTCCGTCATCATGTTGCCGTCGCGGGATTGGACCAGCAACGTTAAGGGAGATAGTTCACCCATCGGGAAGTGCTCCCTGATGACGTTCAGACCTTTGGTAGCATCGGATTGTCTGGGAAGCTGTGTCAAGATATTGGCGGAGAGCGTAAATTCCGGCATGGCGATGTAGGGGAGAAAGAGCAAAACGATGATGGGTATGGCTGTCCAGAGCGGATGGCGGGAAATCCACTCACCGGTTTTCGCCCAGCCGAGTCGCCGCTTTTTGTTGGCGGCCGGCTCCTTGGGTTTCATCGAAGGCCAGAAAAGATACTTGCCGAAGAGCGACATTAAAGCGGGTACCAGCGTCACGCCGGCAATTAGGGTAACAGCGATACCGATAGCGAGCGCCCAGCCGCTGGTACGCGTCATCCCGAACTTCGAGATGCTTAAGCAAAGGAAAGCGATGATGACCGTAATGGCGCTGGCCAGAATAATTGGCCCGATGCGTTTCATCGTGGTTTCAATACGCTGGGCCTGGTCTCCATGCCCCAGTTCTTCGCGGAAGCGGGAGATGATAAACAAACAATAATCCGTACCGACTCCGAAGATAGTGACCACCATCAAGGCATCCGTAACGGTGGAAACGGCTACGCCGGCCTGGGCTAAAAAGCCGATAATGCCACGGGCTACCAGAAAACTGCAGCCGATGGAAAGCAGCGGCACGACAGCCGCGACCGGCGAGCGGTAAATGATAAGCAGCAGAATGATAACCAGGATAATCGTTACCCATGTCGTGCGGTCGATGGTTTTCTGGACGGAATCAAACAGGTCCTGCAAAAAGCCCACGCTGCCGGTAAAATAGAAGGTGGTGCCGGTGTGTACGTTAAACTGCTCGCGGATTTCTTTGATAGCCTGTTTGGCGCTATCGTCCATGGCCGTCACGGAAAAGCCCACGTTCATCAGCATGGTAGTATTGTCTTTGCTGGCCAGTGAGGAACGCAGGGCCTCGCTATCGAAGATGGAAACAACACTGCTTACTGCGGCGGGGCCGTTGCTGGAAAGCATCCATGTCTGGAGGGCTTTGGCTGCTTCCATGTCCTGCTCGTTAAGGCCGCTTTCGTTATAAACAACGATTAAGGCGCTGCTTTTGGATAACTCGGTGCCTGTGGAGAACTTGGTATTAAGTAATTCCCGTACCTGGGCGGATTGGGTATCTTCCGGGAGAAACTGGCTCTGGTCGGTGACGCCTACCTTGGATAATGATGGAGCGGTAAGCACGAGGCATAGCGTAAGCGCTATCCATGCGACCAGGATTAAAATCTTATTTTTATGAGCAAAACGAGCGAGTACGGCAAACATCTTTATCAGTAATTATAATTCCCGTTTCCGATGGTTGTCCATACCTTGAGCTGCTATGTGATTTAACAAAATATTCACCAACAGGCGGATGCAGCCTCAAAATAACGGAGAATGATAATTTAGTCCGGTATTATTTCGCGGCGTTTTTCTTGCTTTGGGGCGGCGTTTCCTTTTCCATTCTGGTATCAGCACCGGCCAGTTCCAGCGTACGGTTGGCGATTTCCGTAGCCTGGTTAACGATACTCACCCATTTCTCACCGGCTTCATTTTCCGCTTTATTAATGATTTCCATGGCGGAGCGTTCTGCATCACGCACGATGGTATCCGCTTTTTCCCGGGCATCCTCCAGAAGATGGGAAGACTCCTCCGCTACTTCCTGTTTGGCTTTGTCTATCGCCTCATCGACGGATTTTTCCGCATCGCCGATGATTTTATCGGCTTTTTTACGGGCATCCGTTAAAATTCTGGTCGTTTCATTATCAGCCTGGGTTTTTGCCTTTGAGGTAATTTCCTTGGCGGTGGTTTCCGCCTTTTTTATCATTGATTCGGCATTTTTCTTGGCGTCAGCCAGCACCCTGGCGGATGCCGCCTCGGCATCGATTTTTATTTTATCTTTGGAGATGAGTTTTTGCGCCGTCTGCTCTGTCTCGGCGAGCATCTGGTCAGCTTTCTTCTTGGCATCGGCCATCAGTTTAGCGGCATCGGCGTCCGCTTTTTCTTTAGTTTTGGCCAAAAGTTCCTTTACGGAACCATCGCTGTCTTTAACGATTTTTTCCGCCTGCTTATTGGCATCGGCGATGATTTTCTCAACCTGCTTGTTGGCGCCGGCAATGATTTTGGCCGCTTCAGCTTCCGCATCGGCCTTGGCGGTTTCCAGCATTTTGGCGACAGCGGGTTTGGCTTTACTGACGATTTGGTTAGCCTCAACTTCCGCTGCCGCTTTGGCATCTTCGATTGTCTTAGCGACGGTCTGCTCCGCTTTAAGGATTATTTTCTCCGCTTTTTTCTGGGCGTCGGCGGTGATTTTAGCGGCGGCATCATCCGTTTCCGTTTTAGCTTTGGCCGCCATTTCTGCGGCGGTGCGTTCCGCGTCGCGGATAACCTGGTCGGCTTTTTTCTTGGCATCGGCGGTATATTTAACCATTTCCGCGTCCGCTTGGGCTTTAGCTTTAGCGGCGGCGCTGGCGACGGTATTGTCCGCTTCGCGTAAAATCTGGTCTGCCTTTTTTCTGGCGTCAGCCAGCAGTACGGCCGCTTTGGCTTCCGCTTCCTGCCTGGCGTTTTCAACAGCGGTTTCGGCAGTCTGCCTGGCTTCGCGGGCGATTTCCAGCGCTTTGCGCTGGCCTTCAGCGAGCAGGCGGCTGGACTCTATTTCAGCTTCTTTGACGATTTTTTCTTTAGACGCCAGTTCCCTGGTGGCTTTTTCTGTCTGGCTGGTTATCTCGGCGGCCTTTTTCCGGGCTTCGTCCAGGAGTGCTTCAGCTTTAATCTCGCCTTCATGCCTGGCTTTTTCCGTTAAAGCGCCGGCGGCGTTTTCCGCTCCCCGGATGATTTGCTCCGCTTTTTCACGGGCATCGGCAATTATCCTGGCGGATTCTTCCTCGGTATTTTTTACGGCCTGTTCTCTGGCCGTTAATTCGGCGTCGAACTTCTTCGCCTCATTGACGATTTTATCGGCCTTCTGGCGGGCGCTGGAGAGGAGCGCGTCTGCTTCGTCCTTGGCGTCATTAAATATTTTTTCCTTGGCGGTTAGCTCCCGGCTGGTACGGTTGGCTTCCTGAATAATTTTCTCCGCCTCTTGCTGCGCACCGGTGAGCATCTTTGCTGTTTCTTCATCGGTTTTGGCTGCAGCCTGTTCGGCTTCACGGAGTAATTCATCGGCTTTTTGGCGGGCACCGGCGAGCAGTTTGTTTGCCTCGGTTTCCGCGTCTTTGGTAATGTTATCTTGGGCCGTGAGTTCCCGCGCGGTTATTTCCGCCACGTTAATTATTTGCGTGGATTTCTGGCGCGCTTCACTGATAACGGCGGCGGCTTTGGCTTCTCCCTCCGCTTTGATTTTGTTGAGGATTTCAGCGGATTGGCTCTCTGCTTCCCGGAGAATGCGGGCGGCTTTTTCCTGCGCTTCCGCCAGCAACCGGGCGGCTTTTTGTTCAGATTCGCTTTGCGCCTTGTTGACCATTTCCCGGGCGGTCTGCTCCGTCTGGTAGAGAATCTTGGCGGCCTTTTGCCGGGCATCGGAAAAAATGGCGGTAGATGTCATCGGGCGTTCCTCGGTACTGGCCGGGGCTGCCGCGTCTCTATTGGAGAAAGAAGGGCGTTCGATAGTTTGCAATCTATCCGGAGGTTCTTCTTTCTTTACCGGGGCGGGGGCGTCTTTAGCCGGGCGTGAAATACGGTCGATACTCTGGAATGCCTCCCGCGCCTCCTCTTTTTTATCCGCCTCCCGCCGTTCGATGAGCGGCCTTTCCGTTAGAGGCTGGTGGCACCACCGGCATACCGTTCCGAAGGCATCCTGTCCGCAGTTGGGGCACTTTGGGCGTGTTCTCATTTTTCCCTACCTTTAATAAAGCCAGATTTTACACCGGCATTTCACCGCTCTGGCTTTATCAAACAGCTAAAAAAAATACCTGTCAGCAAGATTATAGCATATCCGGCTGGCAGGTATGTATAGCGGTGGAAGCGCCCGTATAGCGCGTATTTTTGCTAAGGCCTGCCCGGTTATGGTACTCTCTCTTATTATCGGGCAAGAAGATGGCCGCATGTTTAAAGTAAAATGTACTTTAATAGCTTTCGAGGGGGATGAAAAGACCTATCCCTGCCACTTTAACTATAAGATTGGCGACGAGTTTTATTATGACGGGGTGCATTTTACCGGCAGGGTCTGTCCGGGGCTGCTGGCGCCGATGATGCCGGTGGTCTACGGCGTTTTTCTGCTGGGTAATAAATATTTTGAAAATGTCATGTTCCGCTACCGCGGTCATGATGCCAGGGATGCCGCCATGAAGAAATACGACGGCGCAGGCTTCAGGCCGCTGGAGACGCCGGGTCCGGACATGCCTAAAGCCCGGGGCGGGCACTTTATCTGCGGGGATACGCGCACGCTGGCGCACTTTTCCTGTGAAGCGGTGGATATCAGCGATAGTGAATATGCCCAGCCTTTTTACCGCCGGGAACTGGCCATTCTGGATAAAATAAAGCGGGCGCCGGGCGTGAAAACTGATGATATCCTCAAACGATTTACAGCCTTTGAGAGAGAAAAAATATCCCCGCCCCTTACCCCGGCGCTGATGCGGGTTTTGCTGGACGCGTTGGCGGATATGAACTATATAGAAATCCGCGATGGCCAAGCTTACGCCACCCAACGCCAGCCGCCTGGCCAGCCTGGAACAGGCTAGCGGAGCCTTTTTAGCGCATCCCGCTGCCCCGCCGGTTAAAAGCCCCCGCCGTAGCCCGTTACCTTCTGTTCAAGGTGTATGGATAACGCCGGTTATTCCAGCGTGCGGTAGTAAGCGTCTCCCAGGTCATTGGGGTCGAAGGCCTGTTTAATCTTGTGCTGGTAGCGCATGGCGGACGCCTGACCGGAAAGCAGCTTTTCCCGTATCTCTTTAGGGGTGGTGCGGCCGTCCGTCCAGCGGGCGGAATCGTTTTGTTTTTCCATGCCGGAGCCCCAGCCCCGCTGTACCCCCATGGCGCTGGTGGCGTCGAAGAATGCCAGCGTGCCTTCGGTCGATTCTTTATCATGCGGGTCGAAGTGGGCGAAGTTCTCCCAGACGGTGGCGCCGCCCCCGCCGACCACGCCTATTCCGCCCATCGCGCAATCGCCCCCGGCCTCCACCATCGCGCCCTTCTTTTCCCACTCGCGTTTGAA
This sequence comes from Dehalococcoidales bacterium, assembly GCA_034429595.1. Classification (GTDB taxonomy): domain Bacteria; phylum Chloroflexota; class Dehalococcoidia; order Dehalococcoidales; family RBG-16-60-22; genus RBG-13-51-18. Next base: position 21,422 of record DAOUGB010000081.1, read on the forward strand.
TTCGGCCACCTCTTCGATGTACTGTGTGCCGAAGTCCGGACTGCCCTGCAGCCCGAAGCAGCCGTCATAGCCGCCGCCGTAAACGAGGTTGAGGTTCTTGTGCCCCAGCCGTACCAGATAGAGGAATGTCCAGTCGGTAATCTCCGGGTCGAGCATCGCTGGTGATTTCCAGCCGCCGGTTTCCGCCAGTATTTCATCCAGCGCTTTGTCCTGCCAGGCGATATCCCGGCTGGTCATTCCGGCCAGTATCAGCTGAAAATCGCGCTTCATATCCCCGGTTATTTTAACTACTTCCGGGTCCTGCATGAGCTCTTCGAGGTCATTTAAAGGGCCGTTGGGGTCGTTCAGTATCTTGACCATCGCGTATTTGAGGTCGCGCCCGAACATGCTGAACTGCCGGTGGCCGATGTAGCCGATTTCCGCGTCCCAGATTTTGTAGCAGGCATCCGCC
>DAOUGB010000082.1:0-1782 GCA_034429595.1 Dehalococcoidales bacterium
CAGAGTGGTTAAGTTTGAATTTAGCTCCGGCCTCCATGAACCGGTAGCAGGCCTCTCGGATTTCCTCAGCATCGGTATATTCACCCTGAGCATCTACTTTCTCTGGCTCGTAGACAACCCCGGTCACGATATGCTCGTTGCCATCGGTGGCCGAGCCCTTAATCAACTTCACTTCATAGTCTTTTTCCTCAAGCTCGAGTTCTTTTTTTAGCCTGAACGGGTAGTTCGTGATTATTAACTCCGGGTCAACCTTAGATGTTTTCCCGGGCTGATATATGCGGGTCACCTCTATTTTTTTAATCACATAATCAGAAAAAAGCCGTCGATGCTCCGGGCAGTCGTTCAGCGTCAACATAAATTGCCCCTTTATTTTTTTGAGCTCTTTTTCCAGTTCCTCAATGTCAAATCCGAAGTCCTTTCCCGCCCACTCACCCGGATATGGCGGGTCGAGGAAAAAGAACGTGTCCGATGCATTAAACTCAGAGATGACGTCTTTATAATCCTTGTTCAAGATTTTGACATTCTTCAGCCGCTCTTTAGCCTTAAGCAGATGGTCGTAGTCTGGCTCGACACTCCGCCCAAGGTGACCGGGAGAAACGGTGGCTTGAGTGTATCGATACGACGCCCTGAGAGTGTAAAAGAACCGGTAGAACCGTTCCTCATCCGAGCTCGCTTTAGTTGTGGTCGAGAGAAGCTCGTTAAATGTTTTTCGCCGGCAGATCCAGTCAAACTTTTTAAGCCGCTCTATTTTCTCGGGGGTGAGAGATTTTATAAACCGGTAGGCTAAAGCGACCTCTGGATTTTTATCATTTAGCACTTCGAGCTCGCTCGGGTCTTTTTTCCAGAACACGGCCGCCCCCCCAGCGAAGGCCTCAACATAGGTGCGGTGAGGTGGAATGTTTTTGATAAGCATGCCTGCGGTGTATTTTTTACCGCCGCCGCCGGGCGCTCCGAACGCCTGCCTCATGGCCTTATCCACATCGGTCGGCTGGTAGAGGTCTCTTTTAGCGAGCTTAAAATTGGCGTAGAGGTACTCCCACGTGCTTCTGCCCTCGTGCTGGCCGGGCTGCCTGATTTGCCTTTCCACCTTATAGCGCTTCTCCTCCCAGACCGCCGGTGCATTCTTGAGCTTAGATCCCGAGCTTAAAATAAATTTACCTTTGATTGACTTGAGCCGCTCGATAAGCTCCGCCCAATCAGCCTCTTCAAACTTATGGGCGAAGTCACCTTGAGCCTGATTGAAGTAGGGCGGGTCGATATAAAAAACGGTATCTGTGCCATCATACTCATCGATGATGTTTGAGTAGTCGGTCGATTTTATGGCCACGTCCTTGAGCCTTGCCTTGAACCGCTCAAGGTCATCAACAATTCTAATCCGCCTGCCGATATGCCCGGGCATCGCCGACGTCCGAGACTGGCCCGCGAACCCCCCTCGTTTAAGATAGACGATCTTGTGGAACTTCTCTACCGGGTCATCTGTCTCTAACTTAAGCAGCCGGCTGTAGGTATCCTCATCCACTACCCAGTTTTTCCTCGCCAGCCTCTTTATCTGCTCGGCCGTGACGTTTTTGATAAACCGATATAGGAACGCAATCTCCGGGTCTTTATCGTTCAGCACCTCGGCCTCGGAAGGTCGTTTAGCCCAGAAGACGGCAGCGCCCCCGGCAAATGGTTCTACGTAGGTCTTATGCTCTGGCAGATAGCTGATAATTAACTCGGCCGACCTGCTTTTGCCCCCGGGAGAGCCGAACGGCTGTCTGGCTTTAGCCACCTCGAGTGCTT
>DAOUGB010000083.1:0-5624 GCA_034429595.1 Dehalococcoidales bacterium
ACCTTACGCCGCTTCCTACGAAGAAAACTACCAAAAGCACGCTAATCTTAAATAATATGCCCTGGCTCTTGAGGAGATTTGAAGATGACTGATAAAGCCTATATGGTGCCCAATCCTCCCACCCCCAATAAGGCCGTGGAGTTTGACCCGGCTATCTGCATCGGCTGCAACCAGTGCGTCGATGTCTGCCCCTGCGATGTCATGATGCCCAATCCGGAGAAGAAAAAGCAGCCTATTGTCGTCTACCCGGAGGAGTGCTGGTACTGCGGCGGCTGTGTGGAGGAGTGCCCCCGGCCCGGCGCCATCAGGATGCTGCATCCCACCCAGCAGCGCATTTCCGTCAACTGGAAGCGCAAGGCCACCGGCGAACTTTTCAGACTGGGCATGAGGAACCCCCCGCCCCCCAACACCAGACCACCGTCGGGAGAGTAATCCATCACCAAATAATTTTCCAATAGAAAATACTTCGTCCCCCCTTTTTAAAAGGGGAAGCCGAGGAGGATTTTTAGCGCTGATATTGTTTCAGCATTTTAGCGCGTATTTTTTCAGCGTTACGCGGCGCGGCAATCCAGAAGCTGATGCCGGCCATAACGAGTGCGGCCAGGCTGACGTAGAAAGCGATGGTATAGCTGCCGTATATATCGTAAATGAAGCCGCCCAGCCACGGGCCGATGGCTCCGCCGAGTCCCACCCCCGTCAGCACCAGCGCCGATATCGCGCCGATGTTCCTGCCGTGAAAAAGGTCGGCCGAGCTGACGATGATGGTGGGAGATACAATCCCCACCGCGAAGCCGGAGCAGATGGCGTACATGTAAAGCATCCAGGCCTGGGACGTATCATGGACGGACATCAGGGAAACAAGCCCGATAATCGCCAGGACCATGCCAATCGTTACCGTTTTTTCCCGCCCGATGAAGTCCGAAATAAAGGCGCAAATCTGCCCGATGATAGAAACAAAACCGAAAAGCGCGAAAACAGATGAAGCCTGCAAGCTGGTAAAGCCGGCGTCCTCCGCGAATTTAATCTGATGCCCTATTACCAGATAGTTGCCGATGCCCCAGTAGCAAAAGTCCGCAAAAATCAAAAACCATAGCTGGTAGGTCTTTGCCGCGCGGCGCAGCGTCCAGTCCGGCCCGGCTTTGGCTTCGATTTCTTTTTCGGCGGTTTGTATCTCATCCGCGCCGTAGGGTTTCAATTTTTTATCCCGCGGCCGGTAATAGTAAAAGATAAGGTAAAGCGGCAGCAGTACCGCGATAATCAGCCCGCCCATCACGAAGAAAGAGTACTGCCACCCCCAGTGGGTATTGACCCACTCGATGAGCATGATATAGACCATGCTCGTGCCGCCCCCGATCTGCCCCAGCCCCATGGCCAGGCCGCGCCTTTTCTGGAACCAGTTCAGCAGCGCGGCGTTAAATACCGGCGAGCCGCAGAAAGCCGTCCCCAAAGGCACGAAGAAGCCGAACAGCAGGTAATATTGCCATAGTTGTGTGGCAAAGTAGCACGCGGCGGTCGCCAGTCCCAGCGTCAGGATGCCGATGACCACCACCACCCGCGGCTTCCAGCGGTCCATCAGTGAGCCCGCGATTGGCGCGGCAATCCCGTAGACCAGCAAATTCAGGGAAAGCATGATAGCCGTCACGCCGCGGTTCCAGTGGAAAGTATCCAGGATGTAAGGAAAAAACGAGGAAAAGGAAGTCCTCGTGCCGTAAGCCAGCGTCATCGCCAGCACCATAAGGCCGACGATGTACCAGCCGAAAAAGATGGGGTTTTTACGGGTCATGGGGTTTTACTCCAATTAGTATAACCATACCACAATTGGGGAAATATTAGGAAATAAGGAACAAGGAATAATTAAGGGAAGAAACAATAACCAGATAAAATAGAGCGTCTTTCCCGCCCCGTATCAGAGTACGGGGTAAACTCCGGCGGGAATCCAGCCAGGAGGGCATTGATTATTCGCCTTTCGGCAATGTATCCCCGCTTCTTTACTCCATCGGGATGCCGTATGAAATCGGCATCGGTTGTTACCCCCCAACCCCTTGACTCCCCCAACAATCCCGTGTTAATATTAACCCCGGTGTTCAATCCCGTTGCGGGATAGTTCTTTGAACACCATAGAAAGGGGTAGATGGTAGCTCAAGTCAAAGTTCTCCATAGCGCTGTCACACCCCGGCTGGTTAACGGCTAATCAGTCTATTTGTCCAAAATACAAAATACACTGGCCGTTCCTCCGGGAGCGGCCTTGCGCCTTAAAAAGGCGGGAAATCTTCAATAGAAGAGCTTTCTGCGGGCCGCGGGTGTGATAGACACATCGGCGGTTTTTGTTTTTCTTAATGCTTTTTTATTGAGGATTTTTTTTATGCATGGTCACCGCCCGAAAGGGCCTCGTTCGAACAAAATGGAAAATCACCCCGCGGCAAGCGGCTTCATCTGCCGGTACTGCGGCGGCGCCGTTACCCCCAACCCCATAGGAACGGCGCACCGCAATCATTGCCCCCGGTGCCTTTACAGCCTCCATCTGGATGAACTCCCCGGCGACCGCGCCTCAAATTGCGGCGGCATCATGGAGCCGGTGGCGATATCCGTGCGGCAGGGCAAGGAATGGGCTATCATCCACCGCTGTACGGAATGCGGCGCTCTGAAAGAAAACCGCATTGCCGGGGATGATAATGAGGCGGCGCTGTTTTCCCTGGCCGTGCGCCCGGTGGCGCAGCCGCCGTTTCCCCTGGACGGACTAATGGAAAAATAACCCGAGGTATAAGAAAGGAGAATGTAAATGACTGATATATCTGAAAAAGAAAGAAGTGAACTACTAAAGATGAATACTATGAAAAAAATATCTCAAAAGAGAATGAAGGAATTACTAAAGAACGACCGTTACCCCCGTTCGGCCAAATACGACCCGGCGTGGGTTTTAAAGGGGTGGATGGGACCTAACGTCCTCTGGCTGACGGAATGGCTCTGTGAGAAAATGGAGCTCAAACCGGGCATGCGCGTGCTGGATATGGGCTGCGGCAAGGCCTTAAGCTCCATCTTTCTGGCTAAAGAATACGGCGTGCAGGTCTGGGCTAACGACCTGTGGGTAACCGCCGCGGAAAACTGGCAGCGCATTAAGGAAATGGGGATGGAAAAACAAATCTGCCCCATCCATGCCGAGGCCCATGACCTGCCTTATGCCGAGGGCTTCTTCGATGCTATCGTCAGCCTGGACTCTTACCAGTACTACGGCACGGATGAGCTTTACCTGCCCTATTTCATCAAATTCCTGAAACCCGGCGGGCAAATCGGCATCGTCGTGCCGGGGCTGGCGCAGGAAATTACCGGTAAAGTGCCGGAGCACCTGTTAAAGCCGCATTATGACCGCGCGACCTTCTGGGTGGACGAGTGCTGGTGCTTCCACACTCCCGCCTGGTGGCAGCGGCACTGGAGTAAATCGAGCGTCATCGAGGATGTAAAATCAGCACATCTTCCGGACGCCGTGAAGGATTGGATACAGTACGAAAACGCCTGTGACGAGGCCGGTACGCTGATATTTCCCTCCGAGGTCCCTGTCCTCGAGGAGGACGGCGGCCGCTGGCTGTCTTTAGTGGGCGTCACGGGGAGACGTAAAAAGGAGTAGCTTTGGTTACTACAAACAATATACTGGAAGAACTCGGCTGGGATAACCATTTTGCCGGTGAATACGCTTTACTCGAGATACCGGGTGTTGTCCCCGGCCGGGTCGTTACCATCGAAAAAGACGCCTGGCAGGTGCTCACGGAAAAAGGCGAACTGGCGGCGCAGCTTTCCGGCCGGTTACGTTACCACGCTGGCGGGGCGGAGGAATACCCGGCCATCGGGGACTGGGTAATCATCAGGCCCCTTCCCGGCGAATCTAAAGCCGTCATCCAATCCATCTTGCCGCGCAAGACCAAATTTTCCCGGCAGGTTTCCGGCGGGCGGGAGCGCATCGATGGGGGCAAGACCTGGGAGCAGGTGGTAGCCGCCAACGTGGATGTTGTCTTCCTCGTCAGCGGATTGGACGGCGGCCGCAGCCTGAACGTGAGAAGAATCGAGCGGTATCTGGCTATCGCCGCCGCCAGCGGGGCGGCGCCGGTTATCGTTCTGAACAAAGCCGACCTCTGCCCGGATGTTGACGTGCGTATCCGGGAAGTTGAAAAAGTAATTTCCGGCGCCCCCGTTCATGCTGTCAGCGCCGTCACCGGTACAGGTATGGACACATTGAAACAATACCTCGGTAAAGGTCGTACGGCGGCTTTATTGGGGTCGTCCGGCGTGGGCAAATCCGCCATCATCAACGCCCTGCTGGGTGAAGAACGTTTGGCGACGGGAGAAGTAAGAGAGAGCGACCGGGAGGGGCGGCACACCACTACCCGCCGCGAGCTTGTTCTCCTGCCGGGCGGCGGGGCGGTTATCGATACGCCGGGCATGCGGGAGATACAGGTCTGGGGCGACGCTCAAAGCCTCGACGAAGCTTTCCGGGACATCACGGAAATCGCGCTGGACTGCCGCTTCTCTGATTGCCGCCATGATGCCGAGCCGGGCTGCGCCGTCCGGGCGGCATTACGCAGCGGCGAGCTTGACGCCAAACACTTTAAAAGCTACCAGCAGTTGCAGCGGGAACTCCGGCACCTCGCCGCCCGCCAGGAAGGTAAAGCGGCTTTAGAAGAAAAGAATAGATGGAAGAAAATATCGCAGTACCGGAAGCGTTTAAAGCAGGACAGGGAGGATTAATGAGCAAGGGGCGGTGCTTAAAAAGTCGCCGCCCCTTTTTCTCTTTTAACGGATTTGCACTACCGCGTCAATTCTGGTAATCTCTTTACATTCATTTAAATCATCTGGCGGGCACGGCTAAAGTCGAGATGTTCATGGGGTAACATACTAAAGGAGTTAACAGCCATGAAATTTACAGGTATCAGCCTGCATACAGACAACGTTCCACGGCTGGCTGATTTTTATTCCAGGGTTTTAGGTATGAAGCCGGAAGGTGATGATGTCCATTCTGCCTTTAACCAAGCCAAACTGGCTATCTGGAATCCCGGTAAAATAGATAAAAGAAAATTTCAGTCCAGCCAAAGGTTTTTCACATTGATGTTTGAGGTTGAGGACGTTGATAAAGAGTATGAAAGGCTCCAGCATTCAGGTCTGCAAATCGAGTTTACCTCCCAACCCGCAACATTCCCCTGGGGCGCAAGGGCCTTTAGCTTTAAGGACCCTGACGGCAATAATATCGACTTCTTATCACCCGTAAAACAATAAAACACGGGTGTTCGTTTTTATATGTCTATAAGTTCAACCGCTGTCTTTTCTTTAGGGTAATGACACTTTTTGAGGCTAATACTAATAACTAACTGCTGTTCTTTTTTATTTTTCCAGATAAGAACGTGTACCATACTCTCCCATGCCCTTTCGCTGAAGCATTCCGCTTTCGGGTATTGACGTCTCCCAAATATAATATTCCCCTTACTTCTTTATTCCTAATTACCCTCCCCCTTGATGAGCCTTGTATCAAAAGTCATTCTGAAGAGCGAAGCGATGAAGAATCCGTACCTGAAAAGGTGGTTACGGATTTTTCCCCCGATTTGCATCGGGGTCAAAATGACCATAAAATAATACTTTTG
>DAOUGB010000084.1:0-35471 GCA_034429595.1 Dehalococcoidales bacterium
GCTGGTGGCCTTCCTGGGGGCGACCTTACAGCGCGGCGTGAGCCTGATTTGCGACGCCATCAGGTTCGATGATTACGTGAAGGACGCGGATTTAGTGATAACCGGGGAAGGAAGGCTAGACTTCCAGACGGCTTACGGAAAGACGGTGGTGGGCATCGCGCGGCGGGCCAAGGCTTTCCATGTGCCGGTGGTGGCCATCTGCGGCTCGCTGGGGCAAGGCTACGAGGAGGTGTACCGGCACGGGATAGACAGCGTGATGAGCATCCAGCCGCGGGCGATGACGCTGGAGCAGGCGATGCGGGACGGCGGCAGGCTTTTACAGGAAGCAACGGAGCGCGTGGTGAGGCTGTGGCTGGCGGGGCGGTGAGGGCGGTACTGATAAATTCCCCTTCCCCTTTGCCCCCGTTCTCCTATATACTAGTAACTAGCGGCTAATAACCAGTAACTTATAAGGAGTCACTCCAATTAACATCTTTTCAAAAGTCCTCAAGCGCACCAAAGACAGCTGGTTCGGTAAAGCCATGTCCCTCTTTGACCGCGATGCCATCGGCAAAGAGGTCTGGGAAGAGCTGGAAGAGCTGCTCATCTCCGCGGACGTTGGTGTCAGCACCACGGAAAAGCTCATCGATGCCGTCAAACAGCGTGCCGGCGAAGAAAAGCTGGACGGTTCCCGCGTCCGCGATGTTCTCAAAGAGGAAATGATTAAAATTTTGACCGTCCCCGCCCGCGAGCCCGTCGCTAACGCTGCCCCGCCCCGCGTCATGCTGGTGGTGGGCGTCAACGGCAGCGGCAAGACCACCTCCATCGCCAAGCTGGCTTATCGATTGAAAAAAGATGGCAAAAATATCCTGCTGGCGGCGGCGGATACCTTCCGCGCGGCGGCCATCGACCAGCTGAAGAAGCAGGGGGAAAGGGTGGGGGTAGACGTTATCGCCCACCAGCCCGGCGCCGACCCCGGGGCGGTGGTCTATGACGCTTTGCAGGCGGCCAAAAGCCGTCAGGCGGATATCCTCATTATCGATACCGCCGGACGCTTGCATACCAAGTTCAACCTCATGGAGGAGCTTAAAAAGGTCCGGCGCGTGGCTTCCAAGCTGGATGCCGCCGCCCCCCACGAGGTCATCCTGGTATTGGATGCCACTACCGGCCAGAACGGCCTCACCCAGGCGCGTTATTTTACGGAGGCGGTCGGCGTAACCGGCATTTATATCGCCAAGCTGGACGGCACGGCCAAAGGCGGCATCGTCCTGGCCATCTGCGACGAGCTCAAAGTCCCTATCCAGCTTATCGGTGTTGGCGAGGGATTGGAAGATATGGTAGCCTTTAACGCGGCGGAATTCGTCGAAGGTTTGACCTCTTAGCCTTATGTCATTGCTTCGCCTCGCCCCTTGAGGGCGAGGCTTAAGCCTGCCCCCTGCTGCGACACGGGGGTGAAGAGTACATAATACGCCTTTACATTAGCGGAGTAAAAAAATGATTGAAGTTAATATAAATCCCATCGCTTTCAGCGTCGGGCCGATTGAGGTCGGCTGGTATGGTATTATGGTGACCCTGGCCGTCGTCACGGTGGTCACCTGGGCGGTACTCAATGTCCGCAAGGACCCCCGCATTACCACGGATATGGTCATCAACGCCGCGCTGGTCGGTATACCCTCCGGCGTTATCGGCGCCCGCCTGCTGCACGTCATCGATAAGTGGGATTATTACTTCCATAACCCCGGGCAAATCATCGGCGGGGACGGGCTGACCATCTGGGGCGCGGTGCTCGGGGCGGCTTTAGGTATCTGGATTTATAACCGTTTCAGCCAGCATTCCTTCGCCCGCATGGCGGATATACTGGCCCCCGGCATTATCCTGGCGCAGGCGGTCGGACGGGTAGGCTGCACTATCCTCGGCGATGACTACGGTATCGCCACCAGCTTGCCCTGGGGCTTCGTTTACACCCATCCCAACAGCCCCGCTTATTTTCTGGGCTTAACACCCACGCACCCGGTAGTGCTCTACGAAATTATCTACAACCTGATTATCTTCGGGGTCTTGTTAACGCTGCGGAAAAAGCTCCAGCCGGACGGCTCACTGTTCCTTGTCTACCTGTCTTTTTACTCTATCTGGCGTATCGCCAGCGATTTTCTCCGGGAAGGCTCTAACTTTTTGTTCGGGCTGCACCAGGCGCAGTTCATCGGCGTTGTCGTCCTGATTATTTGTCTTGTCATGCTGATATGGAAGACCCGCTGGGTGAAAAAAAGGGGGGAAAGTTTGGATGTTGAGACGGAATCGATTAAGCATCCGGATAACTCCAAGACATAACTCCGAAGATAAAAACGATCGGCATGTTTTAGGATATGGAGGTCTAATTATTGCTTATATTCCATTACTGGGATATGCTATGGCTTTTCTGTATGAAAAAGGTTATTGTGACACATTCGGAATACCTATAAGTTTTATTTCAATAGACTTAACAAATGTATTCATAACGGTTGGTATACTAATAGGAATTATTGCTTTTTGGATATTAGGGCTTGCAATAATAACATCACTAAAACCGAAAAGTCCCACTTTAAAGCGAGTATTATCTCCTTTATTTGGTCCTACTTGGCTTTTTTTACTGTTATTGATTCTTTTTTGGGGTTCCTGGATTTACCTTATAATATTTGTTATTGCTTATATTGTTGTTGCTTTAGTGTTAGTGTTGTCTAATCTTAAGGAAAAAGAAAAAACAAAATCTGAAATAACTCAAGAAGTTAAAACACAGAACGAATTTAACCCCAGACTAGAGGCGTTCATTAATTCATTGGTTTCAAAAATAGGAAAACGTAGCACAGTAATTATTTTCATTACATTCTTTGTTTCTTTTATACTAGTAACTCTCTCTTTTTTAGTAGGGACTGTAAATGCAACAAAACAGACAGATTTTTTAATACCGTCAACAAATAATAGTTCTATAGTACTTCGGATTTATGGAGATAACTTGGTTTGTGCTCCATTTGATAGAGCTTCCAAAATAATGCAAAGAGAATATTTCATCATCAAATTGGGAGAATCCCCAACTACATCATTTAAAATGGAAAACATAGGCCCATTACATTAATATAACTGCCTAAGACTCTCCTATCCCTGATGCCGGTTTATCAGCGCCGTCTCCCAGGTGTTGCCCGCGCCCCTTACCCCCCCGATGGCACATACCCGGATATCATCGCCCTGGTAGTCCGCCGCAGAAATCTCGTAAATAAATTCGGCTATTTCCTGCGGCGTCCCGGCGGATATTTTTAGCTCGGCCAGTCCCCCGGTGATATTAAAGGGGCCGGGGCTTTCCATATCCCCGTGATAGGTAGCTACGCCGTTGAGCTTGCCTGCTTTTGGTTTGAACTGCCAGGCGATGGCGGGGAAGTCCGCCGTCTTGATGCTGACGATGCAGACGGGGATATTCTTCAGACTGGTGGTAATGATGCCGGAGATGCGCGGGGTTTTCAGGCTGTCCGGCTCGTAGTTGGCGCCGTCCATTATCTTTTTGATAAAGCCTTGAACGGGCGCGGATTTAACGTTGTAAAGAAGCTTGTAAGCCTCGTAAATAGCTTCGGTCTGGATGCCGTTGCTCACCGCCAGCACTCCGCTCGCGTTATCGTATTTCAAGGCGGTATAGTGCCTTAACGGGTCGTAAGGCGCATCCCCGATGGGCCCCATAATAATGCGGTTGTCTTTCGGTGTGGCTTTCCTTTCCCGGCTCGCCGGGCTGCGCCCCGTTACGAGGTAGGCAAAGGCTAGTTGTTCGTCCTCTGTCATACCCAGGAATAGTTGTCTGCCGGGATAAGGTCCGTTAGGGTTCTTCATGATTTTCTCTCCTGATATTTGATAAGTGGATGGGGCATTTCTGCCGGGCGTAAGTATCCATCGCTTGGAAGCGTCATCGCTATAAAACGATCACACAATTAGCATAGCATATCATCCTTCTCTCTGCCAGCGGAAAGGAGGATAAGAGAAGCAAAGGTCTGGAGCGGAGATTGACAGCTTATAGTCTTTAGGCGCTTTTCTTAAAGTCCAGAATGTTCAGGCGGAGCTGGTTCCTGCCGTTCCAGGTATCTATTTCTAGATTATAAACTACATCAATGCGCGGCGCGAATTCCTTCTGATGGTTGGCGAACCGGAAGGCCACCGCATCCCAGACGGAGCCGCCCTGCCTTAACTTCATGCGCAGGTGCTCGCCGCCGTTGCCCATCGTGCGCCTATCGATGAGTTCTACGCCCTGGCTCATGAAAACGGGCACCGGATTGCCGATGCCGAAGGGCGCCAGCAGCTGCGTGGTGGGGTAGGTATCCCCGCCGAGTTCATTCAATTTGACCAGCGCGTCGATGTTTAGGTGGGGGCGCAGTTCCACTCCCGCCAGCTTTTCGGCGGCGTAAAAAGAAAGCTCCTGTTCGAGCTTCGGTAATCTCTCCGTCAGCATCGTAAAACCGGCGGCGGCGGCGTGGCCGCCGTAGCGGGAAAAATAATGACTGAATTTGTTCAGCGCCGCGATAATATCGAACTCCGGGATGCTGCGGCAGCTGGCGTGGCACACCTCGTCCGCCACGTGTATCACAATAGACGGCCGGTAAAATTCTTCCGTCAGCCGGCTCGCCACCAGCCCGGCGATACCCATCGGGTATTCTCTGTCCGCGGTAATCATTATCGGCTGCATCCCCAGGGCAATCACCTGTTCTCTCGCTCTCAAAAGGGTGGCGGAAGTCAGCCTTTGCCTTTCCTCGTTTTTCCCGGAAAGCCATACCGCCAGTTCGCCCGCTTCTTTGATATCTTCCGTCATCAGCAGCTTGTAGCCGGTAAGCCCGTCGGCCAGCCGTCCGGCGGCGTTCAGGCACGGCGCGATAACCCAGCCAACCCTCTCCGCATTGATGTTATTGGCTTCCAGCCGGGTCTGTTTGACTAGTTCTCTGATGCCCGCCCGCGGATGGCTGTTGATGTTCTTGATGCCTTCTTTAATCAGGTAACGGTTCTCTCCCAGCGGGGAAGACATATCGGCGATGGTGCCGATAGCCACCAGGTCGGTGACCTTGTCCAGGATGTCTTCTTTGCCGGCGTTCCGGCACAGCGCCTGGAGCAGCTTAAAGGCCACCCCCACCCCCGCCAGATTGTTGAACGGATATTTCGCTTCTTTCAGTTTGGGATTGATGACCGCCAGCGCCGCCGGTAATTCATCGAGCGGGTTATGGTGGTCGGTAATGATGATGTCCAGGCCCATCGCTTTGGCCTGCCTTACCTCCGCCACGTCGGTGACGCCGCAGTCTACGGTGATGATGAGACTTACTCCCTGGCTTTGCAGATTTTCCAGCACCGGTACCGTCAGACCATGCCCCTCCGTCTCGCGGTGGGGGATATAGGGTACGGCTTTGAGCCCCAGGAGCCCCAGCCCCTGAACGAGTAAAGCGGTGGACGTAATACCGTCGGCGTCGAAGTCGCCGTAAATGCCCGCCGTCTCTCCCCGGCAGATGGCCTCGTTGATTCTGTCCACGGCTTGCTTCATGCCGGAGAACAGCCAAGGGTCGGCCAGCAAAGTGCGGTCGCTGGAGAGAAAAGCCGCATAGTCTTCCGGCCGGGTGATGCCCCGGTTATGTAGCAGCTGTACCAGTAAAGGAGAGTATCTGCCACCGGCGTCATTTCCCGGAACGGTTGTCACAGGCGGCGCTAAATTCCATCGACAGTGGCTCAAGCTTGCGCCTCGATAAACTTGCGTAGGATAAGCACTGAATTGTGCCCGCCGAACCCGAACGAGTTGGTCAGGGCGGTGGTCACGCTGGCCGGGCGGGCGGTATTGGGCACGTAGTCCAGGTCGCAGACGGGGTCGGGGGTATCGTAGTTGATGGTCGGCGGGATGATTCCCTTTAATATCGTCATGATGCAGATTGCCGGCTCGATGGCTCCGGCGCAGCCGATGAGGTGCCCCGTCATCGACTTTGTGGAACTGATGGGTATTTTATACGCCCTCTCCCCGAAGGCGGTCTTGATGGCCTTGGTTTCCATGGCGTCATTGAGCTGCGTGGAGGTGCCGTGCGCGTTAATGTAATCTATTTCTTCCGGCTTGATGTTGCCTCTTTTCAGCGCCATCTGCATCGCTTTGGCCGCCCCCGCGCCGCTTTCCAGCGGTTGGGTCACGTGGAAAGAATCGGCCGTTGCGCCGTAGCCCACGATTTCCGCCATGATATTTGCCCCGCGGCTGATGGCGTGCTCCATGCTTTCCAGGATGAGTACTACCGCCCCCTCCGCGATGATAAAGCCGTCGCGGTCTTTATCGAAAGGACGGGAGGCTTTTTGCGGCGCGTCGTTGCGGGTGGAAAGCGCCTTTAGCTGGCTGAAAGCCGTGATGCCCAGCGGATTGACGATGGCCTCCGCCCCGCCCGCTATCATCACCTCGGCATTGCCGTACTTAATATATTCCGCCGCCGACCCTATAGCGTCCGAGCCGCTGGAGCAGGCGGATGTCATGCACATGTTGGGGCCTCTGACCCCCAGCGCGATGGAAATCTGCGCGGCGGCGATATCGGAAATCATCATCGGCGCCAAGAAAGGGCTAACCCTGTCCGGCCCTTTTTCCACCAGGGTTTTAGCCTGTTCGAAAAGCGTCGTCAGGCCGCCGATGCCGCTCCCGATAAACACGCCGATATCATCCTTGTTGGCATCATCGATGGTCAGGCTGGCGCTCTTGACAGCCTGGACTCCGGCGGCTACCGCCAGCTGCGCAAAGCGGTCCATGCGCCGGATGTCTTTTTTGTTGATGTAGTTTTCCGGATTGAATCCTTTGACCTCTCCGGCGAACTTTACTTCCATGTTGGAAGCATCGAAGATGGTGATATTACCGATGCCGGACTTCCCGGCGATAAGATTTTCCCATGTCGACGGCATATCGAGGCCGAGCGGGGTAAATGCCCCGATGCCGGTAACCACTACCCGGTGTATTTGATTGTTAATGGTGGTAACCTCCTTGTTTTTTGCGCTGGATAATTAGATGGAAAGATGAATTGGCAAGGCAATTCCAATTCATTTCTAACATATTTTATGCTTATTTTCAAGTAAAAGCCTGGGATATCTAGTCATTGATTCCAGTTTGTTATCTATTATTACCTTCCTTTGCAAATGGTATTACTTTACACTTTTTTAAAGGGGGATTGAGGGGGTTTTTCTGCCTTACCTTTCCCCCCTTTGACCTGTTCCCCGCATGAAGCTATAATTCTGATAACGCCGTCACTTGATGGCGCAACCACCATGAACACACTATCAAAAAGCCCCACCGTCGCTCTGGATAGCCTCGGCTGTAAACTGAACCAGGCGGAAATCCAGCAGCTTGCCCGCCAACTGGAGGCCGCCGGCTATCGGATTGTCGACCCCTCGGCAAAAGCGGATATCTATGTACTGAACACCTGCTCGGTCACCCATGTTGCCGACCGCAAATCGCGGCACCTGCTGCGCCTGGCCAGGCGGCGCAATCCGTCGGCGCGTTTGATTGCTATCGGCTGCTATGCCCACCGCGCCCGCAAGGAACTGGAGCAGATTGAGGGTGTTGAACTTGTGCTGGGCAACGATAAGAAAATGAATCTGGTAAACCTGCTCGGCGTTGTCGCCGTCCCCAAGGCTTCGGACGGCCCGGCTATTAACTGGCAAGCCAAGGGCCGCACCCGCGCTTTCCTTAAAATCCAGGACGGCTGTAAAAATTTCTGCGCTTACTGCATCGTGCCGTTTGTGCGCAGCAAAGAAACAAGTGTATCGGCGGATAAGGTCATCGCTCTGGTGAAAGGGCTGGTGGCAGATGGTTACCGGGAAGTGGTGCTCACCGGCACGGAAATCGGCGCTTACAACCATAACGGCACCGACCTTGCAGGGCTTATCAAGCGTATTCTGGCGGATACCCCCGTGCCGCGCTTGAGGATGTCCTCCCTCCAGCCTCACCAGATTACCCCCGGTCTTATTGGGCTGTGGCAAAACGGGCGTTTGTGCCCCCATTTCCATCTTTCTTTACAGAGCGGCAGCGATGCGGTTTTGCGGAGAATGAAGCGTAAATATACCCCTGCCGATTACCTCAAAGCGGTCGAGCTTATTCGTTCCGTCGTGCCGGAAGCCGCCGTTACCACGGATGTCATTGTTGGTTTCCCGGGTGAGACGGATGGAGAATTCGAGGAAACGTTGGAATTCTGTAAAAAAATAAAATTCGCCCGTATTCACGTCTTCCCCTTTTCCCCCCGCCCCGGTACCGCCGCCGCGGAAATGCCGCAGCCGGTGACTGACGCCGTAAAAAAAGACCGCAGCGACCGTATGCTGGCGCTGGCCAAAGAGAGCGCGCGTAATTTTCAGCAGGGGCTCCTGGGAAAAACGGCGGATGTTTTGTGGGAGCAAAAATCGGCTAATGTCTGGTCCGGCCTTACCGGCAACTATATCAAGGTGTATGCCAGAAGCAGTGATGAACTGACCAACACGGTCACGCCGGTCAAGCTGTTGAAACTCTACCGGGATGGTGTGTGGGGGGAACCGATTAATTAATTATTTCCGGCATGACCGGGCGGTTTTCCAGGATTTTCCGCAGGGTCGGCGTCGGCATCAGGAAGTCGTCCTCGGTAACGTAAAAATCCCCGATGATTCGCATCTTCTCCAGCAGCGCGTAAAAATTGATACCCCATCCCACCCCGAACATCGGCTTGGAAAAAATACGTTCGCTTGCCTCGTTCCAGAAAGTCTCTTTCATTCTCTGCGGCGTGGGTAAACGGAAGTCATAAGGCACAAACCCCAGTTTGCCTTTCCAGAGTCTGTCTTCCTGCGGTTTTTCCAGTTCCTGGCATACCGCCGCCAAGGTAACCGTGATAACCGCCGCTTCTATTGCTCTAATAATCCATCTTTGCATGGTTGCTTCCGCTTAATGCCCTCTAATCAGTATTATACCTAAGGTTACTTAGTAAAAAAAGACCTTTTACCGTAAAAATTATATATTTGTTGCCAAAAGATATGCTATAATTAGGTATAATTCATTGAAGCGCTTCCGGTCAGCCGGAGATACGCTCTCGAGGGCTGGTGTCTTGCCCGCACTTTTTTCACTTCTATCCTTCCGGTGGGTGAAGTGTTTAAACTGCGGACAAAACAAGAATGCATGGAGGAATAAAATGAGCCCAAAATTCAACCTGGAAGAATTTGCCCGGATGGCCGAGAGAGTGAGGGAAAAAGCCAGAGCGGAAAACCGGCTGCTGGATAATCCCTCGGATGAAGTTTTAAGGAACCTGGTGGCTAAAGAGGATGGGGTTGTTAAAACCATTTATAACAACTTCGTGGCGGAGAGCGAGCCCACCTCGAGGTCCCAGCAGTTCACCAAAAACAGTGTCGATGATGCTTTCGGCGATGATGAATTAAAGCTATTGAAAAAATGCGAGGAGGCCCTCGCTAAAGAACAGATTATTTCTATTGACCGTATTGTCGGCGATATCGATAGCGATACGGTAGTGCGGCTTCTCGTACCGGCAAAATTCGCCCATGTGGCTTACGGCGGCCAAAACCTGTTTATTCCGGTGAAAAAACCCGTCACCAGGCCGGATTATACGATGGTTTTCTTCGGGGATGAAGCCTGGCAGACCAACAAGTCCAAGCCCCTCCCCCAGAAGGACATCACCATCCGCCTGGCTTTCCTGGATGACGGCCGCGCGGTCAAGGTTATCCGCAATTCCAACTACATCGGCGAGTACAAAAAGGGCGTTTTTGCCTGCGAGGACTGGGTGTCCAAGACCAAGCGCGGCGGCATCTTCCTACATGCCGGCTGCCGCGAGGATTATCTGCAATCGTCCCACGGCGATTATAAGCCGGTGCGCACGCTGCTGATAGCCTTAAGCGCCAACGGCAAGACCACCACCACCTGTAAAATCCTGGCGCGCAAGGGCATGGAGCGCTCCTGGCTGATTCAGGACGACGGCGGTATGTTGCTGCCGGACGGCTCTTTCCACGGCTTCGAGGCCGGCGGCGTTTTCGTGAAGACGGAGGGCGTCAACCCCGGCGAGCAGGCCGAGATTTTCTACGGTTTGCTGAAACCGGAAACGGTCTGCGAGAACGTTTTCGTCAATGAGAACGGCGATTTCGACTTCGAGAACTTCGAGCGGACTTCCAACGGTCGCGCCGTCGTCAGACGCGCCGACTTCATGCATGCTTCCCGCCATATCGATATCGAGGCGGTGGATAATATTATCCTGATTACCCGCGGGCCGACTATCCCCGCTATCTCCAAGCTGACCGCGGAGCAGGCGGCCGCTTTTATGGTGCTCGGCCAGGCGATGGAATCGTCCGCCGGCGACCCCACCCAGGCGGGCAAAATCCGCACCGAGTTTTTCTATGACCCCTTTATGGCCGGGGATAAAGCCGTCCACGCCAACCGCTTTTATGATATTGTGGAGAACCTGCCGGAAGTCAATTTCTACCTGATGAACACCGGCTCCGTCGGGGAGGGCTACCACTTTAAGGATATCGAGGTGTCACACACCATGAGTATCCTGGATTCTATGGCCAGGGGCGGCCTCGAGGACTGGGTGGATTCCCCCTCCGGCTTTAAGGTCCCCGCCGCTATCCGCGCCGTCGACGATATCATGGTGCACCCGGAACGGCTCTACTCCGCCGCGGAATTCGATGCCAAGCAGAAAGAGCTCAACAAGGTGCGCTATGAAGCCATCGAAAAGGTCGGGCCCAACCTTAACGCCAAAGTCCGCAAGGTCTTTGGGAACCTGAAGTAAACCGGCTAAACTTTACTTTACAAACGAATAGATAAAAATGCCCTGTGCGGGGAAAAATCCCTCTGTCTCTCCCTTTACGAAAGGGAGACTTCCCCGCCGGGTATTTTTTATTGATTGAATAAAATATCATTCAAATTTTGGTTTTATCTCTTTTGCTATTTCTTTAAAACTAATTTCTGGAGAAGTAATTAAAAGAATAAACAAATCCCTCTACCGCCTCCCCGCCGCCCTTACTAAATCTTCTTCTCTTCCGATTCGTTCCTCATACGGAGTCCCGTACGAGTTAACGAGTCGGGATATGAGGTTACGAATCGGGACTTTATAAAGGGGACCGAACCAGGAGCTAGCAAACGATGATGCTAAATAATAAGGCTATCATCTCCCTTTGTAAAGGGAGATGGAGTAAGATTTGGTATCCCCCTACCCGCTCTGCAATTCTTCAAGTATAATCCTGGCGGCGGCTTTATCGAGGGGTTTATTGTTATTGCCGCATTTGGGGCTCTGGACGCAGGAGGGGCAGCCGTCTTCGCAGGGGCATTCGGAGATGACGTGCATGGTGGCCTGCCAGAGCTCTTCTATCATATCGTAGCCCTTTTCCGCGATGCCGATGCCGCCGGGATAGGCGTCGTAAATGAAAATCTGGGCATCGCCGGTATCCGGGTGGAGTGGGGTGGAAACGCCGCCGATATCGTTCCTATCGCAGAGGGCGAAGAGGGGCAGGATGCCGATGGCGGCATGCTCCGCGGCATGCAGTCCGCCGGCAAAATCCAGTCCTTTTTCCGCGATACGGGCGGTGGCGCGCGGGGGGATGCCGAACCAGAGCGCCACGGTATTGAAGCGGATGGTGGGGAGGTCCAAAGGCTCCTCCCCTATCAGCTCCTCCGTGAACTGGCGGTATTTCTTGAAGCCGACCACGTCGATGGTCACCTTAACGTCACCGATGCTGACGTCCACCGGGCCAACCGTTTTGGTGCCCTTCACATCGAGGATATGGATATCGTGGATTTCTTTCGTTTCCGTATAGTAATTGGCGCCGGAAGGCTCGGCATAGGCAACGCGGTTGGTCAAATCGAGCTTGGTGATAAGGTAAGATTCTCCCTGGTGCAGATAGACAGCGCCGGGGAACACCTGGAAGAAAGCGACGCTGCTTTCCACGGTTTCCATTAAAGAGCCGGTGGACACGTCAACGACAGCGTAGTCCTCACCGGAGGACGAGCGAATATTGATTTTAGAGGCGGGCGAGGCAAGCGTGGGCGCCAGATACCATCGATTGCGCCGTTCCCGTAACTGCCCTTCTTCCGTCAAAGCGTCCCGCTCTTTTATCATATCCTGCCCGAAGATAGCTTCGTCAGTGGTGTCCAGCGGGCGCTCCCAGGCGGCGCAGAGCAGATGCGCCTGCAAAATATAATGGTTCTCCGGGTTGACCAGCACGTGCTCGAAGCCCCGGGTGAAAAAATCTTTAGGATGGCGCATGAAATACTGGTCGAGGGGATTATCCCAGGCCACCAGAACGCTCAACGATTCCCCCTGGCTGCGCCCGGAGCGGCCCGCCTGCTGCCAGGTAGAAGAAATACTGCCCGGATAGCCGTCCAGGATGGTGGCTTCCAGCCCGCCGCTATCGATGCCCAACTCTAAAGCGTTGGTGGCTACCACCCCCAGCAGCTGCCCCCCGAACAACTCACGCTCGATGCGGCGGCGGTCCTCCGGCATATAGCCGCCGCGGTAAGGCATGACCAGTTCGGAGAGCTGGTAGCTTTCTTCCCGCAAGCGGTCGCGGGTATAGAGATAAATCAGCTCGCAGAGGCGGCGGGTGCGGGTAAAAGTCAGCGTGCGGGTGCCCTGCAAAATCAAAGCCGTGAACAGGTTCGTCGATTCCCAGTGGGCGCTGCGGCGGGCGGTCTTCTTCTCGTCGATAAGGGGCGGGTTCCAGAAAACGAAGTCCTTCCAGCCGCGCGGCGAGCCGTCATTATCCACCACCTCACAGAAAAGGCCGGTCAGCCCCATCGCGTGCTCGGCGGGATTGGCGACGGTGGCGGTGCATAAAATAAACTGCGGGTCGGAACCGTAGAGTCGGCACAGACGGCGCAACCGGCGCAAGACGCAGGCGACGTGCGACCCGAAAACGCCGCGGTAGATATGCGCTTCGTCAACGACGACGTATTTCAAATGCCGCAGCAGGGACGACCAAGCCTCGTGGTTGGGCATGATGCCCACGTGCAGCATATCCGGATTGGTGAGAATGATGCGGCCCTGACGCCGGACATCCGCCCGTTCCGTACGCGGGGTATCGCCATCAAAAGTGGCGATGGCTTCCGGCGGGAGGATGCCGGGGGAAAAAAGCTCGTGGAGCTTGCGGAGCTGGTCCTGGGCGAGGGCTTTGGTGGGGAAAAGGTAGAGGGCGCGGGCGGAAGGCTCCTTGAGCACCGCCTGCATCACGGCGATGTTATAGACCAGGCTCTTGCCGCTGGCGCTGGTGGTGGCGATGATAACGTTCTTACCGGCGCGGACGAGGTTGACCGCCTTGGCCTGATGCCCATAGAGCCGGGACAATCCATGCATATCGAGGACTTCCTGGAGTTTTAAATCAAGGGGCTCGTCCAGTTTGCCGTAGGCGGCGCGGCGGGGGGCAATGTGCTCGATATGCTCGATCTGGCTTTCGTAGCCGGCCTGGCCGCGGATATGGTTAAGGAAAGCCTGGATTTCCATCACGCCTGCCCTACATCAATAATTTCCGTGGTATAATCCAGAATCTCCACGTCAAAGCCGCCGCCTTCGATAAAGGCAATTACTTTGGAAAGCACCTCATTGCTGTGGCGCTTGTTGTTACTGATACAGCAAAAGCCAATGGTAGCCAGCTGCCACATATCGTTATCACTTACCTCCGCCACGGAAACGTCAAAGCGGTTTTTGACCCGCCCGATGAGGGACTTTACCACCATGCGTTTGCCCTTGAGGTCCATATTCTCCGGGAGACGCAGGCTGACTGTGCCGACGCCGACATTGACGACCATGCAAATACCTTTTTATAAGCAAGAGATTTGTTTTAAATCTACCCCCCAATCTGGCGAGAGTCAAACGGGGGGGGGATTTATATCCGGTGTCATACCTCACCCTGCCCTCTCCAACCTCAATATTAGATTAGACCATATATAGTTTGGTTGGAGAGGGGGATTTTTAGAGAGGGGCTGGCGACTTTCTCCGCAGGCTATTCCCCTGATAAACCTAAAAGAGCGCTGAAATACCATAAAATATAGCCAGGCAAAAGATGGATGCCCGATCTGGTCGGGAATGACGGGGGCAGGAGAGATGGTGCGGCGGTTTTCCTTATTTTTTCCGTTATTATGATTGCCCATGCGATTGTATTATGCTAATATACAAATGTAACCCCCAGATTTTTCAAAAAACTGGGGATACTATTTTTAGCCTCCAGAGAGGTGGTGCCAATGCCCAAGATATATCTGATAGACGTAACCAACCGCGACGGCGTGCAGACAGCCAAACTAGGATTGTCTAAACTGGAAAAGACGATGATCAACATCTATTTGAACGAAATCGGGGTCTTCCAGTCCGAGTTCGGTTTCCCGACAACGCGGCATGAGAAAAACTACCTGACGGCCAACCTGGAACTGGCGGAGATGGGCGTACTGCAGCCGATCCGCCTGGGCGGCTGGATACGGGCGATGGTCGATGACGTGGAGACCACTTTCCAGCGGGTGCCGAATATCAAGCACCTTAACCTTTCCATATCCACATCCGACCAGATGATCAACGGCAAATTCAAGGGGAAGAAGAGCAAAAGCAGCGTTATCCAAGATATGGTGGACGCGGTCAAAGCCGCCCGCGAGCGCGGTGCGGAGTCGATCGGCGTTAACGCGGAAGACGCCTCCCGGACGGAAATCGAATACCTCATCGAGTTCGGGCTGGCGGGTAAAGAGGCCGGAGCCGACCGGCTGCGGTACTGCGACACGCTGGGCTACGATAACCCGTTTACGATTTACGATAACGGCCGTGCCCTGGCGGAAAAGGTGGGGATGCCCATCGAGCTGCATTGCCATAACGACCTCGGTATGGCGGTAGCCAATTCGATAGCCGGGGCGATGGGCGTTATCGACGGCGGGCAGGACGCCTACATCAACACCACCATCAACGGCATCGGGGAGAGGGCGGGCAACGCCGACCTGATAGCCGTGGTGCTGGCGTTATGCAAATCCAGAGACTGCGCAAAAAAATACCAACTGGCCGGAGAATTCAACCTGAAATTAGGCTCGAAGATAGCCAGATTCGCGGAATACGCTTTCGATGTCGCCATACCCATCAACCAGCCGGGGGTAGGCGCCAACGCCTTCGCCCATGCATCCGGCATCCACGCCGACGGCGTGCTGAAAGACCCCGGCAACTATGAGCTGTACGGCTACGAGGAACTGGGGCGCGGCGACCCTATCATGGTGGAGACCGGGCGCGAGATTATTACCGGGCAGTACAGCGGCATTTCCGGGTTCAGCCACGTGATGGGCAAGCTGGATGTTTCTTTCCACGACAGGGAAGAAGCGAACAACATTCTGGAGCTGGTACGGTACGCCAACGTGGAAGCGCAGAAACCGCTGGTGGAAGACGAACTCCTGTTCATTGCAAGATATCCGCAGATAGCCAAGAAACTGCTTACCCTGATGCCGCTGGAAAAATAGTCATATAGCTGCAAGGAGGCTGACAATAACATCAGCCTCCTTATTTTTTAGAAAGTCCTGTTATCTATGGAAAGCAAACTGCCGGAAATCAAGCTCAAACCAATCGGGATCGTCCGCAGCGAGATAAAAGAGCGCGAGCGGCGGGATACGGCAAGCATCGTGGCGGAAATCGTCGTGGAGCCAGCGCTGGCCGAGGGGCTGGACAATCTGGATGACTTCTCTCATATCATTGTCATTTTTTATTTCCACAAGACCCGCCAGCCCGCCCCGCTGAAAGTCCGGCCAAAGTACCGCACGGAGCCGACACCGGTCGGGGTATTTGCCAGTCGGTCGCCGGACCGCCCCAACGCGCTGGGAAAAACGACCGTAAAGCTCCTGGAACGCCGCGAAAACGTACTGAAGGTACAGGGGCTGGACGCCATCGACGGCACGCCGGTGATAGACATCAAGCCGTATATACCCGACCTCGATTGTGCGACCGATGCCAGAGTGCCGCGATGGATGCAAAAGAGCTAAAGCGGCGGCTGACGGATATCTACCGCCGCCTTTTTAAGCGCTACGGCCCGCAGCACTGGTGGCCGGCGGACGAGCCCTTCGAGGTCATCGTGGGGGCGATACTGACGCAATCCGCCGCCTGGACGAATGTCGAAAAAGCCATCGCCAACCTGAAAAAAGCCGGGGCGCTTACCCCGGCGGCTTTAAGGGCAATGCCGGAGCCGGAACTCGCCCGGCTCATTTACCCGAGCGGCTATTATAATGTCAAAGCGCGCAAACTGAAAGCCTTCTCGGGGCGGCTGGGGGAAAAGTACGGCGATAGCCTGGAGCGGCTTTTTGCTCAAGATATCAGTGAACTACGCAACCAATTGCTGGATATTTACGGCATCGGGGAGGAGACCGCCGACTCGATAATACTATATGCCGGTAACAAGCCTATATTCGTCATCGATGCCTATACCCGCCGCATCATCGACCGCCTGGGGCTAAAGCCTAATCCCGGCAATTACGCGGATTACCAGCAGCTTTTTATGACCGCCCTACCGCCGGATGCCACGCTCTTTAATGAATACCACGCCCTGCTGGTGAAGCTGGCTAAAGAGACCTGCCGGAAACAACCTTTCTGCGCACAATGCTGCCTTAACCCGGAGATAAAGCAAGCCGGCGTTACAGGCCGTTTTGCCTGCACAGAATCCGCATAATAAAGCCCCTTCACCGGCAAACCGGATATTTTTATTTTCTGTTTATTATTTTTTTAAATAGGAAAACTCCTTACCATAAAAGCCGCAACCCGCCTTACTTTCCCCCCTGAAAAAACCAAAATCCTATCTAAAATCCAACTGCGCCACTACTTTTCAGGCATTGAATTTTCCCCGCCGGAAAGCCGCGGAACTTGTAATGAAATGTTTATATCCAGATATACCATTTTTATGTCTTGGTTACCCCCTCGCTGTTATTCTAGACGTGTTACCGCAGGAAAAGGAGCGGTAAAGGAAGAAAAAAATAAACCAAAGAATAAACGCTGCCAGAACAGCAGTTTTACTCTTTCTCAAAAAGAGGAGGTCAGGAATATGTGGAAGAAGTTTTTAAAGAGGCTGCGCGGTAAGGAAGAAGGTATCACCGGCCTGGAAACGGCTATCATCCTGATAGCGTTTGTCATCGTAGCCTCCGTATTTTCCTACGTTGTGCTATCAGCCGGCCTGTTTTCTTCACAGAAAACGAAGGAAGCCATGAACGCAGGTTTGCAATCGACCATGAGCACGCTGGAAATCAAGGGTAATGTCGTAGCAAGAATGGAGAATAGCGTGGTCACCCACATCTTTTTCGGCCTCGGCATTCCGGCAGCCGGCAGCCCGGTCGATTTCAGTCAATCTTCAAACGGCTCCGCCCTGCTGGTTATCTCCTACAGCGACCAGGAAAACATGGTGCCTTCCGTCCCGTGGACGATAACCAAGCTGGCGACGGTTAATGATGATGATATCCTGGACCCGCAAGAGCTGTTCCAGCTGGATGTAGCGCTGCCGACTTCCGGCAACATTTCACTGGGGGCTTACGAGAAATTCTCCCTGGAAATCAAGCCCGCAGACGGCCCGGTCCTTATCTTTGAACGTACGATTCCCGGCAGGGTAAATTCATACGTTAACCTGCATTAAATCCTATATCACGAAAGTACCCGGACATGTCAGGGTACCAATAGGAGGAGTTATAGAAAGAAAAAGGAATTCAGGCTGTATCCTGGAATAGCAGAATCTCAAGAAGTGGCGCTCAACGCGTCACTTCTTGGTTTTTGCGGCCCAGAGTTCTTTGAGCATCCGGCGCTTGTAGTCCAGCGGCAGAGGGAAATTATGTTCAAAGAGGCTAACGGCCGCTACCGAAACACCGGCCATATCAGCCAGTTCCTGGCGCGAGATATGCAGACTGATACGCAATCTCCGGGCTTCAGAGCCGAGTTTAGTTTCACGCGGACGAGTTAAAACTGCTGTCATAATGCAACCTTTTTTACAAGATACAATTCCCGGAAGACCCATGCTAGCATGGGATTACCAGTTCTGCTTAAGGGTCTCCACCCATTTACGATAGTGACGTTTCGTATTTTTATGACATTTTTTAGCCTCACCATGATGGCTCCCATCCAAAGAATATAACGGGAGAGTATTTACGAGGTTATTTCCCCACTTGCATAAAATATGAATAGTCTGTTAAGCTTTTTGCCAGAAGTTTAATAAGGCAGGTAAAAAGTGACCACGGACTTAAGCGTGCAACTGGCCCCGCAAAACGAGAAGGGGCTGCTATTGGATAACCCCGTGATGACCGCTTCCGGGACATTCGGGTACGGGACGGAATACAGTGAACTCTTCGATATCCAGCAACTGGGAGCGATAATCTGCAAGGGCACGACCCTCGAACCGCGCGGGGGCAATCCGCAGCCGCGGCTGGTGGAGACAGCTTCCGGCGTCATCAATTCAATTGGCCTGCAAAACATCGGCGTGAAAGCCCTGGTTGCCGAGAAAGCGCCGGTGTGGGCGGGGTGGCAAGTGCCGGTCATCGTGAACATTGCCGGGGACACGGTGGAGGAATACTGGAAGCTGGCGAAGGCGCTGGATGGAGTAGCAGGCATCAGCGGTATCGAGGTCAACATCAGCTGCCCCAACGTTAAGTGCGGGGGCGCGGCTTTCGGGGCTAATGCGGAAACGGCCGGGCAGGTGGTCAGGGCGGTGAGAACAGCCACTTCTTTACCGGTAATCGTCAAGCTCACACCAAGCGCCGCGAATATAGCCGCCATCGCCGAGGCGGTAGTGAAAGACGGCGCGGACGCCATTTCCCTGATTAACAGCTTTAAAGGCATGGCGATAGATACGCAAAAAAGACGCCCGGTCATCGGGAACATAACGGGCGGGCTTTCCGGTCCGGCCATCAAACCGCTGGCTTTAGCTCTCGTTTATGAGGTTGCGGGGGCAGTAAACGTACCGGTGATAGGGTGCGGCGGCATCGTGACGGCGGAGGACGCTTTGGAGTTTATTATGGCGGGGGCCAGCGCCGTGCAGATAGGCTCCGCTACTTACGCCAATCCGAGAGCTTCCCTGGACGTGCTGGAGGGGATACGGCGGTTCATGGAAAAAGAGGGGATACAAAAGCTGGATGCTATTATAGGGGCGGCGCGGGTAAAGAATAGCAATTCCAAGTGCTAAATTATAAAACATTAAATCTAAAGCAAAATCCCTCTTAATCTCCCTTTGCTAAAGGGAGAAACTGATAAAGGATTAGATTCCCACTTTCACGGGACGGCCAGGGCATTGATTTGGTGCTTTCACCATTGAGCATATTCCATATTTAATATATAATTAGTTGTTAGCATCTCGCTTGTCCTCCTGAAGCGCGGAGGGGTCGCATAGTGGTCTAGTGCGGTCGCCTGCTAAGCGATTTCCCTGGGTAACCGGGGACGAGGGTTCGAATCCCTCCCCCTCCGCCATGAAAGTAATTGGTAGTTAGTAATTAATAATTTGAGAAAGTGTACCCCAATTACTTTTCCCCAACCACACACTTATCCAAAGTATTCTCTGTCTCCCCCAAGTTATTGCGGCGGCTTTTATTTTGTGGTATAGTTTTTGAATAGCATTTTAGAACATTTGTATTTATTGGGAGGCGGTCATGAAAATAGAATTTCCCAAAATGCCGGATACATTTAAAGAAACCTGGCCGGGAGAGTTCGAGGGGTTTTCCTGGCAAGACTTTTTGACCGCTATTCCAGCGCCGCTCTTCGTGGTGACTTCTTATAAATCCAACGGCAAAGAAAACGCCTGTTTATAATCGTGGTCTACTTTTGTGGGGGATAAGGGGGAATTCATCTGTATCATCGGGGCTGTTTCTAAAAGAGGCCATTTATATCAAACCTTAAAAGAAACGGGCTGCTGCGTGCTCAACTTTCCATCGAGAGATGTTTACGATAAATGTGCGGATACCATAAAGAACAACGGTTTTGACGATGATGAAATTACAAAGTCAGGACTGACGGCGGAAAAAGCGGTCACGGTAAATGCTCCAAGGATTAAAGAATGTTTTTTGAATATCGAATGTGAATATCTATGGGAACATGAGCACTTCGAGGGTAGCCGTGACATAACAGTGGCACTAAGAGCCAGGCATGTTTGCATGGACAGCGCTAAACTGGACGAAAACAAAACCGGGCGATACGGTAAAACAGGCTATATGTATAACATTCATTCGCCGAGGAACCCGGCAACAGGCGAGGTTCTGCCGGACTGTTTTGGGGCACTGGAAAAGTATGATTAGCCATGAGCAAAGAGATTGACGAATATATCAACAAGCAAGCATCCCCGCAAAAAGAAATCTGCCGGGCACTGAGAGCGCTCATTTCCAAGACTTTCCCCGGTGCTAAAGAAGAAATAAAGTGGGGCGTACCCGCATTTGCCGACGGCAATTACTATATCGTAGCACTTAAAGACCACGTTAACCTGGGGTTTACGCTCAAGGGGCTGACCAAAGAGGATGAAAAGCTTTTCGACGGCGGCGGGAAAACGATGAAGCATATCCAGGTTGCCTCTTTAGATGGCATCGATGAAAAAAGGATTATCACACTGCTGAAGCTGGTTGATAAGAAAACCAAAGAATAAATATTTACCTTTCAGGTTGGGTATGGCGTAATGGGAATAATCCCCCTGCCTTATTACTTTCCGCTGATTTCTGTTAGAATTTAAGCGAAAGTTTTTTATTTTTAGAAAGCAAATATATGCCAACCTATCATATCTGGACAATAGGCTGCCAGATGAATAAAGCGGAATCAGAACGCATCGCGGCGCGGTTTGAAGAGCTGGGCTATACCGCCGCGAAAAGCATTAACGAGGCCGACCTCATCGTGCTGAATTCCTGCGTGGTGCGCGGCAGCGCGGAAGACCGCGTGGTCAATAAGCTGCATGACCTCAAGCACCTGAAAAAAGAAAAGCCGCAAACGCTTTTAGCCCTCACCGGCTGCATGGTGGAAAGCGATACCGCTAAATTACACAAAAGGTTCCCATTTATCGACCACTTTTTTAAAGCGGGGGATTACCCGCCGTGGCTGGAAAAGACAGGGGAGCTATCTTTGCCACAGCAACCCACCCCCAGCGTTTACGTGACCATCAGCAAGGGGTGCGATAACTTTTGCACCTACTGCATCGTCCCCTACCGGCGCGGGCGGGAGAGAAGCCGACCGATGGAGGAAATCATCTGCGAGGTAAAAGAACTGGCGCGGCGGGGGGCTAAAGAGGTAGTTTTGCTGGGACAGAATGTCGATTCTTACGGGCGCGACCTGCCCGGCCAGCCGGACCTCGCTGATTTGTTAACCGAACTGAATAAAGTCGATGGGTTAGCGCGGCTGCGCTTTCTGACCAACCACCCCAAGGACATGAGCCAAAAGCTCATCGAAGCCATTGCCGGGCTGGACAAGGTCTGCGAGCAGATAAACCTGCCGGTGCAGGCCGGCAGCGACGCCATCCTGAAAGCCATGCGGCGCGGGTATACCACAGAGCAATACCGCAAATTAGTCCGGCAGATACGCGAGAAAATACCGGGCGCGGCCATCAGCACGGATGTCATCGTGGGGTTTCCGGGGGAAACGGCGGAGCAGTTCCAGCAGACGCTAAACTTGCTCTCCGAGCTAAAGTTTGCTACAGTGCATGTAGCGGCATATTCAACGCGGGAGGGGACGACCGCCGCCCGCGATTACGAGGACAATGTGCCGCCGGAAGAGAAAAAAGAACGGCTGAATAAAATAGAGCGATTGCAGGAGCAGGTACAGGGAGAAAACAACGCCCGGCTGCTCGGCAAGAGCGTGGAGATACTGGTGGAGGGGAGGAATAAAGGGAAATGGTACGGCCGCACACGTACGGATAAACTGGTCTTTTTCAGCAGCGTAAAAAATTACACGGGGCAAACTGTTATAATAAAGATAGACAAAACCAGCCCGTGGTCACTGCAGGGTAAAATAGAATAGAGTTTTTAATGGGGGAAGCATAATGAAAAAGCTACTTAAAATCGGTCTAATTATAGGACTGCTGATTACAGTCCTTGTGTTAGCGGCCAGCTGTTACGGTACGGCAACAACCACCACCGCCGCCGACGGCGAAGCGGTAGAACCCACTTTCTGGTCGCAGTACGGGATGATTGTCTTCCTGGTAGTCATCTTCGCGCTGTTCTACTTCGTCATGATAAGGCCGCAGCGCAAGCGGCAGAAGGAACAGCAGCAAATGATGGCCAACCTGCAAAAAGGCGACAAGGTCATGACCATCGGCGGTATCTACGGCACGATAGAAAGCCTTAGCGAAGACTCGGTCATCATCAAAGTGGAAGGCGGCACCACCATGAGGGTCGCCCGCAGCGCCGTAAACGTCAGGCGGGAACCGACCGACACACCGACAATAAAATGAAGGCTATTGAGCCAACCGAAAAAGAAATCGACGCCGCCATCAGCATCGCTCTGGAAGAGGATACCGCCGGCGGCGATGCAACCAGCGAGGCGCTGATTCCGCCCGAACTCGCGGGAAAAGCCTCGGTGCTGGTAAAAGAAAAAGGCGTGCTGGCGGGGATAGACGTGGCGGCGCGCGTCTTTCAGCGGGTCGACCCTTCTCTTAAGATAGACGTCTTAATTAAAGACGGCACGGCTATCCAGCCCGGCGATATTGCGGCAACGGTTGCCGGCAGCGCGGCTAGCCTGCTGAAAGCGGAACGCACGGCGCTCAATTTCCTCCAGCGGATGAGCGGCATTGCCTCGCTTACCGCGCAATACGTCGCCGAGGTCAAAGACTCACCCGCCGGAATTTACGATACGCGGAAGACCACGCCGGGACTGCGCGTGCTGGAAAAACACGCGGTGCGGATGGGCGGGGGGCATAATCATCGTCTCAACCTGGGCGATGCCGTGCTGATAAAAGATAATCACATCGCCGCTTTGCGCGCGGCGGGTATGAATTTAAAGGAAATAATAGCCAAAGCCCGCGAAAAAGCCCCGGCAGGCATCACGATAGAGATAGAAGTTACCAACGCAGCGGAGGCGGAGGAAGCCCTGCAAGCCGGTACGGACATCATCATGCTGGATAACATGGGCGCCAAAGAAATGAGGCAGGTGGTGGAAATGGCGGCGGGGAGGGCCAAACTGGAAGCTTCCGGCAATGTTACGCTGGCTAACGTCCGCGAGGTAGCTATGACCGGCGTGGATATCATCTCCATCGGGGCGCTGACCCATTCCTACAAAGCGCTGGATATCAGCCTGGAGATGGAAACACAGACGCTGAAGCTGATATAAGCTATCCGCACAAACAAAAACGCCCGCTGATATCACTCCTTAAAGCAATACGGCGGGCGTCTGAAAACGGTTTTTATCTCTTTAAGACTTTTCTCAACACGCCTTTGGGGTCGCTGATAAGCAGCACGGCCAGCCATACCAGAAGAGCGAAGATGATGACGGAAACACCAAGCATTGTAGCGTCCATACTGGTTTCAAAGAATTCGCCGCCTTCAAGGACATAGGCCATAATATGGTCGACCAGCCACATAAGCGTTGCCCCCCAGAAAGCCAAGCTCAACAAACCCAGCTTATATTTATCGTCAGGGCTTTTAACATACCAGATTACGGTGGTAACTATCGCGGCTAACGCCGTCAAGATAAGCCACATTATTCAGCGCCTCCGGCAACAGGGACCGCTTTAACTCTGGAGGCAGTTTTGGCTTTCAGTTCCGCCACCAGAACCATGATTCCCCAAACGACAGTAATGACTACGGCCATCGCCGTACCGAAGGTAGCCATTTCATGGAGCATAGTGGCGGTTTCCGCCGGGGATTTCATAGCGGTCAAGAACGGCGGCACGAACGATATTTCACCATGCCAGACATGTTCAAAGGCTAAAAGGACAGAACCGCCCCACAGCATCTTGTTCAGCCAGCCCAATCTCTGGGTCCATTTAACATTTAAAGTCCCAGCTTTCTTCCCTCTTTTTTCCATAACCTTCTGCACAACCGTCGTGACGACAGCTTCTCCCGCAGGTACGATAAAACAAGCCATACTACTGATTCCTCCTATTATATATTTTAATTACTTTTATCTTTACATTCGCTACAAATGCCGTTAAGCACCATGTGCTTGAAATCAACGTGGAAGCCGTATTTGTTCATCAGGGATTTTTGCATCGGGGAAAAAACGTTATCATCACAATCTACGGTCTTGCCGCACCGACTGCATATCAAGTGGTGGTGATGATGATGTCCCTCATCATCGTGGTGGTAAACAATCTCGTTGCCGTGTTCGCTTTTATAGACGCAGCCGGCTTCTTCCAGAATATCCAGCGTGCGGTAGATGGTGGACTTATTGACCCCGGGCATCTTGGCCTGAACATGCCCGATGATCTCCCCCGCAGTGATATGACCCCTGGCATCATGAATGATATCCGTAATCAATATCCTTTGCGGGGTGAGCTTAAGACCTTTTTCCTTTAGCGTGACGACACAACTCATTGTTATTGCACCTGGTTGCAATTATTTTAATAAGCAAGAGCTGTTGTCAAACGGCTGGGGGGAGAGGTGAATTACCCGAACTTGTCCCGGCTATCCAGCATGATGGTTACGGGACCGGTATTGTGTATTACCACTTCCATGTGCTGCTGAAAACGTCCGGTGGCAACTTTGAGTCCGCTGGCGCGGGACTGCGCTACCGCGTAATTAAATAAAGCTTCCGCCTTTTCCGGCGGGGCGGCATCTGTAAAGCTGGGACGGCGGCCATGACGGGCATCCGCCAGAAGAGTAAACTGGCTGATAAGAAGGATTTCGCCCTTGATATCCAGGGCGGAGAGATTGAATTTATCCGCGGCATCCGTGAAGATTCTTAGATTAACGATTTTCTGCACCAGGTAATCCGCGTCTTTTTCCGTGTCCCCGTTAGCGACCCCCAAAAGCACCACCAGACCCTGCCCTATTTGCCCCACCACCTCACCGTTCACGCTGACGGAAGCTTTAACGACCCGCTGCAGCAGAGCTTTCACTACTCGCTCTTCTTTGTCTCCGGAACTTTAGTTTCTGTTTTAGCCGGAGATGTATTGGACGCCGGGTTGGAAGTTTTATGATCCGTTACGTAAAAACCGCTGCCCTTAAAGATTATGGGCGCGGGATGAAAAACTCGCCGGGCTTTCTTTTTACATTTGGGGCAGGCTGCCTGCGGTTTGTCATTGAAGCTCTGTTTCAGCTCAAAACGGTGCTGGCAGCTACCACATTCATACTCATAGATGGGCATATATTATGTCACCTCACGCAAACTCTTCCACTATATAATATTTTACATCAGGCGCAACTTGCCAGACAAGCGGAGTTAACAGCAGGAGTTTTATTTTAAGTTTTTACGCCGGTTTTAACTCGGCATGGCGGGAACGATATCCTTCGCTACACCCGGGATGACAAGGTATTGCGCAAGGTAAATATTGTCTGGTATGGCATTTCTCTGCTATACTAATCAGTGCGCCCCCATCGTCTAGTGGCCTAGGACAGCGGCCTTTCAAGCCGTCAACATGGATTCGAATTCCATTGGGGGCACTTCAGTTATCCGCAGCGCGGCTTCCCCTCTAGCAAAACAGGGAAACAAACCCTAAAGTACGCTACCGGGGACCCCCTGTTGAAAAAGCAAGGAATCAATCTTTAATTTATCTAGAAAACCGAAGCGGCAATGTTCCTCTGTTTGCCCAAAATTTGAAAATATTTTTTCTCTGGGTGTAGAATAAGCAGGGCAACCTTAATAAAATGTATTTGCTTGTTTAACAAAAATGGATAATATTTTTTCAGACTACTATCTCTGGATTCTGTTCAGTCAAACATGGGAAGCTATTTCTAAAGCGCGCGACCGAGAATTACAGTCTCAAGACATTACCGAAAGGCGCGCTGCTTTATTATTCATTATTGAGTTGATAGGGCATGACGCAACTCCGGTAAAGATTGCGCGCTGGTGTTTCCGGGAACCCCATTCCGTCTCTGAAATCCTCGATAGAATGGAGCAACAGGGATTATTGAAAAAAGTGAAAGACATGGACCGGAAAAACCAGGTGAGAGTCGAACTGACACCAAAAGGGCAGGACTATTATAAAAACTCGATGGTCCCCAAGAACATTCCCAATATTCTGTCCGTGCTATCAGCCGAAGAACGCAAGCAGTTTCTATCGACCCTGACCAAGCTGCGTAAAGCCGCCATAAGGCGCGTCGGGGTACGCTATGATGTCCCGCTGCCGCCGATGGACGATGCCAATAAATAGCAACTCTTGATACCTGCATATCAGCCGGAGTTTAGCTAATTATCATCTTTCCCAACATCCCCCACCCTAAAAAGCAAACATGTATCCCGGTATTTTTTAGCCCTCCATTTTTTAAAACAGAAGGCTAATTTTTATCTAAATTTTTTGAAATATTCCCCCTTTACTAACAACCCCATTTCATTAGTTTCATCAATAAACTTTATTTGACATTTGTTTTTTTTTCTGTTAAAATCGCGGAACATCGTATACGACCATCGTTCCCGAGCAATACATACAATAAATGCTTTTAAGTAACATTATGTAAAAAATCTATCGACCCGGAGGAGGGCAAGAAGCGCAAATGGCCAAATTAAAATACGCTAACTATATTTTAACCCAACCCCCAGTTTCAAAATATAAAAAGATGACTAACGGCCCGTCACTCGACCAGGTATTGATGATGAACGGGGAAAACGTTAAAGGCGCTTTTCACGTTAACATCGCCTGGGTGTACCCCGGGCCAAATCCGGGAGTGTATGAAGCCCACGTACACCCCCATGATGAAATGATAGGGTTCATCGGGACCAACCCGGACGACACCAGCGACCTGGGAGCGGAAGCCGAGCTGTGGATAGCCGATGAAAAGTACATCATTAAAAAAAGCTTTATGGCATTTTTCCCCAAAGGGCTGGTACACTGCCCCCTGACAGTTACCAACGTCAAACGCCCTATTTTACACTTCGATATCCAGATTGCCAGCGGCAAACCGGAATTCACCTGGGTAAAAGACCTGCCCGCGAAAAAATAACACGGGGCGGTTTTTATAGATAAAGATATTGACCGGAATCCAAATCATTAATATGAGGAAAAAATTATCAATCGGCTAAAGCGAAAGGGGGAAAATATGGTTGAACAGAAACTGCTTGTCAGTATAGTCGGCGCTAAG
This sequence comes from Dehalococcoidales bacterium, assembly GCA_034429595.1. Lineage (GTDB taxonomy): Bacteria > Chloroflexota > Dehalococcoidia > Dehalococcoidales > RBG-16-60-22 > RBG-13-51-18. The sequence continues at coordinate 27,125 of DAOUGB010000084.1, forward strand.
AATGTGATTAACCAAAAGGCGGTACTCGACCAGTACGCCAGCGACATGAGCTTCGCCAGCACAATCAAGCCGGACTGTATCGTTAAGCCAAAAAACACAGAGGAAATTGAAAAGCTAGTCAAATACGCGCGAAAAACAGGGGCACCCCTGATACCGGTCAGCTCCGGGCCGCCGCATTTCCGCGGCGATACCGTCCCCAGTGTCGGCGGAGCTATAATCGTCGACCTTAGCGGCATGAAAAAAATCATCCGGGTCGACCGGTTAAACCGGGTGGTGATGTTTGAGCCGGGCGTAACGTTCGGCGAGTTGATACCCGCGGCGGCGAAAGAAAGCTTAAGGCTGAATATACCTTTAATGCCGCGGAGCACAAAATCCGTCACGGCCAGCATGCTGGAGCGTGAGCCGGTGGTTTTACCCACCTATCATTGGGATATTATGGACCCCCTGGACTGCGTGGAGATAATCTTCGGGACAGGCGATATGTTCCGTACCGGCGCCGCCGCCGGCCCGGGCACCCTGGAAGACCAGTGGAAAGCCGGAGGCGCCCAAGTAGAGGCCGCCGGGCCTTCTTCAGCCTCATGGTACCGTCTTATCGGCGGGTCGCAGGGGACGATGGGCGTGGTTACGTGGTCGTCAGCGAGGTGCGAAATCCTTCCCAAGCTCGAAGAGCCTTATATGGTCGGCTCCGCACAGCTCGATCCGATAATGGAAATGGTACACTGGCTGATCAGATTAAGAATACCTAACGAGTGTTTTATCGTTAATAAAATGAACCTGGCCGCGATGATGGCCAAGAAATGGCCGGGTGATTACGAGGAAATCAAAGAAAGCCTGCCTCCCTGGATACTGTTTTACAACCTGGCCGGCTACAATTATTTCCCGGAAGAAAGAATTAAAGCTCATGAAACAGACGCGCAGGAAATAGCGAAGAAAGCCCAAGTGGAGACGGCGCGGTCGGCGGGCAAGGTTACGGCCTTCGACCTGCTGAAAGCGTCCCAGGCACCGTCCCCGGAACCTTACTGGAAACTCCGCTACAAGGGCGCCTGCCAGGACATTTTCTTCATCACCAAATTCCAGAGTATCGGCGAAACGGTCAATTACATGTACAAAGCAGCGGACGAGGTCGGCTACCCGGCTACCGACCTGGGCATTTACGTACAGCCGCTGGTGCAGGGCGCTAATTACCATGTAGAATTCAACCTGTTCTACGACCCTGAAAACCAGAAGGAAACCAACAAAGTTAAGGAACTCGCCGCCAGCGTCATCAACCCGCTGATAGCCAGAGGGGCATTTTTCTCACGGCCTTACGGCGAAAGCGCCCGGACAATCCTGAACAAAGACGCCGCGACCGTGGCCGCCCTGAAGAAAGTTAAAACGATAGTAGACCCCGATAACGTGATGAACCCGGGTAAACTGTGTTTCTAGGGTGTAAAAAACCGAATATCAAAACTAAGGAGAAAACAAAATGGCGTTAGAAGATTATAGAACTTATATGGAAACCTGCCGCCGGTGTTCAGCATGTAAATTCATACCTTTCGAGAAGGTAACGGGGGTCGACCATGTTAATGTTTGCCCCAGCATCGCCAGATACGATTACCATACCTATTGCGGCGGCGGCCGCATGGTAATGGGCACGGCGCTGTTAGAAAAGCGGCTGGACTATACCGATAAACTGGCGGAGGTAGTTTACAACTGCCAGATGTGCGGCGCCTGCGATACATCCTGCAAATACTCCATGGATATGGAGCTGACCGAGCCGCTGCAGGAAATCCGGTTCAAGTGCGCCGAGGCCGGTAAAGCCCCCGCGGCGCTGGACAAGAGCGTCAACCTTATGCGCAAAACGGGCAGCATGGTGGCGGGCGCTAAAGGCAAACGCGCCGATTGGGCGGCCGGAATGGACATCAAGGACGCCACCAAAGAAAAGGTAGACGTGCTGTACTTCGTCGGCTGCCAGACCAGCTATAACAAAGACATGTGGAAGATAGCCAAAGGCGCCGCCAAGCTGATGCAGAAAGCCGGCGTGAACTTTGGCATCCTGGGGGAGAGCGAAACCTGCTGCGGCGGGCGCGCCTACCAGATGGGCTATAAACAGGACTTCTTCAACCAGGCGAAGAAATTAGCCGAACTGATTAAAAAATCCGGCGCCAAGACCATCGTGACTACCTGCGCCGAAGGATACCACACGTTTAACGTGCTCTGGGACCAGCACAACCTGAAGGGCAAACTGGAAGTACTGCATATCACCCAGTTCGCCGCCAAACTCATCAAATCGGGCAAACTGAAGCCAAAGAAGAAGCTGGACATGACGGTCACTTATCACGACCCGTGCCACCTGGGCCGCATGGGCGAACCCTACATCCACTGGAACGGGAAAGAAGTCATCGATGAAATCCGCACTTTTGAACCGCCTAAGGAATACCGTCGCGGCACCTACGGCGTTTACGAGCCGCCGCGCGAAGTACTCAAAAGCATTCCCGGCCTGCGGCTGGTGGAAATGGACAGGGTCAAGGAGTATGCATGGTGCTGCGGAGCGGGGGGCGGGGTCAATGAGACCAACCCGGAATACTCCATGTGGACAGTGCAGGAAAGAATCAAAGAGGCGGAACCCACCGGGGCTACCGCCATCGTTACCGCCTGCCCCTGGTGCATCAAGAACTTCAATGAAGGAATTGCTCAAAAAGGGAGCAGCCTTAAAGTCTACGACGTAATCGAATTACTGGAGAAAGCTCTTTAGGAGGCCATGAACCATGACTGTAAAAAATAGAGATTTTTATAAAGCGCTGGAAGACATCCTCGGGCCGGAATTTATTTCTGACGACCCGGTCATCACCGAGACCTATGCCAACCCGGTACGGCAAGGCGCGGCGGTAGCACCGCGGTTCGCCGCGATAACGCTGCCGAACAGCACGGAGCAGGTGCAGGCCATCGTCAAGCTCTGCAACAAATACAAGATGCAGTACAAAGCGGCCAGCACCAGCTGGCTCTACAGCGACGCCGCCAACCCGGAATGTATCAAGATAGACCTGCGGCGGATGAATAAAATTATTGAAATCAATGAAAAAAGCATGTACGCGGTCGTGGAGCCTTACGTCGTCGGCGCGCAACTGCAGGCCGAATGCATGAAACGCGGCCTGAACTGCAACCTGACCGGCGCAGGGGCCAACTGCTCCGCCCTGCCGCTGGCGGCCCACGTCAACCTGGGACATTTGAGCCAGTCCGGCAGCTACGGCGAGAGAAACCAGCTGGCCCTGGAGTGGGTCATGCCGGACGGAGAAATCGTCAGATTAGGCTCGCTGGGAACGAACGATGAGTGGTTCTGCGGCGACGGCCCGGGGCCTTCGCTCCGCGGCATCGTCCGGGGCAACACCATGCCGCTGGGCGGGCTGGGCGTGTACACCAAAGCGGCCCAGAAACTATATCACTGGCCGGGACCTGCCACCTTCCCGATGGAAGGCGTATCCCCCAAGTACAAGCCGGCCTACATACCGCCGGGCTTTTTGGTGCGCTATTTCTCATTCAAAGACCTGGACACGATGATAGACGCTACGCTGAAAATCGGCGAGGCGGAAATCGCGACAGAATTAATGTGTTTCAACGCCGCTATGATGGCCTCTAACCTGGCGACGAAGAACATGGAAGAAGAAATTGAAATCTATAACAAATTCAAGGATTCCGTGCTCGGCCCCGGCTTTATGGTGCTTATCGCCGCTAATTCCACCGGCGACTTCGAATACAAGAAAAAGGTATTACAGACCATTATCGACGAATGCGGCGGGCAAGCCCTGAAGGAAGTAGAAGACCCGGAGAACCAGGGCGGTTACATCTGGCGCTATTTCCGGGAGACCGGCTCCATTAAAGAAACGGGGCGCGTGCTATCGCCGCAGGGCGGCATGGTGGGCGGCGGCGATTCCTTCCCGCTGATGAGCTACTTTATCAAGAGCTGCACGAAACTTAAGGAGAAACTCATCGCGGATGGTTCGCTTTTCGATGACGGCACATCTCCCTTCATCCAATCTATTGAGCACGGCCATACCGGCCACGGCGAAATCCTAGCCCGTATCTCCATGAGGGTGAAGGACACCAAGGAAGTCAACCGGGTGATCAACAATGGCGCCAATGAAATCGCCATCAAGGAATTCTTCGGGGTGCCGCAGCACGTCTGGAGCGACGCCCTGCACGATATGTACGGGCCTCATGCCAGCAACTATCACCTGTGGTTGAGGAAAATCAAGAAGACTTTCGATCCTAACGCGGCATCGGAGTCTTCTACCTATATCAACGCTAAGGACTAAATTTGTGAGAAATTTGTGATACGCTTATCCATTGATAAGCATGGATTCGTTGCACTAAATAAAATTACAATATCAGGCTAGGCAGTGAATATGACGAATATATAAATATATGAATATCTAAAGATGAATCCCTTGGTTGAGGAACAGGAGGTGACGATATGTAGTGCTATCATCCAGGGAAGTCAGAACAATTAAAAGGAGAGGAAATTAATGAAGAAAGTTCTATGGGTCATTTTAACCATTGTGCTGTTAAGCTCGCTGGCCCTTTTTGGCTGTAACGGAACGGAAAAGACAACCACCGCGGCGCCAACGAAGACAACGGTTGCGCCGACTACGACGACCGCGGCACCCGCAGTAACCCAGAAATACGGCGGCACACTGCGTATCATCGATATGAGACTGCCTTCCGGTTCAGTTGGCTGGCCGGCCACGATGGCCGCGGCCGATACCTATTTCCTCCAGGCAGGCGTTGAGACGCTGTTCCGCACCACCGCGGATGGCAAGCAAGAGCCTTTACTGGCCACCGGCTACACGGTAGCCGATGACAAGAGTTCCATAACGATTACACTGCAAAAGGGCGTTAAATTCCATGACGGCAGTTCCTTCAATGCCGAAGCATGCAAATTCAATCTGGAAGCCGTGATGGCCGCTAAAGTGGCGGGCACCACCGGCTGGTCCTCCATTGAGGTTGTTGATGAGTACACCGTAAAAATCAACATCGCCAAATGGGAAAACCTAGTGCTCTCCAGCTTTTCCGGCCCCGCCGGAATTATGGTCTCCTCCAAAGCCTACAACACCTTCGGCGAAGAATGGATGAAAACGAACATGGTCGGTACCGGGCCCTTCAAGCTGACCAAGTTCGAACGCGATACCATCATGGAATACACCAAGAACAACGATTACTGGCAGGCAGGCAAGCCTTACCTGGATAAAATCCAGTATATCTGTATCCCGGATTCCGTCACCCAGGTAACCACCTTCAAGGTGGGTGACGCGGAACTGATACAGCCCTGGAACGGCCAGGTACTTGCCGAACTCAAAGCCCTCGACGGTGTAGAGTTTATCTATAACGATAGCGGCGCTTTCGTCCTGTATCCCGATGATGCCAACGCCGATTCACCATTCTCCAAGAAGGAAGTACGCGAAGCGGTAGAATACGCTATCGATAAAGCATCCTTGGTTAAAGTGTCCGGTTTCGGCATCTTCGATGCTGCATATCAGTGGCCATGCCGCGGCGCCATCGGTTACCTGGACGATATTACCCCGCGCACTTATAACTTAGACAAGGCAAAAGAACTGATGACAGCAGCAGGATATGCTAACGGTTTTGAATGCACGCTGGCGATAACCATCCCTGCCCCCGATATCCAGGACGCCCAGGTGGCGATGCAGGGAATGCTGGCGGAAATCGGCATCACCTGCAACCTGGAATATGCCGACCCGGCCAAATATGCCGAATACGTGGATAACGGCTGGCACGATACCCTTATCTACTCCCCGGCATACGCGGCGGGCAACTTCCTTTCCAACGTACAGACATACTACATGCTGCCGAACTACTACGTCAGCCTCGGCGGCCCGGCAAACCTGGAAGAATTGTATAACGCCGCAATATCTACGGCTGAAGTAGACAAAGCACTGGTAGAAAAGGTAACCAGGGCTATGTACGATGACGAGAGCGTTATTCCGGTTAGTTACATGGGCACCGGCCAGGTTTACTGGGACTATGTCCACGATATGGGCTTCGGGACACATTATTCCAGCCAGATGATCTGGAACCCGGAAAATGCCTGGATGGACAAATAAAGGATAATCTGATTCAGCTATCATCCGGCCTGGCAACCCGTTGCTCTGCCGCCGGGCCGGATGAAACATAAGTTAAAACGAGATATATACAATAGTTAAACATCCCCCAGTCTTACCACCGTCTGAAAGGTTAAAACATTAATGGCAACGTATATTCTGCGCAGGCTGATACTGGCGATTATTGTCGTAATGCTTGTCACTATTATCGTCTTCATGGCAATGCGTATGCTGCCCGGAGACCCGATACTGATGATTGTGACATCAGACAAACTGCAAACGATGACGGAAGAACAAATCGCCCAGATAAGAGATGAATACGGGCTGAATAAATCGCTAGCCGCGCAATATTTCGACTGGCTGGGCGGCGTTTTCCACGGCGACCTGGGATTATCCATGCGTTACCAGACCAGCGTAACCCAGGAGGTGCTAAGGAGGATACCGATTACCCTTCACCTGGGCCTGCTGGCCTTTATCATAGGCTTTATCATCGGCATACCGGTGGGTATTATCTCCGCGATACGGCGGGGTACCTGGCTGGATACCGTGGTAACATCACTGACCAACATCGGCATCACCATCCCGCAATTCTGGCTGGGCATCCTGATGATGTACGTATTTTCTCTATATTTACACTGGCTGCCGACATACGGCTATACTTCACCTTTTGAAGACTTCTGGCTGAATACCAGACAGATAATCATGCCGGTGGTCTGCCTGGCATTATTCCCTATCGCCTCCACCGCCCGGCAGACACGCTCCAGCATGCTGGAAGTTATGCAGCAGGATTATATAAGGACCGCGTGGTCCAAAGGCCTTAGAGAGCGCATGGTGGTAATGAAACATGCCCTGAAAAACGGGCTGATACCGATTGTCACACTCTCCGGCCTGGGCCTCGGCGGTATTATCGGCGGTTCGGTACTTATCGAGTCCGTATTTGCGATTCCCGGCATGGGACGCCTCGTCATCGCTTCCGTGCAAAACCACGACTACGCGGTAACGCAGGGTGTGACGCTGGTCATTGCCGGGGCGATTATTTTAGTTAACCTCATTGTGGATATTTCTTACGGCTGGCTCGACCCGAGAATAAGGTTAGGTTAAGAAAAAATGACGACCATTACATCTTCACAAGAAATTACGCCCCTCCCACCCCGCATCAACGGGGCCAAACGCTTTGCCAGAGTGCTCTTCGGGCGCGGGATAGTGGGTTTCGGGGTGGTGGTGGTCATCCTGTTCTTACTGACAGCAGCCTTCGCCTCGTGGATTACCCCCTATGACCCTTACGAGAAAAACTATGACAACCTGCTTTCGCCGCCGTCATCGCAGCACTGGCTGGGAACCGATACGCTGGGGCGAGATACATTAAGCCGCATCATCATCGCTTCCAGGACGACGCTGATGGTGGGCGTAATAGCGCTGGGCATCGCGGCGGTGGCCGGCATGATACTGGGGCTGCTGGCCGGATACTTCGGCGGGTGGGTGCAAGCCGTCATCATGAGAGTAATGGACGCCTTGATGGCCTTCCCGATGATATTGCTGGCGCTGGTGATAGCCTCGCTCCTGGGCGGGGGGCTGGTCAACGTGATGATAGCACTTGGCGTAGCGCTGGTGCCGGGGTACGCACGTTTAATGTGCGGGCAGGTGCTCTCCGTTAAAGAGAACGATTATATACTGGCGGAACGCTCCTTTGGGGCAAGCAACCTGCGGATTATGCTCAAGCACGTTTTCCCCAACTGCATGCCGCCGCTCATCGTCATGATAACGATGATGATGGGGATGACGATACTGGCCGAAGCCGGGTTGAGCTACCTGGGCATCGGCATTGAACCGCCGCAGGCAGCTTGGGGCGGTATGATTAACGACGGATATTCCCGCATAACCACCAATCCCATACTTTCATTCGCACCGGGGGTGGCGATTATGCTGGTGGTATTTTCCTTCAATGTAGTCGGCGACGGGTTGAGAGACGCCCTCGACCCGCGTTTAAGGGGAGCAATTTAACCAAAATTAAATAGTAAACAGCCTCCTCTTCCCGGGCGGGAGAGGACTAAAGCCGCCCCGATGCTATCGGGGGGGATAAAGATTCTCTCCCGCCAGGTGTTTAGAGGATTAGCACAAAATATTAAACAGGAGGGAAAGAATAAATGTTACTCAAAGACAGGGCTGCTATCATCACAGGCGGAGCGCGCGGGATGGGGAGAGCCATCGCGTTAAGGTTCGCCAAGGAAGGCTGTTCATCCGTCATCGCCGAC
>DAOUGB010000085.1:0-17612 GCA_034429595.1 Dehalococcoidales bacterium
ACCCCTGTGGCGAACAACAACTATCCTTTTCTTTAGCCATAGTTATCTCCTTGTGGAATAATATAAATAATCAGAAATATCAGAATATACTGATATTATAGGGGAAGAAAAGGGATGTGTCAAATAAAATAATAAGAGGGGCTTTCCACCCCTCTTAAAAAACTTTCATAGGGTATCGACGTCTCCCAAATATAATATTCTCCCTTACTTCTTTATTCCTTTTTACCCTCTCCCTTGATGAGCCTTGTATCAAAAATGTCTATACTATTGTCATTCTGACCCCGATACAAATCGGGGGAAGAATCCGTAGCTACTTTGCCAGGCGCGGATTCTTCGCCGTTTCACTCTTCAGAATGACTTTTGATACAACACCCCCTTGATGGGAGAGGGAGACAGGGTGAGGGTGAATAAAACGTAAAGGGAGACAGGAGAGGGATTTTATCCCCTTATCCCCGCAGCACCGCCCCTACCTCTGCTGTTAACTTCTTTAGCACTTGCTCCTGCACTTTGTTGACCGTTTCATCGGTCAGCGTCTTGTCCGGCAGCTGGTAGGTTAATCTATAGGCCAGGCTCTTTTTCCCCGCCGCCACCTGGTTCCCCGTATACACATCAAAAAGTTCTGCGTCCGTTATCAGCTGGAAGCCTTTAATGATATCCAGTATCTGCTGGTTAGTAACACCGGCGTCTACCACCAGCGCCAGGTCGCGCACCATGCTCGGGAAGCGCGGTATCGGTTTATAAACTTTCTCGGATATGCAGGGCAGCACCGCTGCCAGGTCTGCTTCCAGGAGACAAACCGTCCCCTCCAGCTCATAGGCCGCCGCCACTTTCGGGTGCACCTCCCCGATGACCCCGATTATTATTTTGTTTTTCCCCGCCGTAACGATGCCTGCCTGTCGTGTTGGGTGCAGGCTTTCATCTTCGCTCTTCTCAAAGCTTATGGCTACGTCCAGCTTCTGGAAAAGCCCCTCCGCCGCCCCTTTTACGTCGTAGAAATCGTAATTCCCTTCACCGCCCAGCCATGATTGCTCGAATCTGTTGCCGGACATCAGCCCGCAAAGCATTTCCGGCTCATCCGGCAGGCCGTCGGCTTTGGGTACGTATACTTTCCCTACCTCGAATAGCTTTAGACCGCCTTCTTCGTATTTTCGGTTGGCCGCCAGTGTTGCCAGCAGGTTGGCGCGCAGGCCGGAACGCAGGTACTCCTGCTCCGCCGTCATCGGGTTGGCTACCTTCGGCGGCAGCGGCTGGGGGTCGTGCGGTGTGCTGTAAATATTGCGCATCATCTCGGTGCTGGTCAGCGTGTAGGTCATGACCTCCTGGAACCCGAACCCCGCTAGGGTATCTTTTATTTTCCTTCTTAACCCGATGCTAGGTATCGCGTTTTGTTGCGGTATCGGGTCGCGGAATAACGTCGTGGGTATCTGGTCGTAGCCGTAGTAGCGCGCCACTTCCTCGATGATGTCTTCTTCTATCTTGATATCGCTGCGCCAGTAGGGGGCTGTCGCCGTTACTTTATCGCCTTCCACCTTATTCTCGATGCCGTAGGCGGTCAGCGCGGCGGCAATCTGCTGGGCGCTGTACTCCACGCCGAGGAGTCGTTTAACCCTTGCGGCGGTTGTGGTAATGGGCTGTGGGTCCTTCTTGCCGGGGTAAACGTCGATAATGCCCTTGGCGACCGTACCTTCGCCGAGTTCCGCCATCAGCTGGGTAGCGTGCTTTAAAGCCGGAATCGTTATCCCCGCGCTGATGCCCCGCTCGAACCTGTGCGAGGCTTCGCTTAAAAGCCCGAGTTTCCGGCTGGTGTAATGCAGGCTGGCCGCTTTAAAGCTGGCGGCTTCCAGCAGAATCGATGTCGTGCTGTCGGTCACTTCGCTGTTGAGTCCCCCCATCACCCCGCCGATGGCCACTGTTCTCTCCCCGTCCCCGATGACCAGCATATCGCCGGTCAGCTTGCGCTCTTCGGTGTCCAGGGTGTAGAACGTCTCCCCCTCGGTCGCCCGCCGGACAATGATTTTTTTGCCCTTGAGACGGTCGTAATCGAAGGAGTGCAGGGGTTGCCCGTATTCCAGCATAATGTAGTTGGTAATATCGACGATGTTATTGATAGGCCGTTGCCCGCACGCGATGAGCCTTTCCTGCAGCCACGCCGGCGACTCTTTGATTTTGACGTTGGTGATGAGCGTGGCGCAGTAGCGCGGGCAAAGCTCGCTGTCTTTAATCTCGATGCTGATTTGTTTTTCAATCGGTTCGCCCGTTTCGGCATATTGAGATTCCGGCACGTTGATTTTCTGGCCGCATATTGCCGCCGCTTCTCTGGCGATGCCGATGACGGAAAGGCCGTCCGGACGGTTGGCGGTAATGTCTACCCCCAGTACCGTATCCCCCATGAAGTCGGCGAGCGGTGTGCCCGCCTCGGCGCTTTTAGCGAGTACCAGAATGCCTTCGTGGCTTTCCGAGATGCCCAGCTCTCTCTCCGAGCATATCATCCCGCTGGACTCCACACCGCGTATCTTGGCGGGCTTGAGTGTTTCCACCTTGCCGTTCTGCGGATTGGTCAGACGCGCTCCCGCGCTGGCAAAAGCTATCTTGTCCCCGATGGTCAGGTTGGGCGCGCCGCAGACGACGGTTTGCTCTTTTTGCCCCAGGTTGACCGTCGCCAGGCGGAGCTTATCGGCGTTGGGGTGGGGGTTGATGGCGGTTATTTGCCCGACGACCACGTTGTCCCAGTTCCCGCCGGTCGTGATAATCTCGCTTACCTCGAACCCGGCCAGCGTCAGCTTCTTCGCCAGCTCCGGCACGGGCAGGGTAATCTTTACATAATCTTTAAGCCACTTAATCGGTACTTTCATTTTTCTATCCTATTTTTTTGTCATTGCGAGCCATTCCCGCAGGGAAGGCGCGGCAATCTCTATGACTGTATTAAGTTAATAGTAGAGATTCCCACGTCGCTTTGCTCCTCGGAATGACAATACATCATTTCATTTTAGAATTGCCTCAAGAATCTCAAATCGTTATTGTAAAAAAGCCGTATGTCGTCGATGCCGTAGCGCAGCATCGGCAAACGCTCCAGCCCCATACCGAAAGCGAAGCTGCTGTACTCTTCCGGGTCGATGCCGCCCCGCCGTAATACCTCCGGATGGGTCATGCCGCAGCCCAGTATTTCCAGCCACCCGCTGTTGCCGCAGAAACGGCAGCCGGAGCCGTGGCATATCCCGCAGTCGATGGCGATTTCCGCCCCCGGCTCCACGAACGGGAAGAAATCGGTGCGGAAGCGCGCCTGCCGCTTTTCCCCGAAGTATCGCCGCACGAACTCGTAAAGTACGCCTTTAAGGTCGCCCATCGTGATGTTTTTGTCCACCGCCAGCCCGTCCATATTGTGGTAGATGTTAAGGTGGGTCGCGTTGACCGCTTCATAACGGTAGACCCGCGCCGGCTCGATAGTGCGTATCGGCGGCTTCATGGATTCCACGATGCGCGCGCTGATGGCGGTGCCGTGCGTCCTTAAAAGCTGTTTCCCCTTTTCCCCCGGCGGCGTGTCTACCCAGTAGGATGACATGTTATCGCGGGATGGGTGCTCCGCGGGGATGTTCAAGGCCTCGAAGTTATAATAGTCCCACTCCACGTCCGGGCCTTCCCGGACCGTAAAGCCCAGCGAGACGAAAATATCGCAGATTTCTTCGATTGTCTCGGAAATAATGTGCCGGTGTCCCACGGCAAGCGGCCGGCCCGGCAGCGTGATATCGATGGCTTCCTTTTGCCCCGCCGCCTTCAGCCCGGCTTCTTTCAGGGCTTCCGCCTTTTCGCCGGAGGCGCTTTCCAGCAGGTTCTTCAACTGGTTGGCCGCCGTTCCCACGGCCTTCTTCTCCTCGATTGATAGCGCCGCCAGTCCGCGCAGAATCTGGGTGAGGGGGCTTTTCTTGCCCAGGTACTGGACGCGCCATGCCTCCAGGGCTTTGACTTCATTGATGTTTGCCAATTGCTTCAGGGCTTCCGTTTTGATTTCTTCTATTTTGTTCAACATATTAATCGCCTGCTAAAAAAATCCCCTTCCTTTTGGAGGGAAGGGGACTTAAAATAATCTGGATTCCTGGATTGGTGGAGAACCGGGTGTTGCTAGTCCTGGCCTTTCCCTCCTGCGAGAGTGACCAGGCTGCTAAAGCTTTTCGCATCCATCACGGCCATATCGGCCAGGTTCTTCCGGTTGATGTCCACTCCGGCCACTTTCAGCCCGTGCATGAACTGGCTGTAGGTCATGCCCTGCGCGCGGCAGGCGGCGTTGACGCGCTGTATCCACAGCCGCCGGAAATCGCCCTTGCGTTCCCGTCTGTGGATGTACGCGTAGCTCAAAGAGTGAATCATGGCTTCATTGGCGCGTTTTATCAGGCGGTGCCGCGTGCTCCGCTGACCCTTGGTTAAGGCCAGTACTTTCTTATGTTTGTGGTGTGAGGTTACACCCCGTTTTACTCTAGGCATTTAACTGTTACTCCGTTCTACTTGCTACCGTAAGGTATCAACCGTGATATTCTCTTTTTATCCGCGGGGTTCAGCTCAATCATCTCATCGAACTGGCTGCGCACGCGTTTGGCTTTATGGACGCGCAGATGGCTCTTGGGCCCTTTGACCCGCATTATTTTGCCGGTGCCCGTAACCTTAAAGCGGCTTTTGGCGCCTTTATGTGTCTTAAGTTTTGGCATTCTGGGTTTCCTTTTCTATTGTTTTTACGGCCGGAGCCGCTTCTTCTTTTGTTTCTGCTTTGGCGGCGGCTTTTACGGTCGTTTTATTTTCCGTTTTTGCTTCGGTTTTCGCTTCGGCTTTCGGCTTGGGCTTGGCGCTGGCCGGCGCCAGGATGATATCCATCCGCCGCCCCTCCATCATCGGCTGTCTCTCCAGCGTGCCCACGTCGTTCAGCGTTTCCGCCATCTTTTGTAAAACTTTCCACCCCAAATCCGGATGGGTTATTTCCCGTCCCCGGAACATCAGCGTTATTTTTACCTTGGCCCCGTCCTGCAGCAGCTTCTTGGCGGTGCGGGCTTTGAACTCAAAATCATGGACGCCTATCTTGGGTCGCAGGCGGATTTCTCTTAGCAGGGTAATCTTCTGGGCTTTCTTCGACTGCTGTTCTTTTTTCTGCTGTTCGTACTTGAATTTCCCGTAGTCAAGGAGCCGGCATACAGGCGGGACGGAAGTGGGCGCAACCTCGACGATGTCCAGATTGGCCTTTTTTGCCAGTTCTCTCGCTGCTGCCAGCGTCATGACACCAAGTTGCTCGCCTTTCTCACCGACAAGGCGGACTTCTCTGGCGATAATTCTTTCGTTAACGCGTAATTGTTTAATTATGGCTGCTTGTTACCTCCCCGACACAGGTGTCCTACGAACAAAAACTATACCATATTCTCTCGTGGAAATCAAGCTTTACATAGGATGAACACAAGCCTGTTTTTATTTTTTGCTGGCTATTTCCGCTGCAAGCGCATCGATAAAATCGGCCAGGGATTGGGTGGGTAACTGCTCGCCGGTGCGCCGCCGCACGGAAACGGAGTTGTCCGCGGCCTCTTTGTCCCCCAGGATGACCATATAGGGGATTTTCTCCAGCTGCGCCTGCCGGATTTTCAGGTTCATCCGCTCGGAGCGGTCGTCTATCTCTACCCTGATACAGCGGTTTCTCATCTCGGCGGCAACCTTTTGGGCGTGTTCGTTATGCCGGTCGGATACGGGAATCAACTTTACCTGCACCGGGGAAAGCCAGAGCGGGAATGCCCCGGCGTAATGCTCGATAAGCAGCCCGAAGAACCGTTCCCATGAGCCGAACAAGGCGCGGTGTATCATGTAAGGTCTGTGCTCTTTGCCGTCCGCGCCGGCGTAGGTCATCTCGAACCTCTCGGGAAGATTGAAATCGAATTGTATCGTGGTTGTTTGCCACTCCCGGCCCAGCGCGTCCTCGATTTTTATATCGATTTTCGGGCCGTAAAAAGCGCCGCCGCCTTCATCGACCTCAAAGGGCAATTGATTCTCGTCGATAACCCGGCGTAAAGCGTTCTGGGCGTCCTCCCACATTTTGGGGTCGCCGACGGCATCGGACGGGCGGGTGGAAAGATAGACCTTGTACTTTTGGAAGCCGAAGGTCTTCATCATGTATAGTGAAAAACGGAGCACTTCGGTTATTTCGCTGTTCATCTGCTCCGGTGTACAGATAATATGCGCATCGTCCTGGGTGAAGCCGCGCACCCTCATCAGCCCGGATAAAACTCCGGAACGCTCGTAGCGGTACACCGTGCCCAGTTCCGCCCAGCGTAAAGGTAAATTGCGGTAAGAGCGTGTCTGGGATTTATAAGCGAGGATATGGAACGGGCAGTTCATCGGTTTAAGGTAATAGTCCTGCTCGTCAATTGTCACCGGCGAATACATGTTTTCCTTATAAAAGCCCAGATGTCCGCTGGTTTCCCACAGCTTGCTTAACCCTATGTGCGGGGTATAGAGAATTTCATAACCGTTGGCGAAATGCTCCTGACGCCAGAAATCCTCGATGGTGGTGCGGATGCGGCCGCCCTTGGGCGTATAGATAACCAGCCCCCCGCCGATTTCCTCCGGTATGATGAAAAGGTCTAAATCCTTACCCAGCTTGCGGTGGTCGCGTTTCTTGGCTTCCTCTATTTTCCCCAGGTATTCTTCCAGTTCTTTGGCACTGCCAAAAGCAACGCCGTAAACCCGCTGGAGCATCTTGTTATGCTCGTCGCCGCGCCAGTACGCCCCGGCGATACTCATCAGCTTGAACGCTTTAATCTGGCTGGTATATCTCACGTGCGGCCCGCGGCAGAGGTCGGTAAAGTTTCCCTGCGTGTAAATCCCCACCTTGTCGTCGGGCAGTTCTTCGATTAATTCCAGTTTGTATGGTTGAGACGCGAAGATCGTTTTCGCCTCTTCTTTAGTGATTTCTTTATGAGTGAAGGGCAGGTTGGCCTTGATGATTTCCTTCATTTTTTGCTCGATGACCGGTAAATCCTCCGGCGTCAGCGAGCGCGGTAAATCGAAGTCATAATAGAAGCCGTCTTCTATCGCCGGCCCGATGGCGAATTTAGCCCCCGGGAACATCGCCTGCACGGCTTCCGCCATGACATGGGAGGCGGAATGCCGCATCGTTGCTAATTTGTCGTCTTTATTTTCTTCGTTCATCTTGTCATCTCGATTCTCTTTCTTAACCAGATTTATTATAGCAACGTTCAGCTACGCACGCAATTACAGCTGTCCTTTTTCTGTCTTTATTGTTGTCTTGACCTGATGATGTATCATATAAAAACTACAATGTACGGGAGGCGCTTATGAGATGGCCGCAGATGACGGTTGAATTCTATAAGAATATGTTCGGGGAGCTGGAAAAGGTCCTTGACGGCCTTACCGTTGAGGAACTGCATCAACGCCCCTCCCCCGGCGCCAACCCGGTAAGCTGGCTTTGCTGGCATACCATCCGCAGCTGCGATAGGCTGCTCGGAGACGCGGTGCTGGGAGAACAGCTCTGGATAAAAGACGGCTGGCACAAGAAATTCAATCGTCCCGCCGATTTTAACGAGACCGGCAAGGGCTTTACGGATGCCCAGGTGGACGCTTTGAGAATACCGGATATAAAAACGCTGCTGGACTATGAAAAAGCGGTCAAAGAGCCATTACTGCGTTATCTTGAAACGCTCACGGAGCAAGAACTGGATAGGGAGGTGCCAGCTTCCTGGGAACCGGGTACCACCAGCCCGGTTCATTCGCGCCTGACCGGCGCTTTGCTTAATTTA
The DNA here is from genome assembly GCA_034429595.1 of Dehalococcoidales bacterium. Classification (GTDB taxonomy): domain Bacteria; phylum Chloroflexota; class Dehalococcoidia; order Dehalococcoidales; family RBG-16-60-22; genus RBG-13-51-18. Next base: position 7,782 of record DAOUGB010000085.1, read on the forward strand.
CAGCACGTCGGCGCGGCGGCTTATGTCCGCGGCATCATTAAGGGTCACGGCTGGTACGGGCGTTAATTAGCGGGGTGTCTAAGAGGGGCGTCAGCCCCTCTTAAAAAAACAGCTCCCCCTCTCAAACAAATAACCATTGAGTATAAAAGACAGTTGAGTTTGAGAGGGGCGGGGGTGAGTATGACAACAATATGGTATCTGACCTATCCAGCGCAGTCTTTACACGCCAGGTAAATATTATTGAACAGCTTTTCCAGCTTGGGCGTCGGCGTGGAGGCAAACGCTATTCTTAACAGGTTCTTTTCGCTGTAGCAGATTACCCCGGTGCTGTATTTATCCAGTAACGTTTGCCAGACCTTATCGACGTTTATATTTTTAATTTTCACGCACATGAAATAGCCGGAGTTGAACGGCAGCGCTTCATAATACTCTTTATATTCCTTGTGCGCTGCCAGGATTTCTTTAACCTTTAAATAGCGCTCCCCGATTTTTTCCCGGTTGCGCTGCTTTTCCTGCAAATAGCTTGCCGCTTTTGAGGCGTTGATAAAGAGCGATTGGGATAAATGGGGTGAGTTGGAGATATTGCCCCTCACCGCCCCGGCGGTCTTTTCTTCCAGCGCCTGGTATAACGCTTTACTGCCGTTTTTAATGCCGTAAGTCACGAATCCCACGCGCAGGCCCCAGGCATATTCTTCTTTGGTCAGTCCGTCAACCTTGATAGCCAGTAGATTTTTGTGCAGGCCGGACAGTTCCGCGAAGAGCGACTCCGTAATAATCTTATCTTCGAATATCAGCCCGAAGTATGAATCGTCCAGTATCACCGCCAGCTTGTTCCCGGCTGCGGCGGCGTCTTTCAGCACACCGATTATTTTGTTCGCCGCGTCGCTGGTCGGCGTATAGCCGGAGGGATTGTTGGGGAAATTGAGGAGGACGATTTTCTTACCTGTACCGCCTTCATTTATGGTTGCTTTGAACGACTCCGTATCGAATACCCCATCCTTAAAAAGGTTGAAGAATTTTAATTTAGCCCCGTAGGCGTTGGTGAACACAAGGTCGTAGTTTTCCCAGTACAGGTCGGCGGTAATCACCTCATCCATCTCATCCGCGAACATATAGCCGATGATGCTCAACCCGTTGGTGACGCCGCAGGTGACCACCGGCAGGCTGATTTCTTTAGCGCCGAGTGAAGGGTTCTTGGCCTTCATCAGTTCCTTCCACTTGTCCCGCAGGGTTTTCAGCCCCTCGCTGCCGGCGTAAGGGAATACCTCTTTGCTATCGAGCGTGATGCGGCTGGCCATGCTGGGTAATACCATCGGTTTGCCGTCGTCTTCGTAAGCGGTGCCGATGGTGGCGTTGATTTCTTTATCTTTGGCCGCCGCGCCCTGCGCCAGGATGCCCTTCCTGGGGAAATAGATGGCTTTGCCTTTCTTGGATAGCAGGTCGTAGACGGTCCGGCTGCTCTTTTCGATGATGCTGTTAAGCTCGGTTGCCTGCGGATTCAGTCCTGACATAAAGATATCTCCTTAACGGATAGTGATACCCGAATCATGCCGGGATTGTAGGCATTATCGGACTACGGTAAGCGCCACCCCGCCCATTTATCGCCGTCGGTCTCTTTGCCGTAGGCTTTCTTGGGCGTGATGGCCCGGGTGATGAGCGCCGCGATGACGCATTTGATGGCATCCCCGGCCAGGAAGGGCACCGCCCCGAGCATCATCAGTTGCCCGAACGATACCGGCTCGCCCTTGACCATGGAAAGCCACATGTTGAGCTGTAACAGGCCCGGCGCGTAAACGAGGACGAAGCTGGCAAAGAGCATTAGCCCGAACATCGCTGAAAAGCTCCGCGCCCTGACGAATTTATCCGTAAAATATCCCAGGAAAAGCGCCGCCAGAATGAACCCGATGATATAGCCGCCCGTCGGCCCGGTCATGTAAGCCAGCCCCCCCGCGAAGCCCTGGAACCACGGCACGCCCGCCGCCCCCAGCCCCGCGTAAAGCGCCATGCTGACGCCGCCCCACCATGTCCCCAGTAAACCGCCTGCCAGCAGTACCGCCAGGGGCTGTCCGGTCAGCGGCACCGGGCTCCACGGCAGAAATACTTTTAACTGCGCCAGCAGTCCGGTCAGTACCGCTACTCCCAGCGCCAGCGCCAGTTTCTTCGGGATGCTTAACTCATAACGCCATTTGAAAAACTCGTACTTTTTTTGTTCTACAGCTATACCTATAGTCATCGCATTCTCCTGAAATACTGATTCTGAAGATGGGGGGTTTTTCCTGCTACCTTGTCGGTTTTTCCGTGCCGATGAGCGCCACTTCTACCTTGTGGCCGCAGTGGGAGCAGGTCACGATAAAGGTAATCGGTTGTTTCATCACGCGCTCGGCAACGGCGGTAACGATGGAATCCACGTTATCCAGTCGGTCGTTCATCATATCGAAGCGCTTCTCCAGCTTTTCCAGGCTGGCGGCAATTGCTTCGTTAGTATTTTCATCTTTGTTGGCCAATATGCTGTTCCTCTCGTCGGTTAGTTATTGCCATTATATGTCCTCACGCTGAATTAGTCAAAAATTGTCATGCTAACCCTTGAGAGAAGTGAAGGGGAATAAAAGGGGGGTTTTTACTCCTGCATCCCCAGCGCTTTTCTTTCCGCCGCGGTCAAATTTGCCTTGTAGTCTTTGAGCTTTTTCTCCGCTTTCTTGTTGCCGGTAACTTTGCCCTCCCGTATTTTCAGATAGCCCATCAATTCCATCTCTTCCAATAGCGATTCAATCATCACCTGGCTCAACGCCGGGTAAATCCCTTCTATCTGCTTTTTGGTAAATTCGCCCAGTATCCTGTCGGCCTTGATGCCCGGTTTCTTGAGGATTTTATCCAATATGCTCATTTCTCTTCTGAAGAACGGTATGTTGCGCCCCGTATCGGCCAGGTCGAATGCTTCTATTTTTACGGCGACGGAGGTCCGGTAATCGGGGCAGATGAGCCTTATCGGTCGCTGGTCGGGTCTTTTGTCCGGCGGCGGCCAATTGAAAGCGCCGGAACCGGCCAGGTTGGCGACGCTGTATTTGGGCTCTTTGTAATTGGTGAAGACGTTTTTAAAGCCCAGGCCGTCGTATTTTTTCAGTTCCGGGGCATCGATGCTTAGCGGAGCGTACAGAAATGGATAGTAGTGTATGTAGTCCTTGTATCTGGGTCCGGAGGCATGGATGTCCATCATCATGGGGACGATGTCCTTGGCAAAGCTCGGGCAGATGCTCCCGATGAAATTTGCTCCGTCGAAGATGAACTCGTCACCTGATTGATACTGGTGGTGGCAGGGATACTTCTCTTTGTCTCCCAGGAAATCTGCTACAACTGCTTTGACTTTGAACATGGCATCTCCTTTAGCGCATTAATGCTACTATACGGGACATTATAGTACAGCCTTTCTTGATTTCATAGCCGCTTAAAATATATACTTAATTACAGGTTTTTCGTTTCAGGAGGGAAAGAAAATGGCGTTAATTGATTTCGGCGGTGTCAAAGAAGAAGTCGTCATGCGGAGCGAGTTCACTATGGCGAAAGCCCGCAAGGTTTTAAAGGATGAAGTAATTGCGGTTATCGGGTACGGCGTACAGGGCCCCGGCCAATCGCTTAACATGAAGGATAACGGTTTCAACGTCATCGTCGGGCAGAGCAAGCAGTTCAAGGCGGATTGGGACCGCGCGGTCAAGGACGGCTGGGAGCCCGGCAAAGACCTGTTCGATATTGAGGAAGCAGCCAAACGCGGCACGATTATCGAAATGCTGGTTAGCGATGCGGCGCAGAAGCAGATCTGGCCGACCATTAAGAAACAGCTGACCAAGGGGAAAGCGTTGTATTTCTCCCACGGTTTTTCCATCGTCTATAAAGACCAGACCAAGATTATCCCGCCCGAGGACGTGGACGTCATTATGGTGGCTCCCAAGGGCTCCGGGACATCATTGCGGCGTAATTTCCTGTCCGGCGCGGGTATCAATGCCAGTTACGCGGTATTTCAGGACGCCACCGGCCGGGCTAAAGAGCGCTGCCTGGCGGTGGGCATCGGCGTTGGCTCCGGTTATCTTTTCCCCACCACCTTTGAGAAAGAGGTCTTTTCCGACCTCGTTGGCGAGCGCGGTGTGCTGATGGGCGCTTTAGCGGGCATTATGGAAGCCCAGTACGATACGCTGCGCAAGCACGGCCATTCCCCCAGCGAGGCCTTCAATGAAACGGTCGAAGAGCTGACCGAAAGTCTTATCAAGCTGGTGTCGGAAAACGGCATGGACTGGATGTATGCCAACTGCTCGGCCACGGCCCAGCGCGGCGCGCTCGATTGGAAACCCAAGTTCAAGAAAGCCGTCATGCCGGTCTTCAAAGAATTATATGAAAGAGTAGCCGGCGGGATGGAAACGCGGCGGGTCATTAAGGCCTGCGGCGGCGCTAACTACAAGGAACTGCTCGGCAAAGAGCTGGCGGTCATGGGCAACTCGGAGATGTGGCAGGCGGGCAAAGCCACCCGCGACCTGCGCCCTAAGGAGCCGGAAAAGAAAGGCGCCAAAACGGCCAAAGGCATCGCCGGCAGGCAGAGCAACTAGGTAATTAGTTTACAGCATACGGTTAACGGTAAACAGTTTTGGAGAGGGGCAAACGCCCCTCTCTTTTTTTATTTGACGTACCGGAGGGTTGGTCAGGTCTGGTCGGCGGTGCGCCACCACGCGAGGGTAATCAACAAGCTCAAAATGCCGACCGATGCTACCAGAAAATAGCTGATAAAGCCCAGCGGTTCAGCTATCTTTCCCGTCAGCGCTTCCGCGGCGCCGCTGAACAACATCGGGACCGTCCATGGAAAGTACTGCCCGTTGCCAAGCTGCGAGATGACCTGCCCGAGTATCATGACCAGGAAAATGCAGCCCACCGCCGGCAAGTAGCCGCGGGTGAAACTGGCTACCAGAGAAAACGGCAGGCATAGAAGCACGGTCATGCAGCCGGTGGCCAGCAATAGTCCCAGTCCATGCCAGATAATGTCTGCCGACCAGCCCGGGAGTTGGAGTGCCGCCCCGATACCGAGCATGAGGACAAACACCAGCAGGACAAGCGCTAAAGACCAGTAGGCCGCTGTGGTAACCTTGGCCATAACTATGGACATCCGCGACGTGGGTAATGCCAGCGTATCATAGACGGTCTTATCGTTGAATTCCCGCCCGAAGACCCAGACAAAGATAAAACCGAAAACAATCAAGCCGCCGACACTGATTAGAAGCAGAATCAGATTGAAAAAGCTGGGCCAATCAGCCGAGCCGCCGAATATCTCCGCTTTGGCCCCGACGAGACCGAGGCGCCTGGCCTGCTCCGGGTCCTTGAGGATGAACATGAAAAGACCGGCGATGACAACTACCATAAAAATCCCCAGAGTGGTTATCCAGAGCGTCTTGGAGCGTGTAGCTTTTTTAAACTCAACCCAAAGCGCCGGAGTGATTCCGTTAAAAAAAGTATTCATTATTTGGTCTCCTTTTCTATCCCGACCAGCTTTAAGAAGTAGGACTCAAGGTCTCCTCGCTCGACCGCCAGCCGGGTGGGCGGGAAGCCCGCCTGGACCAGCAATGTCGCTATCCGGTCGGGGTGTTCTATCGCCGGTTTATCCGTAATCGTCAGCGAATTATTCCCGTTCAGACTTACCATAAAGTCGGCTTTTCTCAATAACGGCAAAGCGGCGGACGGGTCACGGACATCGATTGCCAGGTGCGGTTCTTCCTGTTCCTCGATCTCTTGGGCGTACAGTTCCTTGACTAATTTACCCTCATGTACCACGCCTATCCGCGTGGCCAGCCGGGCTATTTCACTCAAAATATGGCTGGAGATAAAAATCGTCACGCCGTCGTTTTCAGCCAGATTGCGCAACAGGTTTCTTACTTCGACGATGCCGGCCGGGTCCAGGGCATTAGCCGGTTCATCGAGGATGAGCAGATCGGGGTGATGGATGAGCGCCTTGGCCAGTCCCAGCCGCTGCGCGTTACCGAGTGAAAGTGCTTTAGCGCGGCGGTCGGCATACTGCGTCAGCCCGAGGTCGCGGATAATATTTTCTACCGCGTTGGCGTCGTTAATGCCGCGCAGGCGGCGGTATATCTCCAGGTTCTCCCGGACGGTCAGGTCCGGATAATGATGGGGAGTTTCCACGAGGTAACCTACCCGCTGCCATATCGAACGCTGGTCTGGTTGAGCTTTGATGCCGAATAGCGCCACTGAACCGGCGCTCGGTCTGATCATGCCGAGCAGCATACGGATCGTGGTCGTCTTGCCCGCCCCGTTTAAGCCTAAAAAACCGTAAATCTCGCCTCGCTGGATATTCAATGAGATGTCATTTACCGCTGTAAAGCTGCCGAAGCGTTTGGTCAGGCCCGCGGTGATGATCGTTGGTGTTATAGCCATTAGTATAAGCCTTTCTGTCCGCCAATATTTTCTGGACAATGTAGTTAGACATATTGTAATATTATGCTATAAATACTATAATAATAGTAACGCTAAATATTGTAATTGTCAATACGTAATGCTATAATAATTACAACATTAGCTGTCGGAGGGAAGTATGGACGGTTTTGCGCGTCGCAAGGAACAGAGCAAAGAAGATATCCGCCGCGCGGCGGAAGAACTTTTTTCCAGGTTTGGCGCTGATAAAGTGAGCGTCAACGATATCGCGCGTAAAGCAGGGGTATCTCAAGCTACGATTTATAATAACTTCGGCAGTAAAGACGAGCTGGTAAAAGATTATCACCACGGCATTTTTAAGGTGCTTGCCAGCCGCTTCCGTGAGGCAATTGTCTGGAAAAAGTCATGGATTGAAAAATTCCAGGGTATTTTACAGTCGTGGATTGATGTTGCCGACCGGTATAACCTGGAGATAGGCAAGCCGGGACAAACCGGTAAACCGGGCCTTGTTGGCGTCCCTGATGCAACACCGTCCGGTGACGCCATCAGGTCGGAAATAGAAACTGCTTTCCGTGAATTCCTGCAGGAAGGAAAGCAGCAGGGAAAGCTGCGGGCGGATATTTCTGATGAAGCGGTCATCACTTATATAAGATTATTTCAGCAAGGCATCGCCAATAACCCGGAAATTCATGACCGCATGCGCCGCGATACCAGGCTGTATCAAGACCTGGTTTCTCTTTTTATCTACGGTATCAGTGGTAAAAGCAATTGAACCAACCGTCCTTTCGAATCTATGAAGGGCGTTAGGCTTTCTCTTTTTATCCGTACGTTTTGGGGTATTGACATCTCTCCTCCCCCCAACTATTAAATACCAATTACCAACTACTCATTTATTGCGCCTGTCTTATAGCAAGTGTTGGGGAGTCTAAAATCCCTCTCCTGTCTCCCTTTAATATAATAATGGAGACGCCAATACGCCAATACCCAGAGGAAATAGCCTGATGGAAAGGGGTGCTAACCCCTTTCTTTTAACATCCCCTGTCCTTTGCAAAGGAAGGGGGATATAAGGGGATGGATTTTGTATAAGACAATGACGATTGGCGTAATTATTGCGCCTCTCTTATGACAAGTGTTAAAATGATAGCAAATAATCGTATCTCCTCATAGGGGCCAAACTTGTTTACCGGAATTGTTCAGGAAGTAGGCAGTATTATCTCCGTTACGGCGGGTAAGCTCACCGTGTCCGCTAAAGCTATCCTTAAGGGCGTGGAGCTGGGCGGGAGCATCGCCGTCAACGGCATCTGCCTCACCGTCACCGCTTTCGATGATAAGACGTTTTCCGTGGACGTGATGCCGGAAACTTTACAAAGGACTAATTTAGGGTTCCTGCATCCCAAGGATAAAGTTAATCTGGAGCGGCCTTTAACTTTCAACGGAGAAATCGGCGGCCACCTTGTCCAGGGGCATATCGATGCTACCGGCAAGGTCGTGCAGGTCGCTAAAGAAGGGGAGGCGCTTTTGATGCGCTTCCAGGCCGGGCCGGAGGTCATGCGCTATATCGTGGAAAAGGGCTTTATCGCCGTGGACGGCACCAGCCTGACGGTGACCACCCGGGACGCCGCCACTTTTGGCGTATCTATCGTGGGCTTTACCCGGCAGCACACCATTTTGGCGGAACGGCAGGTCGGCGATATCGTTAATCTGGAAGTGGACATCATCGGCAAATACGTGGAAAACTTGAGCCTGAAAAAGAGCACGGGCATAACGGCAGAATTTTTACAGGAGCACGGCTTCCCCGTTAACTGAAGCTCCGCTCGAATAAGGAGAAACAATCATGGCGTTGGCAACCATCCCTGAAGCAATTGAAGATATCAAGAACGGCAAATTCGTTATCGTGGTGGATGATGAAGACCGCGAAAATGAGGGCGATTTCGTCATGGCCGGGGAAAAGGTCACTCCGGAGGCCATCAACTTCATGGCCACGCACGGGCGGGGCCTTATCTGTATGCCCATGACCGGCGAGCGGCTGGATGCCCTCCGTATCCCGATGCAGGTCAGCAACAACACCTCGCTTTTCGGGACGGCTTTCACCATCTCCGTCGAGGCGAGAAATGGTACCACTACCGGTATCTCCGCCGCTGACCGCGCCACCACGGTGCAAACGCTCGTCAATCCTAAGACCAAACCGGAGGACATCGTTATGCCGGGGCACATGTTCCCCCTCCGCGCCCGTGATGGCGGCGTGCTGGTGCGTACCGGCCAGACCGAGGCTACGGTCGACCTTGCCCGCATGGCGGGGCTGGCGCCTGCCGGCGTCTGTTGTGAGATTATGAATGAAGACGGCACCATGGCGCGCCTGCCGCAGCTTGAAGTTATTGCCAGAAAGCATGGTATCAAAATCATCAGCGTCGCTGACCTTATTGCTTACCGCTACCGGCACGAACGGCTGGTCACCAGGGTGGCGGAAGCCAAGCTTCCCACCAAGTTCGGCGATTTCAGAGTGATTGCCTATAAAGCCAGCACTGACCCCGCGGAACACTTGGCGATGGTTATGGGGGACGTGGCTACCGATGACCCGGTGCTGGTGCGCGTGCACAGCCAGTGCCTCACTGGTGATGTTTTCCATAGTATGCGCTGTGACTGCGGGGAGCAGATTGAAATGGCCATGAAACGTATCGCCGATGAAGGCCGCGGCGTCGTGCTCTACATGCGGCAGGAAGGCCGGGGCATCGGCATCCATAACAAGATTAAAGCTTATGCTCTTCAGGATACCGGCATGGATACGGTGGAAGCCAACCTGGCGCTGGGCTTCAAGGCCGACCAGCGTGATTACGGCGTCGGCGCGCAGATCCTTGCCGACCTCGGTATCCGCAACATGCGCCTGATGACCAACAACCCTAAGAAAATGAGCGGTCTGGCCAGCTACGGGCTGAAAATCGTGGAGCAGCTGCCCATCACCGCCAAGCCCAACCCGTATAACAAGCGCTATCTCAAAACCAAGCAGGACAAGATGGGGCATCTTTTAAAGATAATCGATAATGAAGGCGACATTATAGACAAGGAGACTTAAATGAGCAAGACTTATGAAGGCAATTTGATTGGCAAGGGGCTTAAATTCGGGGTCGTGGTCTCCCGCTTTAACGAGTTCTTCAGCGGCAAGCTCCTGGAAGGTGCTAAAGACGCGCTGCTGCGCCACGGCGTGCTCGATACTGATATCGAGGTAGCCTGGACGCCCGGTTCTTTTGAGATTCCGCTGGTCGCGCAGAAAATGGCGGAGACGAAGAAATATAACGCTGTCATTTGCCTCGGCGCGGTCATCCGCGGCGGCACCCCGCACTTCGACTACGTAGCCGCCGAGGTCAGCAAAGGCATCGCCAATGTGGGGCTGCACACCGGCGTGCCGGTTATCTT